>CAZWEU010000131.1:0-1594 GCA_964632785.1 uncultured Lachnospiraceae bacterium | reverse complement strand
TTTACCTAATTGCTCAAAAACTTGTCGAACACTCGATGAAGGATGGTTATTTGGTTGGCTCCCGTGGTTCGGTCGGCTCTTCCTTTGTGGCGACCCTCTGCGGCATCACCGAGGTTAATCCCCTGGCCCCCCATTACCGGTGTCCAGCTTGCCAGTATGCGGAGTTTTTTGATTCTAATGAGGTTGGGGTGGGGCCCGACCTAAAGGATAAAAACTGCCCGGAGTGTGAGAGTTTAATGATTAAGGATGGATTTGATATTCCCTTTGAAACCTTTTTAGGGTTTGAAGGTGATAAAGAACCCGACATTGACCTTAATTTTTCCGGTGAAAACCAGGCTGAAGCCCACCGCTACACCGAGGTTCTCTTTGGTAAGGGCAAGGTCTTTCGGGCCGGGACCATTTCGACGATTGCCGATAAAACGGCCTTTGGCTTTGTTAAAAACTATTTTGACGAGCAAGAGAAAGTTATTCCACGAGCTGAAATCGACCGGGTCATTGGCTGTTGTGCTGGGGTTAAAAAAACCACTGGCCAACATCCCGGTGGGATCATGGTTGTTCCGGAGAATAAGGATATCTATGATTTTTGCCCCGTCCAACGCCCGGCTGATGATGTCGATAGCGATACCATTACCACCCATTTTGACTATGAATCGATTTCCGGACGCTTGCTAAAACTCGATATCCTCGGTCATGATGACCCAACCATGCTCAAGATGCTTAAGGACTTTACGGGGGTTGATCCGGTTACGATCCCCTTGGATGACCCTAAAACGATGAGTCTTTTTCTGTCGACCGAGGCCCTTGACTTAAAGGATAAAAACTTCAGCTCCCCCCTAGGAGTTTGTGGCATACCTGAATTTGGCACTGGCTTTGTTCGGGAAATGTTACTCGATACCAAACCAACTGGCTTTTCCGACCTGATTCGGATCTCTGGCCTGTCTCATGGGACCGACGTCTGGCTGACAAACGCCGAGGAACTGGTCCGGGAGAAAAAAGCAACCATTAAAGAAGTGATTTGTACCCGGGATGATATTATGATCTTTCTAATTTACCAGGGCTTAGACGCAAAAATGGCCTTTAGCATTATGGAGGCCGTCCGAAAGGGCAAGGGTTTGCAGCCGGAATGGGAAGAGGCCATGCGTGAAAATAAGGTGCCCACTTGGTATATTGAGTCCTGTAAAAAAATAAAGTACATGTTTCCCAAGGCCCATGCTGCTGCCTATGTCACCATGGCCTTTCGGATTGCTTGGTATAAGGTTCATTACCCGCTGGCCTATTATGCCACCTACTTTACGGTCCGGGCCGGAGAATTCGATGCCCAGTATCTTCGCAAGGGACCTGTCCTCCAGAAAATGAAGGCCATCCGCGACGTTAAGGCGACCAATAAAGAAAAAGCGCTCTTGACGGTCTTGGAAGTCGTTGAGGAGATGCTTTGTCGCGGTTATGAATTTATGAATGTCGATATCTACCGGTCTCACTATAAAGACTTTATCATTGTTGGCAATAAATTATTACCACCCCTTAATGCCTTAGAAGGAATTGGTGAAAAAGCAGCCCGGCGTATTTATCAAGAGGCGGCCGACCGGCCTTATAT
>CAZWEU010000130.1:0-1619 GCA_964632785.1 uncultured Lachnospiraceae bacterium | reverse complement strand
AGCTCACTCTCGGTTAAAATATAGTTATCAGAAAATACTTAATCGATGAGGAACAAAATGACTCAACTAAATATTACACTGAATACAGAACTTTTGCACAGACTTTTTACTAAAGATTCCAAGGACGAAGCTTATTTTAGAGACCTTTAAGATAGATCGTTCTTTAAGTAGAAGAAGAAATCCATACGACAATGCAGTAAGTGAGGCTATGAATAAAGTAATGAATATCGAATTTATACATCAGAGCAATTTCGATTCCCTTTAGGACTTCTGTGCTCTTGAAAGACTCATGGCCTTGCTAAATTCTTGGTCAACAGATTATTGATAGCTGTCAAAATAAGTTTTTGAATCTTTGATTAGATAATCGCAGAAAGCCGCTACGTCAGTCCCCGTAACTTGGAGCACGCCTTTTCCCAAGGCCACGCCCTCTTCAAAAAGATCGATGATCCCCGTGAGCAAACCTAGCCCGTCGGTTAGCTCAACAGGACCAACCTTAAAGATATACTGTTGAATCTCTTTATAAACAGTCTGATAATCTTGCGGGAGCGCTTTGACACGCACCACATGCGCTCGCCACTCTTTTTTGCCTTCGACGATATCTTTTATTCTCATTTTGTCCTCCTATTTGCCTAATTTTTTAGCGATATTATTATTAAGTTGTTCGCGCCACTTGTCGCGAAAAGACTTTGCACCTTCTTCGCCAGCCAGCGCTGAACAGAAGTCTTTGATATCGTCACCTAAAATATCTTTAACACTCTGGCCGTCCGCCGCCGTTTCTTCGAGCAATCCAAGTACTCCGTCAAGAATTGGCATAAGGTTGCGACCAGTGAAATCTGAGTGCGCCCAAAGATTGGTATTAACTTTTTCCCATGCCGCTTGATAATCAGCCGGCAGCTTTTTAACACGTAATTCAAAATTTTTCATTTCCTTAGTCATATCGTAACCTGTGATTTTTTCCCAAAAATTCATTACTTTTTCTCCTTTAATTGGTTAATCTTAGACGAAACAAATTCCCACTTTTCCCAGAACCTCAGCAGTTCCTCTCGTCCCGCGTCGTTGAGTGCGAAGAACTTCCGCGGCGGTCCCATATCCGAGGGTTTCTTAGTGATCTCTACCAACTTGTTTTTCTCAAGCCGGATCAGTATAGTATACACCGTTCCATCTACAACATCTGCGAAGCCCAGAGCATTCAGCTGCCGCGTGATATCGTAGCCGTAGGTTTCTTTGCGGCTTATAATTTCAAGGACGCAGCCTTCAAGCACGCCTTTGAGCATTTCCGTTAGGTTTTCCAGAACAATCCCTCCTTATTTATTTTGGATCTCTTGTATGTAGTGTTACTTACTACCTCTATATAGTAACGCATAGTAGTGCAGTTGTAAAGAGGTATATTTTTGAGGATCATGCGCATAAGATAGTTTTTGAATATATTGAGGCTTTTTACAATACCGTTAGAAGTCATAGCTACTGTGGTTATTTATCGCCAATCAATCTTTTACCCTTGACATCAATACCACGCACTCAACGTGTTTTGAGAGGTGGGAATAGCTATCAAAACTGCGTTTTTAACCCCTGTTGTTATCGGGAACATATCCACGCTCGTACATGGAAACATATCCAAT
>CAZWEU010000129.1:0-1658 GCA_964632785.1 uncultured Lachnospiraceae bacterium | reverse complement strand
GCATCATGGTCGTATAGATCGCTTGGATCGTTTGCTCTTGACCACCATGCGGATTCTGAGCTGAGCTCATCGCCGATACTACCTTGTTGGCAAGCTTCCCCTGAGACCATCCCCCCCCTTGCAAATCGATAAACTGCTTTATCTGAGAGGCAACATTTCCAAAACGGGTAGGAGATGAGAAAATTATCGCATCCGCCCATAAAAGATCTTCGGATGTCGCTTCTTTAAGGTCTTTTTCTCTTTCTACCTGAGCCTTCCACGCCGGGTTATTTTCGATTGCCTCCGCTGGTGCAAGTTCATGCACTTTGACAACTCTTACTTCAGCACCGACTTCTTCTGCCCCCTCTTTAGCCCAAGTGGCAAGCTGAAAATTCGTCCCTGTCATGCTATAGTAAATAATAGCCAGTTTTAAATTTTTCATAATATTTCCTCCTGAAATACTCTATTTTGAAAATATTTTCTATGATACTTTCCTTTTGAACATACCCTAAACGCTCTATTATTCACAGCTTTAAAGAGATTCTTAATTTTTTTAATCTAATCATTAGCCTTTATTTAAACCGTAAAAATATAATTCTTACCAATCTCGATCATGCCTCTATCTCACTTATTAGGAAAATAATAATTTATAGCAAAAAAATAGCGACTATCATAGCCGCTATTTTTTGTAAATACTTCTTTTTTAATTTTTCTCTAACGATCGATTTCAGAGACGACGCCTTTAATATCCTCATCATCATCTTTGAAAAACGGTTTCCCTTGCGGGAGATTAATTCCTGACCCCGCCAATATACCTGAGATGGCTTGGTAAACACCCCCAAGACCAACAAAAATAAGAAGAACACCCGCAATCGTATTAAATGTATTGGCATAATCAGTAAAGAGATAGGCTAAACCAATAAAATCGATGGCCAGACCAGCTGCAAGAATAACTAAAAAGAGCAATGATGACCCTTTTCTAAAACCGGGCACTGTAAAAGTAACTGTTAGTCCTACGCACAACCAAACAATACCAAGTACTTTTGGGTCATATGCCCAACCAAAAATATCGGCAAAATAGGTTCCAACGGTAATTAGTCCAGGCGCTAATCCAAAGAAAGTCGCAAAGTAAAAGAAGGTATTGCCCCCTACTACATCACCATCGCGAAGCATTAATACGCCACCAATTAAATATGCTGGCCAAACAGCAATTTGAAGAAGGCCAAGAATATAGGTTCCCGAAGGATCAATATAGCCCAAAAAGATGGCTGCAAAAATTAACGATAACATGCCAAAAATTAAGCTGAGGGTCGGTCCTGCTGAAGCCCATTTCGGTTGATTTTCCATAATATAAATTCCTCCATTTATTAATAACTGCCTAAAATTTTTCGAAAACAATTTTATTTTACCAGCTTAGATTGCTTTGATCACCTAAGCTGGTTTGTTCTTTACTCTTTAATAAAAGCGTTAATCAAATTATTTATAAACTTTATCGCCTTTGATCGCTTCTGCTAATTTCTTTGCTTTTACCGGTATCGATTTTACTCTTACCCCAACAGCATTGTAAATTGCATTAAGGATTGCTGGAGCAGTTGGATTAAGCGCTACTTCCCCTAAGCCTTTAGCATTAAAAGGCCCAAATGGATGAATGTCTTCAACTAAGAATCCGCTAATTTCTG
>CAZWEU010000128.1:0-1659 GCA_964632785.1 uncultured Lachnospiraceae bacterium | reverse complement strand
AATATCATCCGCTATCGCGACAGCTATGGCCGTTTCAAGTCACGGCACGAGCTGCTGCAAGTGCCGCGGATGGGGCCTAAAGCTTTCGAGCAGAGTGCTGGCTTTCTGCGAATACCAGATGGCGATGAATGGCTGGATAGTACCTCTGTTCACCCGGAAACATATGAGCAAGTGTATTTACTAGGCCGCCTGCTTTCATGTGAGCCGTCCCCCGCTTTAGCTGAAAAAGCATGTCAGATTGATGAGAAGCAGTTGGCGGCTAAAACTAAGCTTGGCGAGCTGACGCTGCGTGATATATTGGCATCGCTGGCTAAGCCAGGCCGTGATCCGCGTGATGACCTGCCGCAGCCTACTTTACGGTCAGATGTGCTGGAACTTAAAGATCTGAAACCAGATATGCTTTTACAGGGCGTGGTTAGAAATGTGGCCGACTTTGGTGCTTTTGTTGATATTGGTGTGCACCAGGATGGACTCGTACATATTTCGGAACTGGCTGATCGCTATATTAGCAAGCCTATGGATATAGTCAGGACTGGACAGCCGGTTCATGTCAAGGTCCTGAGCGTGGATACAGTGAGAAAACGCATTTCATTGTCAATGAAGGGTATAAAACAGCCCTGATTGTTGATATGAAAAAGCGGTAGTATATTAGTATAGATGAAAGAAAAGAGAAAGGATTCAGCATAAGTGTGAAAAGAGATAAAAAACCTTATGATGCTTCTTTGCCGCCAGTTCGTGTTATCTATTTTGTTCTTGTGCAGCTGCTTAGATTGGTAACTGTTTTGTTTCTGCGCACAAAAATCAGTAAAGATCCAGCTATTAAGCATTTAACAGGTCCAGTCATCGCGATTGGTAATCACCCTTCTTTTCTTGATCCTGTTTATATGGCTCTTATTTTTTGGCCGCGTCATGTTCACTTTGTCACCTCCAGTACTTTTTTTCGAGTTGGTTTTATAAGATACTTGCTTGAAGCTGTACGGACCATACCAAAGGTACAGTTTAGAACGGACACACATGCGGTTAAGCATATGCTTCGCGTTCTGCGAAAACAAGGGGTGCTGGGTATTTATCCGGAAGGGCAGCGTTCTTTTGACGGTAGTTTGAATACGCTTGATAATACACTGCCGCGCTTCATCAAAAAAATGGGCTGTTCCGTTGTTGTTATCAAAACACAAGGCGCTTATTTGAGCTGGCCAAGGTGGTCTGAAAGCTGGCTGCGGCCAGGCCGGGTTATGGTAGATAGCCAAGTACTCTTGCGCCAGGCAGATGTAGCACAGATGAGTGAGCAGAAAATCAGCGCATCCATTAATGAAGCATTAGATTACAATGATTATACTTGGCAAAAGAATCATCAGTTTAAATATCTGTCAGCAGCACCAACCAGCGGTCTGCACCATTTGTGTCATAAGTGTCCGGCATGTGGTCAAAACCTGGCTATGCGGGCTCGTTTCGCGAAAATTACTTGCTCCATATGCGGATTTGCCATGAAAATGAACCGGCAAGGGTTTTTAATACCTTATACAGTATATGACCAACCTGAAAAGTTACCACACTCACCTTATGACTGGCATCGCTGGCAAATTGACGAGCTGATCAAGGAGTTTGAGCAATCTGGCTGTACGTTGAAGCAGGCGGCTGAACTACAGACGATTCATCCCG
>CAZWEU010000127.1:0-1675 GCA_964632785.1 uncultured Lachnospiraceae bacterium | reverse complement strand
AATTTGGCTCATATTTATTTTATTTTCTTTTTACACCATTATACGGACTTAATCGTGAGTGCTATGGAAAACAAAAAAGCTAATCATTTGAAATTATATTTCATCATAAGTTTTTTATTTATTTTTTTCTTTTCTTTTTTGGTCTTCTACGTTTTTGAAGTTCAAATTAATAATGTTAAATATGCAGAACTGAGGGAAAATGAAGAAAGCTTAATTGATTTTCAAAATCAATTATTAGGCCAAAATTTTACCATGGTACTCGGGGATTTGCATTATTTACACCATGTCTATCAAAAGCAATTATACGATCCTAGAAACAAGGACCAAGTAGCAAAAGACTGGATCGAATTTTCAAATCAAAGACGCATCTATGATCAAATCCGCTTTATTGATAAAAATGGTAATGAAATCATTAGAATTAATCATGATCATAAGCAAGCAATTTTAGTTGAAGAATCCGATCTGCAAAATAAAAAAGACAGGTACTATTTTTATGAAACCGCCGCTTTGGAAGATGAAAATGTTCTTGTCTCTCCTTTAGATTTAAATATTGAAAATGGGGAGATTGAAGACCCCTTTAAACCGATGATCCGTTTCTCTACCCCTTTATACGATCAAGATGGTCAATTTCAGGGTATTATCGTATTAAACTATTTAGCCGATACGGTCTTAAAGAATTTCAAAGAACTTAGTAAAAATAGCGATGGTCAAATTGTCCTTCTTAATTCAGATGGCTATTGGCTGGCCTGTGATGATGAGAGCAATGAATGGAATTTCATGTTTGAAGATAAAAAAGAAGCTACTTTTTCAAATGATTATCCGAATGAATGGGAAAGACTAAAAGAAGAAAAGGGCCAGTTCATCACTGAAAATGGTTTATTTACCTTTACGACTGTCCATTTGACACACCAGTATCAACAGGGCGATCAATACCAGATTGATGAACAGATAATTTATTCCGATAAAAACTGGCATATTGTCTCTTTAATTACTAACGAAAATCCCTTAGCTCCCTATTTTTTAAAGGACTCTCTTTTGATCATAAAAGATGTTTTTAAGCAAAATTCTTACCAACTTATAGTGATTGCGGTAATTTCCGGGCTTGTCAGTTTGTTGGTTTATTTAAATCGAAAAAAATACTATGAAATAAAATATTATTCAGAGTATGATCCTCTGACTAAAGCCTTAAATCGAAGGGCCGGCTATGAAAAATTAAAACAACTCCTCTATAAAGACGAGCGAAGAAAGGTCTTATTTAGTTTGTGTTTTATTGATGTCAATGGCCTAAAGCAGGTAAATGATCATTTGGGACATGAATTCGGTGACGAATTACTGATGAGTGTTTCTGACACCATTAAGACGACAATTAGGGCGTCTGATTTTATTATCAGACAAGGCGGCGATGAATTTTTGATTATCCTTGATGATATGGATATTAAGCAAGCCGAAGCCTTGTGGCAACGAATTGTTGATAAATTTGAAACTATTAATGACAATAAGAAGCGGCCCTATATTATCAGTGTTAGTCATGGAATCGTTGAGTATAGTAAGAAGACAGATATTGATGAACTAATCCAAGAAGCTGATGAGAAAATGTATATGGAGAAGAAGAGGATCAAGAAAAATTTAAATGTTCTAAGATAAAAAATCACCATCAAACTTTAGTTTGATGGTG
>CAZWEU010000126.1:0-1782 GCA_964632785.1 uncultured Lachnospiraceae bacterium | reverse complement strand
CAGCTTGTGGTGAGAAAAGCGTTCCGCTTACCGATGAGACCGCTAATGAGGTCAGCTGGGATGTCCTTGAAGCGGCCTATAATTATAGCCTGCCCCTACTCGTGGTTGATGCGACTAAAAAGAAGATCACCAATACGGTTGAAGCAAGTGGGTCACAAGCACCCATTAATCAATTTGTTCACGGCCAGGGACTGGCGAGTGCTAAGTCCTTAGATGTTGTCACACCCAATACCGATACTATTTACTCTCAGGTGTTTCTTGACCTGAGTGATTCACCAATGGTCCTGACTAAGCCAAAGATAGACCGCTTTGCGACGATTCAGCTGGTGGACGCCTATACCAATACGGTGGCCCTGCTGGGAAGCGGTGGCGATACTCAGGAAGCGCGTAGCTATTTGTTAACCGGTCCTGATTATCAAGGAGAGGTTCCAGCTGAGTTAGTTGAGCTGGCTATGCCGCAAAACATGGGTTGGATTATTGGTCGAATCGTCTGTAAAGGCACTGATGATCTGGAAAATGTCTATGCCATTCAGCAACAATATCAATTTATGCCCCTAGATGCTTATCTATCGGGCGAGGATTTCACGCCACCGGCAGGAGTGTATAATGAAGAATTTGATTTTGTTCCCATCAATCATGTCATGGCAATGACGCCCCAGGACTATTTTGATACCGCTAATCGCTTGATGGCTGAGAATCCCCCGGCAGAAATTGACCAAGAGATCATGGCGCTGATGGAAACCATTAATGTCGGTCCAAATAAGACCTTTGATCCCTCACTACTAGGGGCTGATGGCGAAGAAAACTGGAAAAACATGATTGAAAATCTGGGCCAGACTCTTAGTGAAGAAAACAAAGCATTTACGATTAAAATGAATCAGTGGACCTATCTGGGTCATCCAATCTCTGAGTTTGGCAAGGAATATAGTTATCGGGCCCTTGTTGCCTTGGCGGGCCTAGGGGCGAATCCGGTTGAAGCGGCCATCTACCCCCGAGTGGATAAGGATGAAGACGATCAGATTTTAAATGGCAGTCAAAGCTACACCATTCATTTTGAAAAAGATGGTCTTCCCCCAACTGAGGACCAAGGTTTTTGGTCGATTACAGCATATAATTCGGCTAATTTCTTGATCGATAATCCCTTGAATCGTTATTCGATTAATGACCGGAGTGACCTTAACTTTAATGAGGATGGGTCCTTGGATATCGTCGTGTCAAAAGACCCGCCGAATGACGTCGCCATGGAAAATAACTGGTTGCCGGTGTCCCAAGATGATTTTCACTTGCATTTACGAATCTACCTGCCGCAAGAGAAAGTATTAAATAACGACTGGATAGCACCGACGATCAAGAAAAAGTGATGGCATTCTTATTGATTATATGTCATAATATGGTTATTAATAGATTTTTTCAGGTGCCCTTCGGGGAGAATAGAAAAATAAGTGAAAAGCTTATACGGGCCCGCCGCTGTAAATAGGGAGTTTCTGTCAGAATGCCACTGTTTGGCAAATGGGAAGGCGACAGAGATAATGAACTTGAGTCAGAAGACCTGCCTGAAAATGAATATTGAGAGATGTGGAAAGTCTACGCTTATTTTGCGTGGACTTTTTTTATGTAATTTTTTAAAAAGTAATTGAGAAAGAGGTGTCAAGATGAAAAGAATGGTGCTTGAAAAAGTGGGAAAAATGATTTTAGAGGATGTAAAAAAACCGATTTGTGGGCCTGGCGAAATACTTGTTAAGCTTAAATCGTGTAATATTTGTAGAACGGATTTAAAATGTG
>CAZWEU010000125.1:0-1807 GCA_964632785.1 uncultured Lachnospiraceae bacterium | reverse complement strand
CCAAAGCATCGATTCGTTATGAAACACCTCCAGGTAAACAGGCCCAGGTTGACTGGGGTGAATTCGTTATTGAAAAACCGGATGGGAGTTTAAAAAAATTGTATGCATTCATCATGGTTTTGGGCTATTCCCGAAATTATTATCTTGAATTTACCGAAAATTCAAAATTTGATACATTAATCGGTTGCCATGAACGTGCATTTGCCTATTTTGGAGGGGTAACTGAAAGTATTCTATATGATAATATGAAGACGGTTGTTGCCCATAGCCACAAAACCGGCAATGATAAATGGAATCAGCGGTTTTTACGCTTTGCCGATCATCATCATTTTATTCCAATCCGGCATCGTCCTTATCTGCCACGTTCAAAGGGCAAGGTGGAACGCGGGGTCAGGTATGTACGCGATAATTTCTGGCCCAGAGTCAAAAGCGTTACAGATTTTGCCGATCTTAATGATCAGGCCCGCCTTTGGTTGGATACAACATGCAATGTAAGACTTCACCAGACGATTCGCCAAATTCCCCGTAAAATCCTGGCTGAAGAAAAGCTTAAACCGATGAATACCGAACCATTTCTTTGTGTCGATCTGGTCAGCCGAAAAGTCATGAACGACTGTATGATCAGTTATCAATCCAATTATTATTCTGTCCCTTTTCGATTTGTTGGACAGCGTGTCGGCATACGGGATCTGAGAAACGGTACGATTGAATTTTATGATGAAAGCGGAACATTTATTGAAAGTTACCGGAAACCGGCTCAAAAATATCAGATCCAAAAAATGAAAAAGCACTTTGAAGGATTGCAGATTCAAAACCATAAAGCTAAAGCCCGCAAAGCACCGCTTATGATTCCAGATCAATCGCCCAAAGTGCATCAAAGACCGCTGGCAGTCTATGATTCTTTAGTTAGTGAGGTATCCACATGTTAACAGATCACCTGAAGGAAGCTTTTGATCGTTTAAATCTGACCCATATGGCCGCTGTTTATGATCATTATGCAGAAGAAGCTTCCAAAGATAGTATATCTTATCTGGCCTTTCTGGACAAGGTGCTTTGGGCAGAAATTGATGCAAAAAGAGAACGAACAACGGCAACAAATCTTAAGCTTGCCAAATTTCCCTATATCAAATGCATCGATTCATTTGACTTTGATTTCCAGCCAAGTGCTAACCAGCGAAAGATAAACGAATTGAAAACGCTCACCTTTGTGGAACGTTCTGAAAATGTCGTCTTTTTAGGCCCGCCTGGTGTTGGTAAAACCCATCTGGCAGTCGGTCTGGCCGTTTGTGCAATCAAGAATGGCTATACTGCCTATTTTCTCAGTGCTCATGAACTCATTTCAATGATTCAGGAAAATATCGTTTCTGGGCGGATCCATCGCAAACTCAAAACGCTGAATAAGCCCAATATTCTGATTATAGATGAGGTTGGCTACGCCGGCATGGATGATGAAGTGGCCCATTATTTTTTCCAGATTGTTTCCAACCGTTATGAGAAAGGTTCAATTATCCTGACTTCCAACAAATCCTATGGAAGTTGGGGTGATGTGTTCGGAAATACTGTCGTCGCTACAGCGATTCTGGATCGATTACTGCATCATTCGACAACGATCAATATCAAAGGTGACAGCTATCGGATCAGAGAAAAGAAAAAGGCTGGCTTCTATGATGTCAGCCGTTATGAAAGCGATACGAACGATTCTAATGGGTAATTTTCACCGTTTATTTTAGGGATTTTCAAAACGGTGTTGACAGCATTACAACAATACCAGCAGGTCTTTCCTTTATGAATAGCATATCATCGTTAA
>CAZWEU010000124.1:0-1820 GCA_964632785.1 uncultured Lachnospiraceae bacterium | reverse complement strand
GATGATTTCTACAGGATTGCCAAGTAAAAAGGATGTTAAAACGATCAGCATAAAAGGGGGGGCCATTCTTTTTTGGCTCCTCCTGTGGGCAGTGGCAGCACGATGGGTGGGTAACCCATTGGTGCTGCCTTCTCCATTTCTGACGGTCAAGGGGGTCTTTATCCTCGCGGCCGAACCGGGTTTTCTCCAAAGCCTGGCCACCACCCTCCTGCGGGTATTTGGAGGGGTCTTGCTTTCGGTCCTCTTGGGGCTGGTTTTAGGGATTATCGGTGGTTTAAGTCGCGGCTTTTATGAAGTGATGACCCCCTTTGTTGCGACGATTAAATCGCTACCGGTCGTTTCGGTGATTATCTTGATCAATCTCTGGATCAATTCATCGCTCGTCCCCCTGGTCGTTACCTTTCTGATCTGCTTTCCGATCACCTGGACAAATGTCGTCCAAGGAATCGGGGAAACCGACCAAAACCTCCTGCAAATGGCCAAGATCTACAATGTTTCGGGCAAACGGATTATTTTCGATATCTACATTCCCTCGATTAAGCCTTATTTTATTTCGGCCTTGATGAGTGCCATTGGCCTAGGCTGGAAGGTAACAGTCACGGCCGAAGTTCTCGCTAATGCCTTGCCATCAGTTGGGGTGAATCTTTATTATGCCAAAATATACTTGGAGACTGACCGACTGTTCTCCTGGACCTTGGTGATTGTCTTGTGCAGCATGTTGATTGAAAAGCTAACCCTCGGTCGCCTTCAAAAAATAAAAAAAAGAGACCTCCGATATGGAAGTCATAAGTGACCACCGGGAGCGAGATCGCCACGGATAAAAGCTTTTTAGGAAAAGAGATAGGTTATGAAAATCGAAATTAATCAACTGGATAAAGCTTTTGGTGAACAAATTATCTTTAAGGCCTTTGATCTCACCATTCCAGCCGAGAAGATTACCGGGATTTCCGGGCCCTCGGGTTGTGGGAAGACGACCCTCCTGAAGATGATCGCTGGCCTGATAAAAGTGGATAGTGGGGAAATTAAGGGGGCGGATCCTGCCAGTATTTCCTATATTTTTCAAGAACCCCGCCTGATACCCTGGCGAACGGTTCGTGAAAACCTGCGTTTTGTCCTTAAAACGTCGCAAACAAGACGGGCCGGAGTGGATGATGACCGAATTAACGCCATGCTAAGCCTAGTCGGTTTAGCCGAGGTAGGGACTTATTTTCCCGACCAATTAAGTGGTGGGATGCGCCAACGCGTCGCCATGGCTCGGGCGTTTTTATATCCATCACAACTTTTATTAATGGATGAGCCATTTAGTAGTCTCGACCAGGCCTTAAAAGACCAGTTGATGGAGGCCTTTTTAAACATTTGGGAAAGCGACCGACGGACCGTTATCTTTGTCAGCCATGATGAGGACGAAATCCGCGGTCTCTCCCACCAGATTCTACGGTTTTCTCAAAAACCGGTCCGGTTATTAAAACGAGAAGATGGTCTTTTGGGATTGTAAAGGCTTACTTGATGCAAAGTGCCCTTGACTATGGTAAACTAAATAAAACACGATAACTAAAAAAGATGGAGAAATAATGAATATAAAGATGATTGCTCTGGATATGGACGGAACGGTTTTACTCGATGACTACCAATCAATTTCCAAGCGCAATAAAGAAACAATCGAAGCGGCGATTAGCAAGGGGGTTGAAATTGTTCCCGCCACGGGTCGGGCGCGCGGCCAGATCCCCCAATCAATCACCGCAATTAAGGGGATTCAATACGCCGTGATTTCCAATGGGGCAACTGTGATCGATCTTAAGTCCGGTCGTGTGATTGCCAGT
>CAZWEU010000123.1:0-1885 GCA_964632785.1 uncultured Lachnospiraceae bacterium | reverse complement strand
AATGGCGGGTTTTTATATTTTATCTATCAAAGCAAATATTCTTTGTATGCGTTGACAATGGAATGCCGAAACAAACAGTTACATTTTCCCCCATTAGCCCTAATTCCATGGCCGCTTTTCCTGCAGAAAACAATACACGGTTATCGATTCTATTATCAGCAGCTATAGAAACTGCAGAACCGATAGCTATTCCCAAATCAGTGGTGTTAAAGGCACAAAGGCTGCCGGCCTTTTCTGAGCCCGCACAATCCACAAAGCCACAAAAACCGCACTGGCTTAAGCCAAGAGGAATATTTTTTACTCCGATTAGCACAATACAGTGACTACCATCTACATTACCGGCATCTCTATCACAAAACTCTATGCCTGGTAGTTCTGAGAGCTCCCGCATTTTATTTGTGAGAGCCTTTTTATCATCTCCATTTAAAATAAGGGCTACTACTTTATCAACGCCACTACCTTTTGGTGCAGTTCTAGCAGCTGCTACCATTTTATGCGCAGTATCTAAAGCCACCAGGGCCTCCGATTGTTCCATACTATAATTCATATCTCTTTCTCCCTTCAAATTAATTTATCATGACGATTAGCAGATATTATTTAAATGGCGATCTGGTAAAAGTTATTTGAGGTTTTCTGGGTTTAAACCGTGTAAATCCTTGGGGACGAAAAGCCCATCCTTACGAATAAGTAC
Organism: uncultured Lachnospiraceae bacterium; assembly: GCA_964632785.1. Lineage (GTDB taxonomy): Bacteria > Bacillota > Clostridia > Eubacteriales > Eubacteriaceae > Acetobacterium. Next base: position 1,194 of record CAZWEU010000123.1, on the reverse strand, counting down.
ATCATCAAACCATATTTCGCCGCCACCATATTCAGGTCTTTGGATATTAACTAAGTCCCAATGAACTGCAGATTTATTTCCATTAAAAGCGTCTTCGTAAGAAGCTCCTGGGGTAAAGTGAAAAGATCCTGCAATTTTTTCGTCAAAAAGGGTATCTTTCATAGGTTCAAGAATGAAAGGATTTACACCAATGGCGAATTCCCCAACAAACCTAGCACCTTCATCTGTATCCAGTAGTTCGTTTATTTTTTGATTGTTATTTGAAGTGGCCTTGATAATCTTACCGTCTTCAAATTCGAAGACTATATTATCAAAAGTAAAACCCATTTCTTCTGAAGGGGTATTGTAAGAAATCTTACCATCAACAGAGTCTCTTACAGGAGCAGAATAAACCTCTCCATCAGGAATATTTCTTTCTCCACAACACTTAATTGCTGGAATTCCTTTGATTGAGAAACTTAAGTCGGTGCCAGGGCCTAAAATTCGAACCTTATCTGTTTTATTCATCAACTCAACTAGGGGGTCCATGGCTCGTCCCATTTTTTCGTAATCTATTGTACATACATTAAAATAAAAATCTTCAAATGCTTCTTGACTTGTATTTGCAAGCTGAGCCATTGAAGGATTGGGATATCTTAGCACAACCCACTTAGTATGGTTGACTCTATAATCCAGTAAAGGCCTTAATTCTCTCATATAAAGGTTTGTTTGTGCGCTGGGGACATCTGATAGCTCGGCAGCATTTTCACTGCCTCTAATGGCTATATATGCGTCCATACCTTTCATTTCTGCTAACTTATATTCACAAAGAAACTCGAGTTGTTCTTTATTACAAGCAAGCATTATTTCTCTATTAACGGAACTGTCTCTACTTGTGACATAAGGAAAAGCTCCAGCCAAATATACTTCTTTTATTATTTGACGGACAAGAGGACGAGTTGAGTCCCCTTCGTAGTCAATCAATACCCTTTCTCCCTGTTTAATAGAACAAGAATAATTGACAAGTGATGCAGCTAGTTTTTGTATTCGTGGATCCATTTGTAATTCCTCCTATTTATTAGAATAATATAATTGTACTTTAAATAGTCCGATATAACAACCTCTGTTGAAGTGTAAGAAATAGAAGGGATTCTGTAATAGTTTACCAATATCGCTATTAACAAAATATTCAAAATACGATATAATGTATATAAT
>CAZWEU010000122.1:0-1899 GCA_964632785.1 uncultured Lachnospiraceae bacterium | reverse complement strand
AACGACTGAAAAACTAAAAACTGAAAATATTATAATGAAAATAAAAAATGTCGAAAAAAGTTATGGTGACTACTCAGCACTTGAAAATCTTAATCTGCAGATATATGAGGGCGAAACATTTGGAATATTAGGAGCATCAGGAAGTGGTAAATCGACTTTATCAAAGATCATTATGGGGATCGAAGAAGCAGATCGTGGAGAAATAGAGTTTCAAGGTATCGACTTATTAGGACTTAAAAACAAAGAGAGGAAAAAATTTGCTTCAGATATACAATTAATATTCCAAAATGCGCGAGAATCATTAAATCCTAGATACCCTGTCCTGGAGTTAGTGCAAGAAGTCTTAATAAATAAACGAAAACATGAAAAAAAAGAGATGGAAGACCTAGCAAAGTATTATTTAAAAAGAGTCGGTTTAGCACAAGAATTATATAATAAAAGACCGCCTGAATTAAGTACTGGACAGTGTCAAAGAGTCGCCATCGTTAGAGCTATTATATCAAGTCCTAAGATTTTAATATGTGATGAAGCGATCTCAGCTTTGGATCAAAATATCCAGGGAGAAATCATAAAATTATTAATTGAGCTTAAAGCCGAACTTGGAATAACGATGATTATGATCACCCATGATATGAGAGTTTTAAAAGGTATTAGTGATAGAATAATCGTTCTTAGAGATGGAAAAAATCTAGGAGTATATAAAATAAAGGAACTAGAAGCACTAAAAGATCCCTATATCAAAAAAATAGTGAGTGCAGAATAAATTTATATCCCCACTAAGGTTTCTGCAGCAAGAACTCTTCTTTTCGAATAATGCTTGAACGTCTTGAGCTTTATCAGAAATCGGGGTTCTTTTAGTTTTTTGTTCCTATTCAGTGGGTGAATAAGACACTTAGGTCAAATTATTTCCAGACTCATTCTCATCAGTAGTCAGGCTTACTTTAATTATATCGTGGTGGGAGACCCTGTCATCTTCATCCGGTAGCGTCATATAGTCGCCGTAAGCATTGGTTAAAACCTCATCATAGGCTCTAGGGATAGGAAATCTATAGCCCTCAAAGTCGCAGTCGATAGAATCATCGACCACTTGTCTTCTGACCATAAATTTCTCTAAAACCCCTTTAGAAGGATTAGCTAAATCGGCAACGTATTTAGTTTTTTTGTGGTTAAAGCGTGTCATGATCTTTAAAATTCGTCTTTCCATGGTCAGCCTAGAAATGGGGATGAGTTGGATAAGATAGTATTTAAGTTTGGCCTTGCTTCTTTTAAAGCCCGGTCTAAGACTTTGGTATCTGTTCCTAAGACGATATTTCAAAAAGGAATCGATTGCTCGGAGCAAGAAGAGCTGGTACTTACCCTTAAGGCTATCATAGTCAATATTATCTAAGGCAAAGATATCGATATAGATGCCGTGGTGCATAGCTAAATCCTTTACCGACCGTTCGACAAAGAGCGTTTTATTCTTGCGAATTTTAGCAAACTTATTGAGGTAGGCTAGGTCAGTTTGGTAGCTTTGGAAAAAATAGTCGTCTTTTAGCTCATGGTCAACAAGGGATAAGAATTTATTGTAGTCAGCCCTTAGCATACAAACGTCGATATCATCATCCCAGGGGATAAAGCCCTTATGCCTAACAGCGCCGATAAGGGTTCCGGCATACAATTGATACTTGAGATCATATTTTTGACAGATTCGATCAAATTCTAATAGAATCTCGACTTCTATTTTTTGGATACTTTTGATATCAATGCCTAAGACTAAGTCTTTACCGTTTTTCATGAGAGCCATCCTTTATAAGATGCAATTATTTGATATTAATTTTATACTCATATGGGGCCCCATCGCTTTAGTCAAGTCCTTTTTTGTGTGTAAATTCCTCGGCAGTAAATTTAAGCAGCTGA
>CAZWEU010000121.1:0-1923 GCA_964632785.1 uncultured Lachnospiraceae bacterium | reverse complement strand
ATATTCTCGAACAAATGGGAATTACCATCGAAGACAATGGGGACCGCTACCTAGATATGATTATTAAAGAGTTTGACGGTAAATTTCCAAAAACAAGGGTGTTTTCAGAATTTGCGCGAGCAACTTTAAACTTAGACCTCGAAGGAAATCCCGATGATCTCTTGTTTAATTGGATGGAGCGGGAGGAATTACTTTTTCGAACGCTCGAAAAACATTTAATCACAAAACGACTAAGAATAGGATTTGAAGATGATGTAGAGGGCTTTATCAGCTTTTCCTTATCGGTTCAAAATAGACGAAAGAGTCGGGTTGGTCAGGCCTTAGAAAATCATCTGGAATGCTTATTACTGACCAGAGACATAGCCTATGATCGGTCTAAAATGACGGAGAATAGATCGAAACCTGATTTTATTTTTCCTTCCATTGAGGCTTACCATGATCAGGGTTTTAATGCCGATCAGCTAACCATGCTGGGGGCAAAAAGGACTTGTAAAGACCGATGGCGGCAGGTCTTGCCGGAAGCAGAACGGATCCCCCATAAGCATTTAATTACCATGGAAGCAGCCATTAGTGAGCATCAGACGGATGAAATGATTTATAACAATGTTCAGCTTGTTCTTCCTAGGCGACTACACAAGACCTATAATAAAAAACAACAAAGGTGGTTAATGCAAGTCAGTGAATTTTTTGAATTGGTAAAAGAGCGGCAAAATAAATAATAAAGCTACTAAGAGTTTAGATGTGACCATAAAAATAGAGTCACCAACACAAGACAGTGTTGGTGACTCTATTTTTAATTTTTTTATTTATATTGACAGATAACCCTCATGGGTATATACTTAGTCACACAAGTAACCAACTAAATAAGTGATAGGTGAACAAAGCATTAATTATGATTATATGTGAGGGGTGACATTTTGCTTAAGGTAGACTCTGATAAATCAATCTATATCCAAATTGCCGAAATTATCGAAAATGATATCTTAGCGGGAAATTTAATGGAAGAAGAACAAGCGCCTTCCACCAATGAATTTGCCAAAATTTATAATATCAATCCGTCAACGGCTCGAAAAGGCCTAAATATACTTGTCGATCAAGGGATCCTTTATAAAAAAAGAGGAATGGGAATGTTTGTAACGGCTGATGGTAGGCGAAAAATATTAAAAAAGAGACAAGATAAATTTTTCAAAGAAAGACTTCCGGCGATTATTAAGGAGGCTCAAAGACTAGAAGTTGGCAGAGAGGGGATGATTCAATTTATTAAAAATTATCAGGAGGCAGCGAATGATTGAAATTAAAGCTTTAAATAAATCGTATGGACCTAGCCAAGTGCTAAAGGATATCAATTTAAACTTATCAGAAGGTAAGGTATATGGCTTATTAGGCAGAAATGGTGTCGGCAAGACGACCCTATTGAATATAATGGCCAACCTTATAAAAGCCGATAGTGGTCAAGTGCTGTTTAATGGCGAAAATGTCTATGAAAATGCCAAGGCCCTTGGGAAAATTGCCATCATCAAAGAAAGCGGCTTTGGTATACAAGATATTAAGGTAAAAGAGATCTTTGCAGCAGCAAAGTTTTTATGTCAAAACTGGGATGACGACTACGCCAATTCTTTAATAAAGGAATTTGCTTTAAACACAAAAAAAAATTATAGCAAATTATCAAGAGGAAATCAAACGCTAGTCGGTCTGATCATCGGGCTAGCATCAAGAGCACCCTTAAGCTTATTTGATGAACCCTCTTTAGGTCTTGATCCAGCCGTTCGGTATCGATTTTACAATTTACTTTTAGAAGATCTCCAAGAAAACCCCCGAACGATTATTATTTCAACCCATTTAATCGATGAAGTGACTAATTTATTTGAAGAGATCATCATCCTAAAGAATAAAGAAATTTATTTAAAAGATGAGGTGGAAAAG
>CAZWEU010000120.1:0-1923 GCA_964632785.1 uncultured Lachnospiraceae bacterium | reverse complement strand
GCTTCCAAGGAGCTAAAGAGGTCCCTAGCGCCTACGGGGAATTTGTATCGATAAGAAATAGATTTAAAGATTTCGCTGTTATTTTGTACAATAAGGATAAATTTGAAAGGTACCATAAACGGTCGTTTATGGTACCTTTTCATTTTCCTGCTTTTTCTAAATGTTTTTGTATAGGATTAGGCTTAAATATATTAAGAGCGCTCTCTAGGGCTTGTATTTTTGATTTAAGGGGGAGTGAGAGGGATTGTTAAGGGTGTTAACCCTTGACCATGCGTTAGCATGCAGATAAATGTAAAAGATTTAACAAAATTACTTAGATTTTCAAATATTCTCATACAACAATTCCCCTTTTTCTTGAAAATAAGGGGTTTAAGGGGCTTTGCCCCTTTTTTAATGGCTTGCGTCAGCAAGGCGTCCTTTTTTTATTTTTTCTTTTCTCTTTTTTTTTATATTTTTTATCGAAATTCTGTTTAAGGAAAATACGATAAATAGATAAATGTTTAATTTATCTATGTTTAGATATATGTTTAGATATATGTTTAGACAATTTTTAGCCCTTGGGAGAGTAAGGAAGAGGGCTCTTTAAAAAAACATTTTGTGAGTTTAAAAAAACATTTTGTGAGTTTAAAAAAACATTTTGTGAGTTTTAAAAAAACATTTTGTGAGTTATAAAAACTTATATTTGTTTTTATAACCTTTTTATTCTAAAATAAAAACAAATATAGAGAGAGGTTTTTTTATGACAAATGAAATTGTTAAACATCATAACGATTTAAATACAGTGCCTATGCGAAATTGGGCTTCGGAAGAAATGAATTTTTTCTTTGCAATCTTATCTAAAATGAGAAATAAAGGGACAGATTTAGTTACTTTTACGGGCAATGAGCTCAAAGAATTAGCTGAATATAATGATTGGAATTTACCACGTTTTGTAAATACAATGGAAAATTTAGGGGATCATATAACATCAATAAAGTATAAAGAACGTACTAGCCATTCTTTTAAAATCATGAATTTATTTAGTATTTTTGAAGTTAAGTGGAATGATGATATGTCTGATTTAAATGTAAGAGTGGGAGTTACTGAAAATTATAGTTATATACTTAATAAGATTAATGCTGAATTTACTAGTTATGAATTACAAGAATTTACACGCATTAAATCTACTTATGCAAAATCTATGTATCGACTTCTAAAACAATGGAGAACTGTAGGGAAATTAGAGTTAAAAATTAAGGAATTTAAACAACTGTTAGATACACCAGATTACTACACACCTAGCCATATTGATAAAAATATTTTGAAGCCCATAATGAAAGAATTACCAATATTTTTTAAAGGTTTAAAAGTTAAAAAAATAAAAAGAAATACACGTGGAAACCCTGTAACTGGCTATCTATTTACTTGGCAACCTGAACATACTGAACCTTGGTTAGAAAATAAATATGACGAGCAACCACAAGAATATGCGACAAAATACGAGAATAAATTTACTGAATGGTTAATCGATTATGGAGTGGTATCAACGCATGATCATGAATTGATTGAACAGTTTAAACTAGAGGTTTATCCGTTATACCAACAGCTTGCTGATAGAGCGACCCTAGAGACTGTCGAAAAGCATATTTCTTATGTTGCGAAACAACGCTATAAACACCCTGTTGGATACTTTAAGAAAGCTGCGAAAGATTATCTAAGTAGATTTATATAAAAATAAAAGCCCCCTAGTTGAAAAAGTCGAAGGGGGTTTTTATTTTGGTTTGAGGTTTGGGGACCCCTCGAATTGGTAGGGAGATAAAACCCCAAACAGCGATCAGCTAATTGACCCAATGGGGTCGCTGATGCTCGGCTTGAAAAGCCGACTAGCTGTCTGCAAGACCCCTCGGCGAGCCCACCTTTACGAAGTAAAGTATAGTGGGTTAT
>CAZWEU010000119.1:0-1929 GCA_964632785.1 uncultured Lachnospiraceae bacterium | reverse complement strand
TATAAAGGGTTTTTCCAGTATTTCGCTTGCTCAGCTCAGTTGCTAATTTAATCCGCTGGGCCTCTCCTCCTGATAATTGCGGTGATGGTTGGCCCAGCCGGATATAGCTTAAACCGACATCGTCCAAGGTCTTTAATTTCTCACGAATGCGAGGAATGTTTTTGAAAAAATCCAGTGCTTCTTCAACCGTCATCTCAAGGATATCAGCAATATTTTTTCCTTTATAGACAACTTCGAGGGTCTCTCGATTGTAGCGCTTTCCTCCACAAACTTCACAGGGGACATAGACGTCTGGCAAAAAGTGCATTTCAATTTTCAAAATACCATCGCCATTACACTTCTCACAGCGGCCGCCTTTGACATTAAAACTAAAGCGTCCTTTTTTATAACCCCGGGTCTTGGCCTCTGGGGTTTTGGCAAACAAATCGCGAATCAAATCAAAGACACCGGTATAGGTAGCTGGATTTGACCGTGGCGTCCGCCCAATCGGTGATTGATCAATAGCGATCACCTTATCGATAAATTCTGTCCCTTCCATGCTTTTATGTTTACCTGGTTTTCGCATGCCCCGATAAAGCTTTTGCGCCAACCCCTTGTAGAGTATTTCATTAACTAAGGTGCTTTTTCCCGACCCGGATACGCCCGTTACACAAACAAATGTTCCCAGGGGGAAGTCGACATTAATGTTTTTAAGATTATTTTCTTTAGCACCGGTAATCCGGATGACATCGCCACTGCCCGTCCTGCGGCTGGCTGGCAAGGGGATTTTCTTGACCCCACTTAAGTATTGGCCGGTGATTGACTGGGGATTTTCTTTAATCTCTTTAAGACTACCTTGGGCAATTACTTGGCCACCGTGAACACCTGGTCCAGGTCCAATATCGACAATATGGTCGGCCTCTTCCATGGTCTCCTCGTCGTGTTCGACAACAATCAAGGTATTTCCTAGGTCGGTCAACCGCCTTAAGGTCGCCAGTAGCCGCTGGTTATCGCGCTGATGAAGGCCAATACTCGGTTCATCGAGAACGTAAAGAACCCCAACTAAGCCCGACCCGATCTGGGTTGCTAGCCGAATCCGCTGGGATTCCCCGCCTGATAAGGTGCCGGCATTTCGAGATAAGGTCAAGTAGTCAAGGCCAACATCCTTAAGAAAAACCAGCCGGGCGTTAATCTCGGTGAAAATTGATTGACCAATTAGTTTTTCGGTTTCAGATAATTCCAGTCCAGCAAAGAATTCGAGCAGCTTGCCAATAGATAAGTCCGTTAAGTCAATGATATTTTTGCCCTTGATGGTGACGGCCAGAGACGTCGGATTAAGTTTTTTCCCCTTACAGGTTGGGCAGGGAATTTCTGACATATACTTATTGATGACCATCCGCATCCGCTCAGATGTCGTTTCGGTATAACGTCTTTCCATGTTATGAATCAATCCTTCAAACTTGGAGGTATAGGTCCCTGAAAACTTCCCTTCGTAAGCGATCTGAAGTTCTTCCCTACTGCCATACAGGAGTTCGTGCATAAATTCATCTGAGGCATCTTTGATCGGTTGATCAAGGCTAAAGTTATGGTGGCTTGCCAAGGCTTTAACTAAATTATAATAATACTTGGAATCATTTTTAAGTCCAAAAAATTTAATGGCACCATCCGAAATCGATAATTCCCGGTCGGGAATTAAGAGGTCGGGATCGATCTTCCGGTGAAAACCAAGACCATGACAGGCGGGGCACATGCCAAAGGGATTGTTAAATGAAAAGGTCTTTGGTTCTAGCACATCCATGGAAATATTACAGTCTGCACAGGCCAACTTTTCACTAAATAATTGACTTGGCCCATCGATAATCTGGGTGATGACAAGTCCTTCCGATAATTTAAGGGCCGTCTCAACCGAGTCAGTCAGACGTTTCCTGATCCCCTCTCTGATGACCAAGC
>CAZWEU010000118.1:0-1970 GCA_964632785.1 uncultured Lachnospiraceae bacterium | reverse complement strand
ATCGGTGGAGCTGATTACATTAACCATCCAAGGAGAGTTGCCGAGTATCTTTACGATTTGAAATATAGAGGAAAATACACCTTCACTGCATTTTGTCATGATCTTTTAGAAGACACTAATACTACAGAGGAAGAAATCCTCGATCTTGGTGGACGCTTTACCCGAGATGCCGTAGTTCTTCTTACAAAGCACAAGGGAGTGGATAAAGCTGATTATCTGGAAAAAATAAAAAGAAACGAGGTTGCATATATCGTTAAGGTAGCTGATAGAATTGATAATTTACGGGATGCAATTAATGCCGATCTGGTATTCATAAATGATTATCTAATGGAAACGGAAGAATACTACCTTGACTTTGCTGGGGATTCTCCTTTTTACGAAGATCTGCTCCAAGCCTATAATTCATTAAGGGAACACTATAATTATGAATTAGAAAAACTGATAATGGTAGAAGTGGATGATGCCTACAAAGCTGTTAATGGAAATACATACCTCAATATACTTGACGCTTTCTTTTATGGTAACGGATCTGAAGAATCCTTTCCTATAGCCTGCATTTTAGACCAGAATGAGATAGACTTCGCTAAAACAAAAGAGGGTATGAAACTTGCCATTAGATTTCTAGCATCCCCAACAAGTGAAATAAAGATATATAAAGACGAAGAAACTTATTATAAAGACAACCCAGAAGGGTTTGCAAGCCAGTCTTTTGCTCCTAGTTGGTTGTCCATTAAGAACGAAGATTTGGAAATACCTGATCCAAGTGCTTGTTTTACTGGTTTTGTGAAAAAAGTTTATGACCCAGCTATAGATAAAAAAACAAACGAAGACGCGAATAGTTATATTGTGGACGTAGACACACTAGGGATTATAGTCTCGGTTGATTTAGGTAATAAAATAAAAACAATGCCAGAAGTAGGAAATATAATATCAGGGGTATATAGAATATATGGTTCTATTAACAAAGATGAACAAGATATAAAATACAAAAATGAATCTTCAAACGTAATCACTAGATACTGGGTTAGCGGATCAGCCGAGGAACCTAAAAGTGCTCTAAAAGTCATTGCCTCTCCCCAAGATATAAAGTTTATTCATTATAATAGTAATCGCAAGGAAGGTAGAGAAGTCGAAGGAGAGAATTTCTACAAGATATCAGTTGGAATGAATTCTGATTATGATACTACTGATGAAAAAGAATTCTTAGAATTTATTAAGACTTTGTAGATTAAATTAGTGAGGTGTTTTATGCTAGGAGCAATCATAGGGGACATTGTAGGGTCACGTTTTGAATTTAATAATCATCGAAGCAAGGATTTCGATTTATTTACTGATGATTGCTTTGTTACTGACGACAGTATAATGACTATTGCTGTTGCTAAAGCAATTATGGAGACTAAGAATATTACTGAACCAACAATGGTTGGGCATGATTTAGATATAGACTTTTATCAGACACTCAAGGAAATGACCGTGAAGTATATGCAAGAAATTGGACGTAGATACCCTAATTGCGGTTATGGTGGAATGTTTGCTAAATGGATGTTTAGCGAGAACCCTAAGCCATATAATAGTTATGGTAATGGTGCAGCAATGCGAATCAGCCCTGCAGGTGTTTTAGCTCGAACTGAATATGAAGCTATCAGACTGTCAGAAGCAATTACTTCGGTTACCCACAACCATGATGAAGGCATTAAAGGTGCAGAGGCAACAGCAGTTGCCATTTACATGGCTGGTCAGGGATACTTAAAAAGTGAAATAAGAGAAAAAATAACAGACGAATATTACCCCATTGACTTTAAAATTGATGAAATCAGATTAACCTATCAGTTTAATGAAACTTGTCAAGAAACAGTACCCCAGGCGATAGCATGTTTTCTAGAGTCTAAATCCTTTGAGGATGCCATCCGAACAGCCATTTCTATAGGTGGAGATAGCGATACAATTGGGGCAATTACTGGAGCAATAGC
>CAZWEU010000117.1:0-2019 GCA_964632785.1 uncultured Lachnospiraceae bacterium | reverse complement strand
CAAGAAATCTGCTAGTATATTTTAGGAAAACCGACAACTATGTTGACAACCATCGAAACTGATCTGGCTGTCGTCTCATATCGTACAAGATCTTCATCAAAATCCTTTGAATATATTTTTACTTTTTCTAACAATATACTTTCTGCATCCTCTATCATAGCACTTCTACTTTTGACTATACTAATTCCTCCAACTACGGCTGTCATAACAAAAGAACAAATCAAAACTAACAAAATTATCTTGGTGCCTATTTTAATATTGCCAAAACTTCTTTTACTAGTCGTCTCCCTGCTTGCATCCATGTAAAATCCCCCCTAATTAAATTAAAAAATATCTTATCCTAGTCCAAGCATAAGTCTTTAGATATTTCTATCCCTATATATACATATCGCCTAAATAAGATTTTTGTTAAGTCCTTTTGTAAATAATTATTTGGGATTTTTATGCTAGCTTATTCAGGGCTTTCATACTAGCTTGTTTGTCTAAATTATATTTACTTGCTATAATTAAGCATTAGAAAAATTCGTTCAAAATGCACAGCACCATAATCGCCTTAACAGCCGCAACCTATACATTGGAGGAGATTAAAATTGGATAAAAACTATAAAGCTCTTGATAATCAGGTTTGGCAGGGTAGGATAGATAGTCATGACGATTTTTCCTGCTTTAGATGGCATCAGAGAATCAAGAGTATTGATTTACAAAACAAGAAGCTTAGCCCCTTTCAAGGGAAGTTAGGCTTTGCATTTTTAGGATACGCATGTGAAAAAGGCATAATCAGAAATAAAGGACGGCTTGGAGCAGCTTTAGGTCCTGATAGTATTAGAAAAAGATTATCGAATTTACCATGGCACTTCCCAGAGGATGTTCACATTTTCGACGCTGGGGATGTAACAGGCAAAGACTCAAGTTTGGAAGAAACTCAAAAAGACCTTTCCAAAGCTGTGGAAAGGATTTTAAGCTTAAACCTATTCCCTATTTTATTAGGAGGGGGCCATGATATTGCCTATGGTCACTATAAGGGTGTGTTCAATCACTTGAAAATTCGTGAAACAGACAAAAAGATCGGCATAATTAATTTTGATGCCCACTTTGATTTAAGATCATATAGCGAAGGCGCTAGTTCAGGCACTATGTTTAAGCAAATCGCTAGTTTCGCCACCAACAAAGGCACCAATTATTCATACCTATGCCTTGGCATTCTGAAACAATGTAACACAGCACATTTATTCAATACCGCAGACAGATTAGGGGTAGAGTATATGATGGCAAAAGACATGAAAAGAGAAAGTGTTGTCCCTTACCTTCAGATGGTAGACAATTTTATAAAGAGACATGATTATATCTACGTTACAATTTGTGCCGATGTGTTTTCATCAGCCTATGCTCCGGGAGTCAGTGCGCCACAACCTTTAGGCCTTGACCCAGAAAAAGTATTGATTTTCTTGGAACACATTTTAGAGTCAAAAAAAGTAGTTAGTTTTGATATTGCCGAAATCTCACCTAAGCTAGATGTGAATGACATTACTTCAAACTTGGCATCAAATATCATATATTCATTGGTAGACAAGATTGTTCATCTTTAATTCGCTATCCACAGTTTTTTACTAAATACTAGTTTTGATTCCCCCAACGTTGATTATAGCCTTCACAGCCTCCAATTAAGATGGTGTGAAAAAATCTTTGTATACGAGCTTTATATGATAAAGTTTCAGATTGAGAAGTAGTCTGATTGCGGTGAAACAGCTACCACTCCCACTCAATAATCGCTTTGTGGTTTATACTATATATGGTGGTAATAAATCATCATTTACTACTATATGTATCCATATTATACATATTATTTTCTTTTACCGAACCTTTTGTCGTCAGAATGACGTCAATATTGTATTGAATTAGCTGATTAATTTGTTTGATCTAATTAAGTTTATTATTAAGTTATTATTTCCCTTACGAAACGAAATATGTATTTTTGAATACATAAAGTATAAGCTATGATATTTGGGTCCGAGTTCAAAA
>CAZWEU010000116.1:0-2029 GCA_964632785.1 uncultured Lachnospiraceae bacterium | reverse complement strand
GTCTTGATTCGTCACGTAGTTATGTGGAAGATCTCCGAAGAGGTTTTTGGGGACGGACAAAGGGCTGTTGATGAGGCGCGGAGGCTTTCTGAACGCCTCAACGCCCTCGTCGGAAAGGTCCCCGGCGTCGTGGCTTTGAACGCGGGTGTGAACTGTGTCGATGCTGACGGTAACTGGGATTTCGGGCTTGTCGCAGATTTTCAGAATCAGGCAGACCTTGATGCGTATGCAATCCACCCTCTTCACCAGGAAGTGGGTGCCGAAATTCGCTTGGCAGTGTCGGCACGCGCATGTGTCGACATTGAGGTGTGACCGACGGCGCTTGAGATTGAGGGCAGCCGAAGCAGTTCTCCGTCTATGATTGGTCAGGCGACTTCACTTGAAGGCGGACGTCACTGGGGTCTTCCCTAAGAATCTTCCGCTTGCGGTGCGGTGGCAACGTAGTTCGGCTAAGGCCGAATGTCCGGCTCGGGGCGTGGCGCAGCTTGGTAGCGCACCTGTTTTGGGAACAGGGGGTCGCAGGTTCAAATCCTGTCGCCCCGACAGTGTGAAAGGGCGGGACATCGTTGATTCGGTGTCTCGCTCTTTTTCTGTTTCGGCGTGAGGTTGTCGGGGTTGGCGAGGTATCGGGGGACGGACCCGCCGGGCGGGTGCCCCGCAGGCGGGTTCGTTAGTGCTGTGCCCAATGACGGCTTGGGCAGCTCAGCGCCTGCATCCGACCACTGTGCCCAAAGCAGAAGACAGTCCAGCGGCCACATGCGAATCGTGGTCCCTGCGAAGAACCGTCAACTGGAAACCGCCGACCGGGAACCTCCCGTGATACACCGCCACCACGGCCAACGAAAAGGCAACAGGACCGACGGGCGGTAAGGCAGCACGAACACGGACCGACATTTGGCGTCGCGGACCGGGCGTTGCCCGTCGTTGGTTTCGTGCGGCGATGACTGACCCGCAAGTACCCGACGTCGGCGCAAATACGCGATGTCCTCTTAAATCCGCGATGTCGGGGGTGGATATCGCGGATTTAAGGGGGCTCTTCATAAAAGGGGCTGTGGGCGGGTTAGTTGGTGGGCGGGTTAGTTGGTGGGCGGGTTAGTGGCGTTGTTGGTGCCTCGGCAGCCCTGTGCCGTTGGCTCCCAAGCGTCAGATATCGCCATGTTGGCTCTAGATGGGCCGAGATGGCTCCGTCAGGATCAAGTTGGCTCTAGATGGGCCGAGATGGCGTAGCCATCTTGGGGGTTCGCGTGCCATCTTGACTATTTCTGTGTTTTACCGCGTGCTGCAGGCTGCGCGTGAGGCCTAGCTGGGCAAGTTGAACGCAGGTTGTGTCAGTTGAACACACGATGTGTTGATCGGACACACGTTGTGTGCGTGCACAAGGTGCGTTGGACTAACACATCGTGCGTTCAGCTAACACATCGTGTGTTCAAGGGGGCCAAATCCAATTGAGGCAAAACAGCCTCTACGGGCAGGGAATGCTGGTTGTGCGCATGCAAAGAGGGTGCGCAAGTACCATCGAGGGCTTTGCAAACGAAAAGAGGTCGTTGGGTTTTGACTCCAGGCATGCGAATGGGGCGCGAAGATACAAGAAGGGGGCCGTGTGTGGGGCATAGCTGGGCAGGTCGAACACAGGTTGTGTCAGTTGAACACACCATGGGTCGATCGGACGCAGCTTGGGTACGCGCACAACGTGCGTCGGACTAACACGGCGAACGCTGTGCCCAAAATGCAACGATGTGCCCGAAAATGGGCCGTTCAGCGAACGTTGTGCCCAAAACGCAACGATGTGCCCGCCGGTGAACGTTGTGCCCGGGAACATCGATAGTTTCGTGACACATCGTTAGATCGACGCCGTTCGCTGGCTATTTGCGGACGTCGTGCTCGAAAATGGGTCGTTCAGCTAATCGTTGTGCCCAAAATGCAACGATGTGCCCGTCGTTGAACGTTGTGTCACGAACCAACCAACCAGGCCCAAGACGGACCGACTGACCCTTCTACAGCCTCTTTCATGAAGAGCCTTTAACGCCCC
>CAZWEU010000115.1:0-2039 GCA_964632785.1 uncultured Lachnospiraceae bacterium | reverse complement strand
ACCAAACCAAAAATTACAGCGATAAAGGCCAGTGTCATATAGACCAAAAACTCCTTAACAGCAGATGGACCGGATCACCCTTTAGGCGGATACGGATCGTTCCCGTGGCTGTCCTTGTTTTGGATCTTCCCGTCCTTGCCGTGGATGTAGAACTCGGTGCTTTGGTTCTGGCTGATCCTGCGCCCGGCATCGACGGCATCCTGCTTCTTGTCGAAGTGCCCGCTGCTACGGGTCGCGCCGTCCTTCTTGACGTCCCACCCTCCCTCGCTGTTGGGTACTACACGATGTGATCCTGATTTCTTTGGCATGGTCACCTCCTGTTGCTCCGGCACTTTCCAAGCGTCTATTGCCATTGCATTATGTTTTAGCAAAACCTCAAATTGTAATTCGTGATAGAAACTGTTTCTGCATTTCAGGAGAAAGCTCTCTGAACTTTTCAATGAGCCAGTCGATCTTTAGTTTGCTCAAATGCTTTTCGATTTTTTTGTTAATTTCCTCAAGCCGAGCACGATGGTTATCTGCAAGAACTGCAGGAGAGCAGTTAGCGCGTGCATGCAAACTATTAATATCTGCCGTATTTAGGCTTTCAAAATCTGTAGTTTCTTTTTCGAGATCTCGAATCCACTCAAGACTTTTCTCTTCTCTGCTTTCGGCTATCAATTTCCTGAAATTTTCTATAGTCTCCAACGGTTCCCATGGTGGCTCATCTTCACCAACTGCATCAAACACTTCAGATTTTAGTTTGGTTGCCAGTGAATCAAACTCGTTCCAGGTAAGCCGATCATTGTTTAACTGTTGATAAACTTGTAAATAGATACGCAAACATCTACGCATCAATTGCAAATCATCAAGATCCTCTCTGCAGCCCTCAAAAACAGAAAATAACTCATCGACTTCATTCTGCAGATCTTCTGCGTCATTAATCGTATTGAGCCTTGTTTGCCATAGTTTTGAAGCACGGTTTTTGGCTCCATTCAGAGCTGCTTTTATTTCTTCAAGTCTATTTGACAGTTGCAGGCGCAACTCGATGATCTCTGGCATTTCGATATGCGTAGAAATGCTTCGAAGCTTATTAGTATATTCGGTACCGACTTTCTGAAGTGCACGTAGCTCAGCTATCCGAACAAAGCTTGTAGCTTGAGCATTAGTTGTGAGCCATAGGCCAATTTCCCTCACCATTTGGTGCGCAGAAGCAATTAACTCAACTTTTCGAATAGCGGTATTGGTATATTTAACAATCTCATCTTGCAATTCGTCCAATTTCAATTTTTGAAAACTTCCACCCACCTTATGAATCATCTTGTGCTTAAATTCACCAACAGCATCAGGTGTACCATCCTTTGGGGATTGCCTTTTGAGCCAATCTGGAAAGATATGAATCAATGTTTGCCTAGAACGTTCAGCAATTGGTTTGATTTTCTCTATCTCATGATCTGACCATAATGGTTTTTTTGAAGTCATGCGGGCTATCAAGTCAACAAGATCAGCCGTTCCCCAAGAAAGCAAGGCAACGTCAGAACGTTCGAGTCCATTATCGATTTTACTGATAGCGGATTCCTGTATTTCTTCATTTTTTTTCAATTCAATAAAGGCCGTTTTCCCTAGCTCCTCGAGATGTAATTCTCGATAAGCCTGGGAGGGCGGCAGCGGTAGCCTTCTTTTTAATTCTTCCGCTTTGATGTACCAATCTCTCCGCGCACAATAGGTTTCAGCCTGTTCCCACTCGTCAAGAAGGTTTTCCCATTCGGAAGAAGAGTCCCCGGAAAACATCAGTTCAACATCATGCAAGCTACTGACATCGATGAAATTTCCCCTAAAAACTCCTTCTTGCATCCATTCAGTAATGGATACAGACCTTCCAGATTTAACGATAGAGAGCTTTTCACTTCGCGGGGCTACAAAAACTCCTAGAAATAGCCCAGCAGAAGCGATATTTGCCCCATATGGTGGCGCACAAAGTCGTTTTATTGCATCCTGCAATAGGATCCTTTTCTCGCCATTAGCAAGTTGCTCATCCCATTTTTCCGTAAGCCCCCTAA
>CAZWEU010000114.1:0-2044 GCA_964632785.1 uncultured Lachnospiraceae bacterium | reverse complement strand
GCTTATCTATGGAACTAAAAACCGTTTTTGGATTGTATGTATCCATAAATGCACAAGGTCCATAATCGATTGTTTCCCCAGCAATACTCATATTATCAGTGTTCATAACACCATGAATAAAGCCAATTAGCATCCATTTGGAAATTAAATCCGCTTGTTTCTTAATTACTTGTTTTAAAAATTCTAAATAAGGATTTTCTTTATTGATACACTGAGGCTCTTGCCTACTAATAGCGTAGTCAGCAAGTGATCTTAAATCCTCTATATCTCCGAGTTTTGAAGCGAATTCAAAAGTGCCTACCCTAATATGGTTTTTAGCGATTCTACATAAGACCGACCCTTTAAGCGGCTTTTCTCTATATATCAGGTCTTTTGTGGCTACAACTGACAAGCTACGTGTGGTGGGAATTCCAAGAAAATGCATGGCTTCACTTATTATATATTCCCTTAACATGGGCCCTATTGTTGCACGCCCATCCCCGCCTCTAGAATAAGGCGTTGGTCCTCCGCCTTTTAATTGAATATCAAACAATAACTGTTTGGGAGTTCTTTGCTCTCCAATTAGAACCGCCCTTCCATCTCCCAGGCTTGTAAAATATCCAAACTGATGTCCTGCATAAGCCTGTGCAATAGGAATAGAACCTTCAGGAAAGTTGTTCCCCGAAAGTATGTCAACCCCTTCTTTTTCTTTTAATTTTTTTGGATTCAAGCCTAATTCCATTGCTAATAAATCATTTAGAATTATTAAATTAGGGTCTTTCACAGGAGAAACTTCTACCTTTGAGTAGAATTTTTTAGGAAGGGTTATGTAGGTATTTTCTAAATTCCACCCTTGCTTTATTGTTATTTCTTTATTTATCATAAGCAACCGTATTCATCTTTCTCTTCTTTATAATCAATTTGTACTGTTACATGGTCTATGCCCTTTTCTTCCATTCGAGCAGTAACCTCTGCTTTTATTTCCATTATTCTTTCTTTGCTTGTTTCATCTTTAACTATTAAATGTATGCTCAGAAGGTTTCTCTGTCCTTCCAGTGACCAAATGTGAGTGTGAGATGCTTCTTCAACGTCAGGCAAGTTGGACAACTCTTTTTCAATATCTTTGATAGAAAATTGGCTGGGAACACCTTGTAAAAACACCCTCATGATTTCTCTTAAGTTTTTCACTACATTATATAAGACAAAAGCAGTTATCAACAGTGAAAGTATTGGGTCAAGAATAGGAATATCTTTAAACAATAAAACTATACTTACTATTAAAACAGCTACCCATCCTAGCACATCTTCAAGGAGATGCCAAGATGCAACTTTTTCATTTAGAGTACTTCCTTTTCGTAATCTTATTGCAGCAATTCCGTTTACTATTATTCCCAAGACTGCAAGACCAAGCATTCCTTCAGGATGGACTTGTTGAGGATTTAAAAGTCTTGGTATTACTTGGCTTAGAATGAGCACTGCGCCAATAACTAAAACAAAACTACTAATCAAAGCACCTAAAAGAGAAAATCTTCCATACCCATAAGAAAATGATGAGTCCGGGCCTTTTTCCGAATATTTCTCTAAATACCAAGCAACCCCTAGAGAAATTGAGTCCCCTAAATCATGGAGAGCATCACTAAGTATAGCCATGCTATTTGTCAATATTCCGCCAAAAATCTCAATAATTGTAAAGCTCAGGTTAAGAAAAAAGGCTACCTTAATGTTGTTTCCACTTTGGTGAGCCCTATGATCATGAATTTCGTGTTTATGTACAGTATTTTTTTTACTCATCAGAGTTTTGATTTACCTTTCGTATTCTTCTCTTTCTAAAGCCCAAGGAAATTGCAAAGTCTACAAGCTCTTTATATAGTTTTTTCTCAATTATGGGAGTTCTGCTTAGAATCCATAAGCTTTTTTTATTTCGTCCAACAACAACCGCATATTGATAGTTCTCTTGGTCTATTTTCACAATGTTATACTGGCTTTTAAAAGGGAAGAAAAATCTAACTAGCAGTCGTCCAGTGCAATCATCATCTGGAACCCACGCAGTTCCAGTAATAGATTT
>CAZWEU010000113.1:0-2137 GCA_964632785.1 uncultured Lachnospiraceae bacterium | reverse complement strand
GATATTTTCTTTCAAATAAGATTCAACTATCATAACCAATTAAACCACCTCCTAATATAACATTATCACTTTAAATATAACACTTGTTTTGTTGTATTGCAAATCATTTTTGTTATATTGGGTTCAGTTTAATATTTTATTGACACCCCGGAATCGGGAACTCAAACGATTCCATGGGCTGGGCCGGGCAAAGGGCTTCAGCCTTACTTCGCTTTCCAGACAAGCGAAACTAGCAGCCATCGCCGTTAATTTGAAGAGAATCGTAGCCCTTGTGACTGCAAAATCTCTTTGTTTTTATGATCGATTCTTGTTTTTTCAAATTAATTTTGTTTTTTAAGAAAATTTAGATCGTGTTTTTAAATACCACCACAAAACATGACTTTTTCATCGGTCCCCCTATAATATTCACAAATAGTTGGACACAAATCCCAGAAAATAAGATAAACTATACACATGAGTAGAAAACGACGAACATGGAACCCAGAGGAAAAGTCAGCCATCGTGCTGGAAATCCTCAGAGAAGAAAATACGTTAGCTGAGATCTCTAAAAAATATGATGTATCTCAGCAATTGTTAAGCCGCTGGAAAGCAGAGTTTATTGCCAATATGCCCGCTGTCTTCAATAAAAAAAATGAAGAAGCTAATAAGCTCAAACAAGATCATGAAGATGAAAAGGAGCTTCTGGTCAAGAAAATAGGCGAATTAACAATGGATGTCGATTGGTTAAAAAAAAAACAAAATCAAATCTCTCAAATGAAGAAAAAAGATCGTTGATTGACTGGAAACACCCATTCTTAACCATTAAGAGACAATGTCAACTCTTGGCGTTGGCGCGCTCGACTGCTTATCATGAAATCGTCGATATTGAGCCAGCCAAAGACGAAATTGATATCAAAAATGCCATTGATCTGATCCATTTTAAAGAACCTTCTTATGGTGTCAGACGGATTAGAAACGAACTGCATAAAAAAGGCTTCAGTCATATTGGTAAACGACTTGTGAAGCGTTACATGATGGAAATGGACATTGTTTGTTTCTATCCCGGTCCCAACCTGAGTAAACGGGCTAAACAAGCTCAAACCTATCCCTACCTACTACGGCATCTCGATATTAACCGGCCGAATCAGGTATGGTCCATCGATATTACCTATATCGGTACCCCGAATGGATTTGTGTATTTAACCGCTATTATTGATTGGTATTCCCGGTATATTGTGGGTTACACTATTAGCAACACTTTGCAAGCTGACATGATCACCCGTGTCGTAAAGAATGCTGTTGAAACATTTGGCACCCCAGAAATCATCAACAGTGACCAAGGCAGCCAATTTACCTCAAATGCTTACATTGAACTAATCAAAAGCTATGAAACCACAAAAATCAGCATGGACGGCAAAGGCCGAGCGACTGACAATATTGCCATTGAACGCTTTTTCCGTTCCTACAAATGGGAACGCTTGTATTTGCTGTGCCCGGAAACGGTCACCGAAGTAAAAGCATTGACAAAGGAATACATCAATCATTACAATGATGAACGTGGCCACCAACGGCACGATTATAAAACTCCGGCAGCTTTATTTTATGAAAATCAGACCCTGGTAGCATAATCAACCACACGAAAGGAGAATTATCTTAAATATTTTGATTTCGTGTCTTGACAAGCGTGTACATTATAATTAATCACGGCGGTCCAAGTGGGAAGTGGTGTTTATGTTGACGGTACGGAAAATTTTGATCATTGGTATGAATACAAACGAATTTTATGACATTTCCCAAAAGCAAAAGTCTGATGAATTCAAAGAAAAATATAAAAAAAGAGCCAGCATTGAAGGGAAGAATGCTGAACTCAAACGATTCCATGGGCTGGGCCGCGCAAAGGGCTATAGCCTTACTTCGCTTTCCAGACAAGCGAAACTGGCAGCCATCGCCGTTAATTTAAAGAGAATCGCAGCCCTTGTGACTGCAAAATCTCTTTGTTTTTATGATCGATTCTTGTTTTTTCAAATTAATTTTGTTTTTTAAGATAATTTAAGTCGTATTTTCTAAATGTTAGCAAAAAACATGACTTTTTCATCGGTATCCCCCCCGTCCCTACTGTCACTCAATTTAAAGCATACGTTGTTCCTGGACCACCACC
>CAZWEU010000112.1:0-2171 GCA_964632785.1 uncultured Lachnospiraceae bacterium | reverse complement strand
CCGATAACCATAAAAGGCATGGCAGGTAAATCGGCAAGTGGTAATGTTTGATTTCCCGGCAAAATAATGGCCGTTAAGATTAGGATTGGAATTAACAATAAACCCGTTGTTAAAGTGGCTTCCTCGCCAAAGAAAATGGCTGGGTCAATACCAATGTTAAAGTGTTCTCTCTTCATTTCACCACTACGTAGTCTTGTTTGCATGGTATTGGTGATGGGGATCAAACCTTTAACAAACATTCCCGAAATTGATGGATAAAGAACTAAAATCGCGCCCAGTGTTAAGGCTGTAGAGAAGATCGTGCCCCACGTTCCTAATGAGCCTAATTCTTTATATAATCCTAAAAATGCAATTCCAAAACCAAGAATCAATCCGATCATTGCTGATTCACCCCAGAATCCAAATCGTCGTTGAATTGTTTCTGGATTTAAATCAGGAACCTTAATCTTAAGCTTCATAATAATCCATTTTACAATTACGGCAAAAGCGGCAATATTTGTAACGGCTGCACATGTACTCGTCACGCCATCGTAACCATAATATTCTTGTAAGGAGGGTGCCAGCCAATCGGCGATTAAGAGCACAATCAGGTTCATAAACATCGCTGCGAAAACGGCCAAGGCAAAGCTTCCTGTTACAAATTGGACCATAATTGCCAAACTACAAAGTAGTAATAATTCCAAATGTCTGTCGGTTGGAAGGTATCCGTTACTTTTGTCAAGAAAAGAATAACATTAAATCCTACCCCCAAAATCAGATAAATCATTCCCAATTGATTGGCGTAAACGATGGCTGCACCAGCTGGCCAACCGATATCAAGAATCGGCAGATTTAAGCCTGAATTAGCTACCATCTCCGTAATTCGTGGGGAGATCGCCGTCATTAACACGCCTAGTATAATGTTAAAGGCGGTCAAACCGATTCCCATAAAGAGTGCACCCCTTAGGGCTTTTTTTGCTTCTACTTTTAGAGCTATACTTAGAAAAAACACAACAATTGGTACAACGATCGCTGCCCCAAAGGTGTCCATTACGAGCTTAAATCCTTCTGTAATACCCATATTAATTTGCCTCCGTAATTAAATTATTTACTCATACCAACCAAAATCATCGATCGCTTTTTTCATCATGTAGACATTGTGTGGCGGCGCAATCGGTGGAACCTCACAACCGGCCATAAAAACAAACCGGCCTTTTAAAATTTCTTTTCCTTTCAATATTAATCTTTTACTTTCTTCATACACCTCCTCTGGCGTCCCGTGAGAAATGATAACCGGATCAATGTTGCCGGCAATCACATGAGTTGGGAAATACTTAGCCGCATCGTCTAAACTCACTTCACTCCCAATACTGATCACCCCTGGATCCCCAAAAGGAACCTTTGACCATAGTTCTAAGTTTTTATTATGATCACCGCACATGTGAATGTAAACACTTTTTGCACCCAATTCCAGTACTTTTGTATTGAGTTCAGTCACATAGGGTAGTGCGAATTTTTCAAATGTTCGTGCCGAAATTAGCCCATTTGATTCAGTCGTGCCAACGGCTCGTGCCAAAACCTTATCCTTACCAAAAGTTGAAATGAAATACTCAGCCACCCCAAGAATATGGTCGGTCATTAGGCGAAGGGCCTTATGAACCTGCTTAGGATACCTGATCGTCCACTTTAAAAAATTTTCTGCCCCACAAAGATTGGCAGCGTGAGTAAAGGGTGTGCCGCAGATAAAGGCAATTTCATAGCCTTGGTCTGCTTGTAATTTTGCAAACTCCATGGCATCCGGTATACATCCCGCCGTCTTTGGATCTGGCAGGACAAGGGTATCAAAATCTTCTGGCTTAAGAACTGGTCTCGTTTTGACCGAGGGACCAAAGGCGGCTCGATCTTTGGGGTATTGGACTTCCCCACCAAATTCATAAGCACCATAAGCCATAAAAGTATAAAAAGGACCACCATCATAACCATATTGATCAAAGGTATACTTTTGCGCTTCAAAACTTTTTTTAGGATTTTCATAAATATCCGCTACCGGATACCCCACATTTTTCGCACAAAAGGCATAACCTTTGTGCATGATTGGAACCCTGTCTGTCAATTCGCGTCTGTAGAGAGCTTCCATTCGCTCTTTACCTGTCATTCTTTCTTTTGAGGGCATATAAATTCTCCTATCTTTA
>CAZWEU010000111.1:0-2181 GCA_964632785.1 uncultured Lachnospiraceae bacterium | reverse complement strand
TATAGAGAGGTGGGAAATTAAAAAGGTCAAGTTAGGGTCAAGCTAGGGTTAAGCTGGAGGTCAAGCTAAAACAAGTTAAAATAATCAACCAAGCATCCATTTAGGGTGCTTTTTTTATGCCCAAAAGTGAGGTGATGCATAGTGGCAAAGGAAATAGGAAATTTAAATGTAGTAGTTGGCCTTGATTCCACAGGCTTTCAAAATGGAATAGGTGCCTTAAATAGAGAAATGAAAAAGGTCCAATCTGAATTTAAGCTTGCCAGTACAGAACTAGGTAAGCATGGAAAAGAACTAGATAATCTTAAATTAAAATCTACCAATCTAACCAAGCAAACTGAACTGCAAAGGCAAAAGGTAGATGCCTTAAAACAAGCCCATGAAAAGTCTGTAGAAACTAAAGGAAAAGATGCTAAGGCTACCCAGGATTTAGAAATAAAACTAAACAATGCACAGGCAAAGCTATCTTCCATGGAGCAGGGCTTAAGCTCTTTAAATAAGGAAATAGAGCTTCAATCAAATAGCTTCTATAAACTCTCACAAGCACTTGAACCTATTGGACAGAAGTTTCAAGATGTAGGTAAGAAGATGGAAAGTGTAGGAAAGGATTTAACTAAAAAACTTACCCTACCTCTAGTTGGAATTGGTACTGCTGCTGCAAAAGTAGGATCTGATTTCCAAGCTGGCATGAGTGAAGTTGCAGCCATATCTGGTGCTATAGGAAGTGACTTAAAACAGCTAGAAGAAAATGGGAGCTACTACTAAGTTTTCTGCCACTGAATCTGCTGAAGCTTTAAAGTATATGGCCATGGCAGGCTGGGATACAAATCAAATGGTAGATGGACTTGATGGAGTTATGATGCTAGCTGCAGCCAGTGGTGAAAACCTAGGGTCAGTTTCTGATATTGTAACAGATGCCCTTACAGCCTTTGGTATGGAAGCAAAAGACGCATCAAGTTTTGCAGATCTCTTAGCCAGTGCATCATCAAACTCAAATACAAATAGGGGAGTCATTTAAATATGTGGCTCCTCTTTTTGGTGCCATGAATTATTCTGCAGAAGATGCAGCTTTAGCCCTAGGCCTTATGGCCAACGCTGGTATTAAAGGATCTCAAGGCTGAGGAACTTGAAAAGATTAGTAAAATTACAGGTATGGCCCTTGAAGTTCATATAGATTTAAAATTGAAGAGCTATATATTTGATGTATACAGTGGAAGGAACTTTTCAGCTAATCAAAATATCAACCCGCCAGTTATCTTTTCATCTAGGTTTGACAATGTAAAATCTCAGGAATATGTAGATAGTTTAATAGGCTATGGAAATTATGCTATAGTTGCAGGTCAAGGTGAAGAAGCAAATAGGGAGATAATAATGATGGGAAGTGAAGCTACTGGCTTTGAAAAATCTGTTATATTTGTAGATGCCAGAGATTTAGAAGCAAACACCGATTTACCTGCAAGAGGTGAAGCCAAACTAAAAGAGCATGAAAGAATTATTTCTTTTGATGCAGAAGTGTTTCCTACAAGACCATTTGAGTATGAAAAAGACTGGGACCTAGGAGATATAGTAACAGTTCAAAATAAAGAGTGGAATGTTGAAGTAGATGCTAGAATTACAGAAGTTACTGAAATATATGAAGCTGGTGGTTTTAGACTAGATGTAGTATTTGGTGAAGGACCACTAACACTTGGAGAAAAGATAAAGAGAGAAATAAAAGACATCTAATAGGTGTCTATTTTTATGTGGAAAAGGAGGATGGTTATTATATGAAAGATTTAATAGGCACCTTACAAGTTATATTTACAGCTATTGGTATGTATATAGGATGGTTCATAGGTGGATTTGATGAGCTGCTTTACGCATTAATAGCTTTTATAGTTATAGATTATATCACTGGAATAATGGTAGGCATTATAGAAAAAAAGCTATCTAGTAGCATTGGCTTTAGAGGAATATTTAAGAAAATGCTTATATTTATGTTTGTAGGAGTAGGTCATACCATTAAATGATAAGCTTCAGAAAATACTGAAAAACTATTTAAAAAACATAAGAGAAGCAGACTCAGATAGATTTTTGCATTAGAGCAAACAGGAAGTGTTTCAACTTCTTATGTAAATAGGCTTATAGTTAACCCTATGTGTTAGGATAGTTGTCGTATAGAGCTAAGCTATAATATAATGAGAA
>CAZWEU010000110.1:0-2274 GCA_964632785.1 uncultured Lachnospiraceae bacterium | reverse complement strand
CTGAGAGACTAGATTGGATAATTCAATTATATCTTTATGAAGGAAACCCTGATGGTAAGAACAGAAAGATGATAGATATGTTAAAAAAAATGAAAGAATCCATTTATGAAGAGATTGGTAGTTACCCGTCAGACCATTTTAGGTGGCTTTGGCGGGTATTTATTAATATTCGCATAGCTTTTCTTCTTTTACAACTTTGCCTTCCTCCAGGTCAACTAGCATAACATAAACATTGGCTCTTAAGGAGAGGGGAGGTCTTTTAAAAAATAAATCAAAAGCCTGTTCATCATTGACAGCAATAGTAAATTTATCAGTTCGTTCGAGGGGCATAGTTGCTATCATGTAATATGCCCTTTGTAAAAGTGGGAAAGGCATCATAGCACCTCTACCTCTAGACATTTTAAATTCTATATACCATCTTGTATATCCACCATCATCTATATTAAGAACCATATCTGGAACCATCATTCTTCCTTCAGGCTGCTCTACACTCCACTTAAAAGGTTTAGTGTAAAGGTCTGCTAGTATAATTTGAATGAATCGTCTTTCCATTTCTTCCATTTGAATTTTACGGTATTGTGGAGAATCAGTTTCTACAGTTCTTTCATCGCTAGCATTAAAGGGAGCTACAATATGACCTGCTGCAACCATAAAGTCTCTATATGTAACTTCATTGTACGCTTTAGATGCCAATTTTGATAAGGTTTCTGGTGCAGGTGGTGTATCAATCATTTCTCTTAAAAATCTAGAAATATGGGCTGCACTTACATCGGTATCAGTTGCATATTGATTTATAGAACGGTCTCCCTTTGCTCTTTCTAACAGTTGTGCAAATTCAGCTTTATTAAAAGTATTATTCATAAAGGTCACCTCCTTATGTTTTTAAGTATATCAGAAGTATTGACTGTAATCAATAGAAATATTCACTGTATTCAAAAATAATTATTGTGTTTTCATATAATCTGTGATATATTATATTTAACATAAGAGGTAGGCGGAAAGAGTCATATTTTTTTACACTATCCATTGACTATAAACAATAGTTAAACATAAGTATAATCAAAAGCAATATAAAAGTTAAATAAAGGCTTACTTATTTAGAAATCTTAATAAATTTAATTGTTTACAGAACGAATGTTCGATTGTATAATATAAGTAAGCCTTTTCGCCACAGATTATTCTGATAAGGAGGCTATTAATGATAGGGGAGAAAAATGTAAGAGAAGAACGAACTTCCAAGGGGTTTAAAGGGGTGAGGCCTGTAGAGGATTCGAAAAAACATGACAACCAGCAGTTTCATAAGACAAAGTTACTCTTGTCTATTTACAGAACTGTAGTATGGCGTATTGAAAGCACATTATATGAGGTTCAAGAAGTGGCAGACATATACGGAGGGAAGAAAATCTCTGACTTAATAGATTTTCTCAGCCTTGAATTGGACGAGTATGATCTGATAAGGGATAAGAGAGAAGTTGAGGAGCGATTGATGTGTATTTCTGAGACAAAACAGATGATTGATATAATAGATAAGGCTCTAAATCATCTAAAAACACATCCAAAGCAGGGCGAGATTTACCATGACATAATTGCTCATTCTTACATCAACAAAGAAATGATGTGCGATGATGCTATAATGAGGAAGTTAAATCTTACACAGTCCACTTATTATAGGTACAAAAAGAAAGCAACAGAGATGATGGGAATCGCATTATGGGGATTCATCATACCACCTCTCAAAGAATATTGGGACAATCTCCAGTAAAATTAAGACTTTCAGACTATAATAAAAGTATTTGAAAGTAAAATGACAGTATATTGAAAGCCGAATGAGAGAGAATTGGAAGTTGAATGAAAGTTAATTGGTAGGCTTTTGAAATTGTAATGAAAGTTGGAATCGCCTAGAATGAGTATAGTGGGAAGTATGTGTAAAAAATGAAAATGATGGCAAATGGCCGCTTAGATTAAGACTTAAATCCTTTTGAGTTTTAACCCAAGCGGCTATTTTTATGCCCTCCGGCCTTTAGGTTCTAGTACGTGTTATGCGTATTAGGGCCTTTTTTTATGCCTTTTTTAATGCATGTGCTTCCTCCTAATTCATTCCAGGAGGAAAAAACATGATAAAAACTTTCAAAACAACAGATGGAAGTATTACCACAATTGAGATTTCAGAGGATGGAAAGGTAATTTATGCAGTCGGTAAAAAGAAGACCACTTTCGACTTAAGCGAGTGTGACTCATTCACTTATGAATTTGAAGCAAGTAACGAAAAGGTCG
>CAZWEU010000109.1:0-2286 GCA_964632785.1 uncultured Lachnospiraceae bacterium | reverse complement strand
TTCTTAGCAATCCAGTTTGTAATATAGGCTAGTATATTTTGATCAGTATCTCTTAGAAGCTCATTTGTAATTGGTAGGAATCCTGCTCTTTTAATAAGTTTATAGGATACTGATGTAAACTTTGGATTATCTATTTCCTGAATTTCTCCATACTCATCTACTACAGCAAAAGGAACCATATCCTCATCTTTCTCTAAGACCCTAGAACCAGATAGGTGGTTTACTCTTTCTGTTCTAATAATTCCAGATAGATCGTTCATAGTTCTCATTATCTTATTTATTCTAGTTTGTATATCCTCTGGAACTATAATACCTAAATCTCCATCAGGGTCAGTTGATACCCCACCTTCATGAACTACATTTGCCTGGTACTGATTAATGATACTATATTCATCTGGTGTTATCCTCTGCCTTTTAAGACCCTTTAGGAATATCCTCTTGTATTCAGCTTCTAGGTCTTCTTCTGATTTATTTATAGGTGTGGCTTCTTCAATCATCCTTATTTCTTCCATTTCAAGTTCCTGCTGCATCTCTATCTTTTTCTGTAGATTTCTAACTTCAGCCATTAGATTTTCAGCATCGGTCATTTTATCTTCTGAAAGAAATCCTCTAACTTTTGCCTTCTTTTCTTCTAGTGCCTGAAGCATTTCTCTTAATTCTTTACTCATATATAATCATCCTCCTTAAATTTAAAGCTCTAGTTCTATTAATAATTTTTGCTTTATTAGTTCGTTTGGTTCAGTGTCTTCTGGTTCTATATCTTCTATAGGTATTAAACCTTTTGGGGTATTTCTGTATCTATCTAAGATTTCCTTATCTATTGATGCAGCTATATTTTTCTCTTCTTCCACCACATCACAAAATCCATATTCTTCACACTCACTAGCTGTTAGCCAGGTTTCCTTATCCATAATATCTATAATTTCTTCCTTGTTTAAAGCTGACCTATCTTCATAGGCTGATATTAAGCTCTCCCTTATTTTATCCAGGTCTTCAGCCAGTTTCCTAAAGTCTGAAGCATTTCCCATTCCTACTGTCCAAGGATTGTGAATCATCATCATAGAATTTTTGGGCATAAAAATAGTACTGCCTGCCATAGCTACGACTGAAGCAATACTAGCTGCGAGTCCATCAATATATACATTTTTATGTGCCTTATGTCTTTTGAGGATTGAATAAATGGTTTGACCTGCAAAGACATCTCCTCCTGGTGAATTAATATACACATTAAGGGTTTCAATATCTCCTAAACCATCAAGTCCAGCCTTAAATTCTTTAGGTGTTACTTCATCTCCATACCAGCTTTCATTGGATATTTCACCATAGAGGGTTAACTCTCCAGTAGTTTTATCTAGTGCTTTAAAGTTCCAGAACTTATTCTTCAGTTTCTTCACCACCCTTCATATATTGCTTACCTGCCATTTCAATAGGCATCATATTTCCATTTATTAAAAGCCTATCTCCACCTTCTTTTTCACCCATCTCTTCTAAGGCTCTTACTTCATTTGCAGTTAAAAAGCCTGACTGAATTGCTATTCTATATCCTTCATATCTAGTCTTTGGATCTGCCCTTAAAATTGCATTTACATTAAACTTAATATAATAGCCTTCTTCTAGTTCCTTTTTGGTAAATAGTTTATAGGTTAATTCCTGTTCATAGCCTGTTAAGATATCCATCAAAGTATCTACATAAAACTCTCTTTGCTGATGTTCCACATTAGTATGGGTGGCCCTATCTAGATCATTAAGCTGGTGGTTCTTCACTCCAAAGGCAGCTGCTATTTGTTTTATTGTAAGCTGAGTGTTTTCTATAAACTGTGCATCTGCCATGGTTAAACTTAAGGGTTGGAACTGATAGCCTATTGGAAGTAGACTCACTCTATTTGCGTTTTTAAGTCCTGAGGCCATCTGTTCAAATCTTTCTCTAAATACTCTTTGAGCCTCAGGGTTTAAATCTCCTATATAATGAATAATTCCTTTAGTTTGAAGTCCTGTCTTAAAGGAGTTATTCAAATATTCACTGGCAGCTCCAGCATTTTCAACTGTACTCTTTAGCTTTTCAAGCGGAGTCATACCAACTATTCCGTTAGAGGTAAGGCCTTTTAGGTGAATCATTTCATCCTGATTTATCTTGTATTCCTTTCCCTTATCATCTCTATAAACATAGAACAATTTGTCATTTATAAGGCCTATGTCATCAATATATATTTCTACTTTGGAACTATCTAAGGGATACACACCTTTAAGTTTTCCTGCATTTCTTCCTCTTTTTTCAAAGTCTAAATA
>CAZWEU010000108.1:0-2302 GCA_964632785.1 uncultured Lachnospiraceae bacterium | reverse complement strand
CCAGCTGGTACCAGTTGTCCGATAATAACATTTTCTTTTAAGCCAATCAGCGGATCAACTTTTCCTTTAATCGCGGCATCGGTCAAGACCCGAGTGGTCTCCTGGAAAGAAGCAGCCGACAAGAATGAATCCGTCGCCAATGAGGCTTTCGTGATCCCCAGCAATTCACGACTTGCTGTTGCTGGTTGACCGCCTTTTTCTTCTGCCAATCGATTTTCATCTTCAAAATTGAAGATGTCGACCAAACTTCCCGATAATAGGGCCGTATCACCAATTTCTTCGACCTTAACTTTACGAAGCATTTGCCTGATAATGAGCTCAATATGCTTATCACCAATATGAACCCCTTGCATCCGATAAACCTTTTGGACTTCTTGGAGGAGGTATTTCTGAACCCGACCAACGCCCTGAATTTTTAAGATATCACTGGGATTTATTGATCCTTCTGTAATCTCATCACCAGCGGTTAGTTGATCGCCAGTGTGGACACGGAGTCTCGCCCCATAGGGGATCAGGTAGGTTTTTGCCTGGCCATCTACCCCGGTAACCACTGCTTCGGTCTTTTTCTGGGTATCTTGGATCTCCACCTTACCATCTATTTCCGAGATAATGGCCTGGCCCTTTGGTTTTCGTGCTTCAAACAATTCTTCAATTCGCGGCAGACCCTGGGTAATATCATCAACCGAGGCAACCCCACCGGTATGGAAGGTCCGCATGGTCAGCTGTGTTCCCGGTTCTCCGATCGATTGAGCGGCAATAATCCCTACCGCTTCACCAATTTCGACTGCCCGCCAAGTTGTTAAATCAACGCCATAACATTTCTTACAGACGCCATATTTGGACTCACAGTTAAAACCAGCTCGAATAATTACCTTTTCGACACCTGCTGCGACAATACTCGCTGCCTGATCATCAGTGATAATCGTATCTTCCTTTACCAAGACCTCTCCGGTTTCAGGATGGATGACATCTTTAAAGGCATAGCGTCCGACCAAGCGCTCATAGAGCGTTTCAATAATTTCACCATGGTCGTTAATTTCCGAGACTTCATAGCCCCGCACCGTTCCACAATCATCTTCTCGAACGATCACATCCTGGCTGACATCAACTAACCGTCGGGTTAAGTAGCCTGAATCGGCGGTTCGCAGGGCAGTATCCGCTAACCCTTTTCGGGCCCCATGCGTTGAGGAGAAAAACTCCAAGACATTGAGACCTTCCCTAAAGTTTGAACGGATTGGCAATTCAATAATTCGACCGGTCGGATTGGCCATCAGACCACGCATTCCAGCCAATTGCCTAATTTGATTTCGACTCCCACGCGCCCCCGAATCGGCCATCATATTAATGGGATTGAGATCATCTAAGTTCTCAAGCAGTGCTTCAGTCACTTCGTCAGTCGCTTTATTCCAAATATCAACAACATTATTGTACCGTTCTTCTTCACTGATAAAACCTTGACGGTACAAGGTCATATTGCTGGCAATCTTCTTGTCCGCACCCTCAAGTATTTCTCCTTTACTATGGGGAACTTCCATATCACTTACCCCAACGGTAATGGCCCCTTTTGTTGAATAGGTAAAACCGAGACGTTTAATCTCATCGAGCACCTCGGAGGTAACGGTTGGTCCTAATTTCTTATAACAGCGGTCGACAATTTCGGATAAGACTTTCTTATTAACCTGCTTATCGACTTCTAACTTAAAACGATCTTCTATCGCATCGCGATTTTGAAAGCCAAGTTCTTGGGGAATCACCTGATTAAAGAGGAAACGGCCAACCGTTCCTTCCACTAAACGACTCATTGCTTTCCCGTCGATTTCTTTTGTCATACGTACTTTTACCCGAGCATGTAATTCTACATCCCGGTTAAAATAGGCCATCTCCATTTCATCTGGATCTCTAAAGACTGACCCCGTCCCCTTGACCCCTTCTTTTTCTAAGGTCATATAATAGGTCCCTAGAATCATATCCTGAGTCGGTGCGACAACCGGTGTTCCATCCTGTGGTTTCAATATATTATTTGAGGCCAACATCAAAAACCGGGCCTCTGCTTGTGCTTCAACGGATAAGGGGACATGGACGGCCATCTGGTCACCATCAAAGTCGGCATTATAAGCTGTACATACTAATGGATGAAGCTTAATGGCCTTACCTTCAACAAGGACCGGTTCAAAGGCTTGAATCCCTAAGCGGTGAAGAGTTGGCGCACGGTTTAAAAGAACCGGGTGCTCCTGAATCACATCTTCAAGGACATCCCAAACCAAGGTATCCAATTTTTCAACCATTTTTTTAGCACTTTTAA
>CAZWEU010000107.1:0-2302 GCA_964632785.1 uncultured Lachnospiraceae bacterium | reverse complement strand
ATAAGGATTTAATCCCCTTCCCTCAATAGCCCCGTATATTTCATTCATCAATATAGTATACCCTAAGCTTAGCATAGAATTAAATGCATCTTTTGGAGGTCTTCTATTTCTACCATTAAATTTAAAATCAGGGGAATTTACAAGAATATTTAAAGATTTAAAATATAATCTAGCAGCATTACCCTCGTAACCTAAACTCTCTGATAAACTTGTCGTAGAATCTATCTTATCCTTTAAGATTTTAATCTGTCTAATTTCTTCATTTATCTGTTTTTCAGAGGTCCTTTGATAACGTTTAAGTAAAACAATTTGATTATTTATTTTTGATCTTAGGATGTTTTTACTTAGTGCTAAGGAAAACACCTTGTCTTCTGTCAATTTAATTTGTAATCGTTGTCTTGTAGTATTTACATGCTGAGTTGAAGATAATTTTCCAAAATAATATCCCCTACTAGAATGATATTGCACTTGTATGCCTCTACTTAAACACTCACCTATACAGTCAGTACTCATTTGTGCTTTTCCTATTATTGTAATACCTTCAACCTTTTCAAAAGGAATACTTCTCAAAAGTCCATCTCTATATGATATTTCTAATCGACCTCCTTTTTTAGATATTTTTGCACTATGATCTGTAACATATACCTGTGTCATACTTATACCTCCTTAATTTATTTTTAATACGCTTGTCCCCTTACGGGGATTCATTATTTTATATTGAAGAGCAAGTATTAATGGGACTTGGAAATCTAACGTTTCCGTCCCCTTACGGGGATTCATTATTTTATATGGTTACTAACAGCAGATTATTAATACTTTACTACTCTATAGTTTCCGTCCCCTTACGGGGATTCATTATTTTATATCAGAGGAGGACACTTACAGAGGCCGACACAAAGGCTTTTGTGTTTCCGTCCCCTTACGGGGATTCATTATTTTATATGATAGCATATGAGCTTGGCAGGGAAGAAGGTCATGTGTTTCCGTCCCCTTACGGGGATTCATTATTTTATATTAAGAGCTGCAAAGAGAATTGGACTATATGAGTATGAAGTTTCCGTCCCCTTACGGGGATTCATTATTTTATATAAGATTTAAGAAATGTTAAAAAGGAAATAATAAAGGTTTCCGTCCCCTTACGGGGATTCATTATTTTATATGATACGGCGTTAGACTATGATTATAGGTCACACGATACCGGTTTCCGTCCCCTTACGGGGATTCATTATTTTATATCCTGTCTACTGTATTTCTGTTGTTTACTTACCCTAAAACAAAGTTTTCGGGGCAAAAGTGAAATTTTATGTTTTTTTATACTTCTCATATCTTTATACCCCCAAAACCTTGCGATCAACTCATCGGTTGAAAATCTTGTTTTAAATATTGTTCTATTACAATATTTCCTCTATTTTTTTATTTATCCTTTCATACAGTTCAAAACCTTCTGGCTTTACCTTGTTCCCATATGTCATTTGTATTAAATGTTTAACTTTTTTTAGTATTTTTATATAGTTGATATCTTCTTCTCTAAAGAGACCATGAGCTAAATCATTTCTTACTGGAATTGTAGTGTTTATTTCAACAAAATCTTTTATTATATTTTCATCCCTACCCTTATATCTCATAATTACAATATATTGCTCTAAGTTATAGGAAATCTTCCATTGTCCTTTTTCATTTTTATAATATAAAGGGCTGAATTTTCCAGCTTTACTATCTTTATAATGTACATCCAAAGATGGCTGTACTTCCCTATCTGTAAATCCATTTATAAAGTCTTCTGCTATATATTCTATCAATGGTTTTAATAGTAATACAAAGTAAGATAACTCCCCTGTTTCTCCCTTACTTTTTAATAAACAATAATAATCACAGGCCTTTTTTCCTTTTGTATCTTTGGTAAAATCAAATTCATTATGCCAATAGGATTTTATATAGTCCATATTATCGTTTTGTCTAAGCAAAGCATATTCTATTAAATCCTTTGCTTCTTCATTAAATAAACTAATATTTTCTTTTATTTTATTTAATGCACCTCTATATTCATAACTATTTATTAGGGAAACTATATCTCTTTTTGCTGACATTTTTTTAAAGGAAAGTATATTTGGTTCTATACATCTATTTTTTTCAATGTATTTGCCACCTTCTGTCAGATCATCAAAGTTTTCATCTATTTCCCCACCATGCTTTATATTTGCATTGGAGCCTTTTGCTGGTGTTGTAACTTGTATAGGTTTTAAAATCAGATGTGACGATACTACTTCTAATGCCAATGCTGACTTCATTTGTGGTGTACCAC
>CAZWEU010000106.1:0-2358 GCA_964632785.1 uncultured Lachnospiraceae bacterium | reverse complement strand
ATGCCGATGAGACTCTATTGAATCTCACCAACACTATTTATTATAGAACCAAAAAAACAAGCCCTAGCTTAGTTTAAAACTAAGTTAGGGCTTGTTTTTCAGTTGGCAATTTCAGTTGTTTTAAAACCAAGTTGAGTTGTCTTATCTAAGATTTCAATATAACGTTGGGCAATTGGACGAAGCTTATGGTGATTAGAAGTGATATAGCCAATCTCAATTTCTTCATCCACATCTAGCGGAACAGCAACAATATCTTCCCCATTTAAATCATGATTAATAATTCCTGAAGAAATTGTATATCCATTTAAACCAATAACTAGGTTAAATAAGGTCGCTTGGTCAGTAACTGTAATATTTTTTGGTGAAGCATAATCGGCCAAAATCTATTCCCAGAAATAAAAAGAATTATGTTGCCCTTGGTCGTAACTCAACTTAGGGTAAGGATCCAAATCGCTAATTCTAATCTTTTTATAAATCTTAAATTGTCAAATTAAGTGCAACACAGTTTTATAAAAGATTTCATAAGGTGTTTTCCAATTCAAACATTTTTTGGGACGTGTATTTAATTTCGTTGCCCAACCTTGTATCTCTTCATCAGTTGCATCTGTCAAATCAACACCTTTCGGTGAGTACTCTCTAAGGAGTCCATTTGTATTCTCGTTAGATCCTCTTTGCCAAGGGGCATGAGGATCTGGAAAATAAATTTGTGTATTATTTAATTCCTCAGTCAATCGGGCGTGTTGACTGAATTCTTTACCACGGTCAGGTGTAATGGTTTTACAAAAATTAGAATCAATACCTTGTAGTAATTTAATCATTTGGTCAACTACCGGCTTAGAAGCTTTCTTCTCAGATTTACCGATTAGTAATAACCTAGATTTTCTATCAACTAGCGTTACTAAGCACGCTTTACCAGTTTGACCTGCAACTGTATCTGCTTCCCAATGACCAATCTCAGTTCGTTCATTAGCGCTATCTGGTCGTTCATGAATCGTATTGGAGATAGGGATCTTTCCTCTTCTCTCTACGTAATTTTTAGAATGACGTGTTTTACCTCTGTGTCTTAATTTGCGGATAGCGCCTCGATTACCGGTTGATAAACCAGGCTCATCGAAGTCGCCACGATAAATTGCACGATAGATAGTATTATAACTGATTTTATTTTTGGAATTTTCAAGGTTCAAACGACCAGAAATTTGTTCTGGAGACCATTGTTCGTTGAGAAATAGTCGTTTGACCAACTGGAAAATAGAGTCTTTATCTAGCGTGCGATGTCTGCCACATAGTTGTTTTCTACGTTTATACTCTCCATGAGCAGTTGACGGTGAATAACTGCCATCCTTGTTTGAATTACGATGTAATTCTCTTGAGATAGTCGATTTAGAACGGTCCAGGGTCTCGGATATATGCCCGATAGTTTCGCCTTGTTCATACATTAGGAATATTGTTTCTCGCTCATTCATGGTAAGATGTGTGTATGGATTCATAGCTTTCTCCTTCTAATAGTTGGTTGGTACATCTATTTTATAGGAAAACTATGGATCTTTTTTTATTTTATTATTGTTGTTGCACTTAAATTGTAAATTCGTCATTTATAAAAATATTCTTTTGTAAAAGAAAGAAAGTAAAAAATTATTTATCAATGTAATTTAGCAACTAAAACATCCATCTATAGCAGCAACCATGAGCGGCTAATAATTATTCCTAATATATCGAACGTTATCCAAATGTGGCGGGGGTCTATTGCTTTTTTCTCTTTGAACAATGATTTGGAAAGATCACCCTGAGTTAATCGGCTTGTATAAGGGTTATAAACCTCAGGCATTTAACAGTTACCACACATAGAGGGATTTTCGAACGTTTCACGTGAAACATTTCTCTAGATTTATGAAAAATCCTAATTAAAGGTATCAGCATCTTGATAATACGTAAGTCATTCTATAATCACAGAAACTTTTGTAACTAATTGTAGTAAAGCATCGATTTTACTTTTAACAGGTGAAGGAAATGGTGAATGGGATTGATTCTAGAAGCCGGTACCCTACAAACTGTCTAAAATAAACCTTATTAATAGGATATTAGCCAAAAAATACAGTGAAAAACTCATGCATTAACCCTTCATTGAACAAGACTTTGGTCAATCATAATATATAAGAGAAATTCAATAAATAGATCCTCATTAACTCTTGCCAGCTACTAAAAATTACCAATTAAGGAAGGATTGGAATAAGATAAGCAAGTAAGAAGGGCGCGCTTATTAATACAGTTCCACGTGAAATGTCATTAAAATCAAGCAACAGATGATTCTTCTTATTCTACTTTTCTTTGTTATATATATACTTCTCTCCGTTATTCGCT
>CAZWEU010000105.1:0-2424 GCA_964632785.1 uncultured Lachnospiraceae bacterium | reverse complement strand
TTGGTGGTAAATACAGAATTATAGACTTCCCATTAAGCAATGCAGCAAATTCAGGCATCGATAATATCGCAATCTTAACTCAATATAAACCCTTCCTTTTAAATACACATATAGGGATTGGTTCAGCTTGGGATTACGACAGAAATGTTGGGGGGCTTAGAATACTTTCTCCATTTATGTCAGAAGATGGAGGCAGGTGGTATACGGGAACTGCAAATGCTATTTATGAAAATATAGATTATCTAGATGGATTAAACCCCAACTATGTCTTGGTATTATCTGGGGACCACATCTATAAAATGGACTATGAAGAGCTTGTGGATGCCCATAAGGAAAAAGATGCAGCGGTGACGCTTGCAGTCATGGAAGTCCCTTGGGAAGATTGTTCAAGATTTGGGATAGTAAATGTAGATAAGGAGAATTTCATTGTAGAATTTGATGAAAAACCAGAAAATCCAAAAAACAATATGGCTTCAATGGGTATATATGTATTTAATTGGAGTGTATTAAGAGAATATCTTTTAAAAGATGGAAAAGACAAAGAGTCAGACCATGACTTTGGTAAAAACATTCTACCGAGAATGTTAGCTGAGGGAAACAAGATGTTCGCTTGGGGATTTGATGGATATTGGAAAGATGTGGGGACTGTAAGGAGTTATTGGGAAGCAAATATGGATTTATTAGATCCCAATGACACATTAAACCTATATGATAAAAACTGGAGAATATATACAAAGTCTAGAAATTTACCTCCTCAATACCTAGCTAAAGGATCTAGAGTTGTAAATTCACTTGTAAATGAAGGGTGTTATATTGTGGGCGATATTGAAAGAAGTATAATTTTCAGTGATGTTGTAGTTGAAGAAGGGGCTCAAGTAAGGGATTCAGTAATACTTTCAGATTGTATAATTAAAAAAGGCGCAAAAGTAAACAGGGCTGTTCTCTTAGAAGGAACAGTAGTTGAAGAAAATCAAGTTATAGGAAAAGAAGACACAGATATAGTTTATATGGTAGCTGAAGGCGTTGTAACAGAGGAATAAGGGGGGAGATTATGGATAAATGTATTGGTATTATAAGTGGAGCAAATATTGAAAATAACTTTGGGGCATTATGTTTACACAGACCAGTCTATATGCTTCCCTTTGGTGGAAGATATAGATTAATTGATTTTAGTATTTCAAATATGGTAAACTACGGCATAAAGACGGTTGCAATATTTACAGGAGAAAAAATTAGATCTACAATGGACCATATTGGAGATGGAAAACCGTGGGATTTAAATAGAAGGTTTAATGGTCTTGTCTTGTTTCCACCAGTCACACAAGGTTACCCTATTAATTTAAAAGGAGATATAGCCCAGTTTCTTACTGCAATAGACTTTTTTGAGCAAGTAAGAGAAAAGTATATATTTATAAATCATCCTAATATACTCGCAAAAATAGATTTAAAAGAAGCCTTTAAACATTTTATAGAAACCGATGCAGATGTAACCATGATCTACAAAAAACAAGAAGATCCATGGGGAGAGTATATTAACTGTGATAAAATGAATATTTCTGAAAAGGGAGAAGTTTTAAATATCGGGATGAATCTAGGCACAGAAGATAACTTTTTTATGTCCTTAAAAACTGGCTTTATGAAAAAGGAAGTTTTTATTAAAGTAGTTAAAGAAGCCATAGAAAAAGGAGAATTGGATGACCTTGAGGATTCAATTATGGAGAACAAAGAAAAATACAAAATCAATAGCTACGAGTTTAAAGGACATACAGAAAATATTAGAAATCTAAAGTCTTTTTACGATGCAAATCTTAATCTCTTAAAAAAACCTATAGCACAAGAATTGTTTTATGAAAACGGGACTATTCTAACACAGACAAAAGATGAGCCGTCAACCCTATATACACAGACATCTAATGTACAAAATTCTCATGTTGCAAATGGATGTATTATTGAAGGAAGTGTAGAAAATTCCATTATATTTAGAGGGGTAAAAATCGCTAAAGGTGCAGTCGTAAAAAACTCTATAGTTATGCAAAAATCTGTAATCCAAGAAAATGCTTCAGTAGTTAACTCAATACTAGATAAAGAATCATTTATAGGAGAAGGAGTAAGAATAGCAGGAAGTACCTTAATACCATTTGTAGTAGAAAAAAGACAAAAAATTAGAAAGGATTGATAGCAGATGAACATTTTATATGTTGCTTCAGAAGCTACCCCTTTTATGAAGACAGGTGGGCTTGCAGATGTTGCAGGCTCTTTACCATATGCACTCCAGGCAGAGGGACACAATATAACGGTTGTAATGCCATTTTATTCTCAGATCGCTCAAGAATTAAAGGATAAAATGACAAAAATTGCTGAGTTTTATATTGATTTGCAGTGGAGGCGCCAGTATGCAGGGGTTTTAGAGTACAAGGAAGAAGG
>CAZWEU010000104.1:0-2457 GCA_964632785.1 uncultured Lachnospiraceae bacterium | reverse complement strand
TATATAAAAAAATACCCCTTGCCTAAAAATAGACAAAGGGTATGCAAATATCACGTTCAATATTTCCCTCCGCTGGCATTATCCAGATCAGGTATAGGTCAAAGCTTTTTAAGCTTACTCTCAGCCGGAAAAATCCAGCTCCCAATTTATTTTTATTTATATCTTAAGTATATCGGTCTTTTTTGCTAAAGTCAATTAAAATCGTTTAAATGACGTAGTAAATTATTCGGCAAATGATCAGGCATCTCTTGTGATTCAAAATAGTTTCTAATTCTTAGCTTGGGTAGGAGTAAGGCCTGTCTCAAACTTTCTAGATTAGGCTTTTCAGTCATTTTAATCCATGTATAGTGATTACCAATTCCCCAAATTCCATGCTTTGAACTTTTTGCACTAAAGGGATTATCTGAGAAGGTAAGATGTGCACACTCTTTGATATACTTACTGCAAGAAGCCCATTCTTTGATCTGACAGGCATCAATTGTTTCGTCATTATAATATTGCTGGAAAATTTTTAGAAGATCTGCATTTCCCTCAATTTTAGCCTCGGGGTCGATGATTTCTTCATGAACAATCTGCACAGCCTTTATCCTGCGTTCACCGAATATTTTTTTCTTTGATTCTTCTGAAAGCTTCGATAAGCCATTATATGAATCAATATGTGCGGGAATGACAATCGCTCCTAAATCAGATGAGTGTCTGATCACTTCATCAACCTCTTTATATACATGAGCCATTTGCGTTCCAATGTCTTCTCTTTTAACACCCAAAGATATTAAATAGTCTTCAATATCTTTAGTCCCCTTATCGGTATCAAATAAAACCAATAAATGTATTTTATCATCACTACAAGTAACTTCCACTCCCGGAAACACTGTTATCCCCTTATCATCCGCTAGGAGCTTAATCGCATCAATACTCCCCCCGGCATTATGATCGGTGATGGCAATACATCCTAATTCCTCTTCAACCACTTTATTAATAAAATCAACTAAGGTTTTATCTTCATCTGCAAAACACCGACTGACATGTGTATGCAAGTGAAAATCACACTTATACCAACGAGTCTCTTTAAGTGCATACATAAATTGTCTTCCCCCTCTATCTATTTATTTTTTTATTTCTCCTGTCAGTATGCGGTCTTTGCCATCTCCCTTTTGGGGAGTGCCTCTGCCATCAGTGTTATTGGTAAGAAGGTAGAGAGCACCGTCGTGTTCAAGGACCGTACGAATACGTCCATAATCTTCTAAGATACTTTCTTCCCTTATAAAATTGCCTTCTTGATCGAGATCAAGAAGGCAACACTCTATTGCCTCTTAAGCCGGCCACATAGAGTGATACTTCTTCTTTATTCTCGCTTGTGTGAAAATCAATTCCTGAAGGCGCTAATGTGAAGTCCGAATAGCATGTTAGCGGTTTTTTATATTGTGGATCCTCTTGATCACATGTCACTATTGGCCAGCCATAATTTCCACCTGCTTCGATCACATTTATTTCATCTCGACGATTAGGACCATGGTCACTGGCAAATAAATCACCCGTAACAGGATGCCATGCTAGGCCTTGCGAATTCCGAATCCCTAGGGCAAAGACCGGACTATCGGGAAATGGATTATCAGACGGAATCCTTCCGTCAGCATTTATCCTTAAAATTTTACCAGCTAAGGATTCAAGATCCTGAGAGAGGCTTTCCTCTTGGGCATCACCAGTGCTTATATATAGTTTTTCATCTGGGCCAAATTTTATCCTCCCACCATTATGAAAGGTGGCACCTGGGATATTATCTAATATTACTAGCTCATCACCAAGCCTATCTTCTTTAAATGTAAACTGGGATACCTTGTTATAGGTTTTATTATCTTGGCTATAAGTATAGTATAGGTAGATCAGATTATTCTCTGCAAAGTTTGGACTCAGTGTCATGCCCAGTAGCCCGCCTTCACCATTCGGCTTAGCTCTAGCGACATTGTATATGGCGCCTTGTTCTAATAAAAGGACTCGTCCCTCTCTTTCTGTTATTAAAAACCGTCCATCAGGCAAGGCAAGCATCTCCCAAGGGACCCTAAGTCCCTCGGCCATTACTTCAGTCTGATAGCCTAGTTCCTCTGATTCATCACCAGCTGGCTCCATTTCTTGGGGCTTATTTATATTGCAAGCCGTTAGCAAAACACTTAAAAGGATCAAGGCCATCACGAGCAAACTTTTTTTCATCCTAATCACTCCATTCAAAGTAAAATAATGATTCAAAATATTATTTACCCTTTTTTATCTTAATATCCCTCTTTTTTCTTATTCATCCCATATCTCATTTTAAATGGCAAAGTTTATAAATTTGAAAAACTATGATAAAATAAATTTATCTATTTTTACGGTAGAAAGCTTAACTAAAAATACAGGAGGTATTAAATTGAAAAAGATTGCATTTTTCCCTTTTAAGGGCGACAAGATGTGTTTTATGCA
>CAZWEU010000103.1:0-2492 GCA_964632785.1 uncultured Lachnospiraceae bacterium | reverse complement strand
CCTAGGTTAAATATAACATTTACCCATGAATCTGTCAACTGCTTTCTATAAGATCCCAGGCCACTTTTAAAGATTGTTTAAGTTTCTGTTAAACTTTTTATTGCTTAAATAAAAGCCGCAAAAACCTGATTGGCAAAATCCTGGCCATGCCTAGTCAGGCCAAGGCAATATCCATCTTGGATAAGCAATTTTTGGGCGACCAATCCGGCAATCTCCTGGTCGTAGACTTTAAAAAAATCCTCTTGAAAGGTTTTTTGAAAGTCACGTGAATCCAAGCCATCTAATTTTCGCAGGCCTAAAAGCATCCAATCATTCATCCACTGTCGCTTCGTTAAGGGTGCTTCTTTTTGACTTGGGTCTTCCCCTGATTCAAGCAAGGCCATATATTTTTTATAATTGCCTTCATTTCCATAACGCACACCCTGATAAAAACCATGAGCCCCTAGGCCAAAACCCAGATAAGGGGCCATCTGCCAATACTTTAGATTGTGGTGACTGCTATAACCCGCTTTAGCAAAACTGGAAATTTCATAATGGTGATACTTGTTTTTTTCTAAAAATTTATCAATTAACCAATGCATCTGTCGTTCATCCTCTTCGGCCGGCAATGTTAACAAGCCCGCTTGGACCTTCTTGGTCAACGGGGTATCGGCTTCTAAAATCAGGCTATAAGCTGAAAGATGTGTCGCCCCTAAGCAAATAAGAGCACTTAAGCTTTCTTCCACCATGGCTAGGCTCTGACCCGGAATTCCGTACATCAGATCAACACTGATATTGGAAAAGCCGGCTTCTTTAACATTCTCGATCGCCCAAATAAAATCCTTTTGGTCGTGGGCCCGGCCAAGCAGGCTAAGGAGTTCATCTTGCCAGGCTTGAA
Organism: uncultured Lachnospiraceae bacterium; assembly: GCA_964632785.1. Lineage (GTDB taxonomy): Bacteria > Bacillota > Clostridia > Eubacteriales > Eubacteriaceae > Acetobacterium. The sequence goes on along the minus strand of CAZWEU010000103.1, from coordinate 1,615 downwards.
AGCCCATCGAAATGCGGTTGATGCCGGCTTCTTTATAGACTGATAATTTTTCCGCCGTGATTGTCCCTGGATTAACTTCTAAAGTGATTTCGCTCTCTTTTGCTAGGGCAAATTGATTTTTTAAAACCCCCATTAGGTCTTTAATTTTGCTCGCAGCGACTGCCGACGGTGTCCCGCCACCAAAATAAATAGTATCCACGGCGATTTTCTGATTAGTGGAAAATAGTAAAATCTCCTTTTTTAAGGCTTGGAAATACTGATCAATGGTATTTTCATCTTGGCAGACACTGGAGTTAAAGTCACAATAGGCGCATTTTTTTATACAAAAAGGTATATGACAATAGATACCCGTTTTCTGACCGCTATCTATAGGAATAAACTTCCTTGTGGTCACTTCTTCTCTTACTTTCTTTATCACTTTGCCGCCCTTTCTAATTTTAAGATTCTTCATTTTCAAGACCTTTTCTAAACAATTCTATGCTATAATTAATGTCATTGTACACATTTTTAGTTAAAAAAACATGTTTTTTGTTTAAATTTAATAGTAAGCCTCATATTCTTAATTTTAAAGAATGAGAAGAAAGGAATTAATGCATGAAAAAAAATTTAAAATTAGCCATATTGATTGGCGGCCTGACGGCAATTCCGGCTTTTATCTTGACTGGTAATTATCTAAGAAAACAAAACAAGCAAAACTTGGAAAGTAAGGCGACCGGCAAAGGCATCAAGCGCTCAGAAAAGCCTGTCACCAAGCCACCACGCTCAGAAAAATTAATCTATACCGCTGGACCGGTTTCACCCACTGGCCAAGCCCTTTATGATTTTAAAGATGCCAACAACCTTATTTTTTGTGAAGAAACCCAATTAAATAAGCGCTTGATTCAACTGGAAAACTCCATTAACATTCGCGATATTGGCGGTTACACCGGCTACCAAGGTGGCAAAGTCAAGTGGCGAAAAGTCCTTCGCAGTGAAGAACTGGCCCACCTATCCGACCGGGATGTGGAGTTTTTTAAAGACCTAAAGCTCCAGCATGTCTTTGATTTTCGCAACGAAGAAAAGGCCAAAAAGCAGGTCGATCGTCTACCCGATTTTACCCGCTATCACCTTAACCCAATCTTTGACCCTGTCAACATGAGTAAAGAACCTGACTACTTTACCCAGCCTGGTGCTGTTGATCAATTTATGCGGGGTATCTATAAGCTCCAAACCGAAGAAAAAGCCCAGGAATTTGCCTATGTTTTAAAATACCTCACGGCCCCTCACGAGTACCCCCTTCTTTATCATTGCACGAATGGCAAAGACCGAACCGGATTTATGACCTATCTCATCTTAAGTATCCTCGGGGTTAAGGAAGACACCATTATGTCCGATTACACCTTAACAAATTTAACCTTTGACGAAAGCTATCACTTGCTTGGTAATATTATGTCCGAAGAATTAGGCATTGATAATCATCATCTTTGGGAGTTTTACGGGGTCAAACCCGATTGGCTACAAATTTCGATTGATTACATCACCGATAAATTTGGAACGGTTGAAGAGTATCTCCTTTATGAAACCGATCTAACTAAAACTGATTTCAAAAAAATACGCGATAACCTCTTAGAATAAG
>CAZWEU010000102.1:0-2521 GCA_964632785.1 uncultured Lachnospiraceae bacterium | reverse complement strand
ACTTTTAGGATAATTAAATTGTATCAATTTCTGCAAGATTATATCTAAGAACTTTAAGGATGCTAATTTTTCTTGGAATTTATCCAACCTTCTATTCCTAGTTCGTTCTACTTTAATATCTTTAATTTCCTCAAACTCTTCATTTAGTTCATTCATAAATAATGGGTCTATTACTTTATGTATATTTTTTATTGATGTATAATGCATACCACCTGAACGTCTAGTTTCAGGATTTAATGTACTTTCAAAAACACCACCAAATATAGTAGGACTAATGTGACTCCAATCAAAATTAGCACTTGCTTGATTCAGAATTATATCGATTATTTTATCATTTACTCTTGGTATTACTACACCTTGATCTGCAAATAGTTCACCATTCACAAATGGAAATGCAGCTAAGTTATCTTCAAGATATGGATCTCTTTCTTCTGGTTTTTGATCTAGTACTTTAAATAATTTAATAAGAGCATCTCTAAAATTAAAATCTTTATACTTCATTAAATAATCATGGAAAAGACTATGTTTACCAAAAAGTCCTGCATCTTCTGCATAAAAGCAGAATACTAACCTAACACATAAAACATTCAAGTCTCTTAATGTTTTCTCATCTTCAGGATTTTGATATTCTTTTAGTAAAGCATCATATAATACTCCTACTAATTCACCAGCCTTTAATGAGACTTCAATTTCTTTTTGAATGATTTCATCAGCTTCATCAACTAAAAAGAACATTCTATAGTAATCGTTTTCTAGTTCACTAAGTAATATAACTTGAGGCTCTCCACTTGGCTTTTCCATATCGTATATGTGAAATTCTTTGAAATTACATGTGACTATCCATCTAGGTCTTTCTGAATATGGAAGTTCAGCTGAGTATCTTTTAGCTTGTTGAAATGGAGAGAGTAAAGTCCCATCTGATTGAAGTATTGGCTTCGTTAGGTTTTTATCCATACTCTTTTGCTCAATTAACACATGTGTTGATGGTATATGGCCATCTATATAGCTAGTATGATCCATTTTAACTCTATCTTCAAAACGAATAAAATCTCCTGGCCTTTTTATTCCATATACTTCATTTAATAGTTCTAGCCAAAATGTAGCACTATCACCTTTTTCATAGCCTACACCTTCCCACCTCTTAGCAAACTCTTTAGCTGCTTTTCTCTGTTCTGCTTGTGTTAACATTTATTCACCTCATCTATGTATTTATCACCATTGTCTTGATAACTAACTTTAATTCATTAGTAATAAATGTAAACCTATATTAATTTTGTTCATCCCAATTGGAATTTTAATAATATTCAAATTTAGCTTGACTCCATTATATCATAATATGTCCTTTATCAAGCTTAGTTCTTGCAAATCTAGGTTATTTAGGGAAATAGTGTTATGTGAACCGAATTTACTATTCCCCAGTTATATTAAGTTCAATAGCATTTCCCCATATATCTGTTGCTTGTATTCTCAATGTCCCACGGATAATATTGAACCTCTGATCTTCAAATCCATATCTCCCATAGAAATTATTTGTAAATCCCGTATCTCCTTCTACAATCATATAAAAATTACTTGCATCTGTTACTGCACATACATATAGAATATTACTGTAAAGTTCTTTTCCTTTAGATGAAATAAGAACTCTAGCTTTATGTCTATAACCATTCTCTTCTCTATAGCTTATATAAGCATTTATTGCAGCCTGTGAATTTGCTCTATCATTTATTCCTAACTTCTTATTCATATGTTTCCTCCACAAATTTCTATTTGGCTAATTACTTATAAATTATTCATGTTTTACTACTCTACTTTTCAATATATATTATAATTCATCCATCGATTTATCAACTAAAATCCCTATTTTCTCAAATATGATCCCTTTTTATGCCTCTTGCAGGACAACAATTAATTCAATAAGGGTGGAAGTTGACAGGATAAAAATAAAGCAAGAATTAAGCAGAAATAATCTGTCTAAGTCTTGCTTTTCTTTAAATGATTTAATTGTAATACTTAACCAACTTATATTTTTAGAAAATTCAATAAGTTATTAGCTTAGGTGACAGGCTTGGTTGCCTCCGGTTGCCCCTATTTATTTATATTTCTCAGCTGAATCAGGGTAAATTTCATCGGTCCCATCAGTTACTTTAAAACTACCATCTTCATTCTTTACTAAAGTCATTGTTCCACCAGATACTAATTTGCATTTTGGCCAAGCGTTCAAATAATTAGTTAATTTAGTTGTTGCTAAATCAGTTCCACCAACTACTGCAATTTCTTCAGCAACTGCAATTTGTGCTGCGCTAACTATTGTTTGTGCACTAGCAACATCAGCTTTTTTCTTAGCCTTAGCCTGTGTACCTGCAAACCTTGGTATAGCTATAGCCGCCAAAATACCAAGTATTGCTATTACTACAACCAACTCAATAAGGGTGAACCCTTTCTTGTTTCTTTTCTTTTGAATCCAAGTAATCATTTTTCTTCCTCCTTTTTATTTTACCTTCAGTTTTTTGCTTGCTTTAAG
>CAZWEU010000101.1:0-2529 GCA_964632785.1 uncultured Lachnospiraceae bacterium | reverse complement strand
TACCTTAGGACCGTTATAGTTACGGCCGCCGTTTACTGGGGCTTAAGTTCTAGGCTTCATGGGTAAACCCATTGACCCTTCCCCTTAACCTTCCAGCACCGGGCAGGTGTCAGCCCCTATACTTCGTTTTTCAACTTAGCAGAGACTTATGTTTTTGATAAACAGTCGCTTGGGCCTATTCACTGCGGCCAGAGGTTTTTTTCGGCTGCTAGAGCCTATCTTTCTCTGGCACCCCTTCTCCCGAAGTTACGGGGTCATTTTGCCGAGTTCCTTAACAAAGGTTCTTCCGCTCGTCTTAGGATTCTCTCCTCGCCTACCTGTGTCGGTTTGCGGTACGGGTAGTAATTTACTCATTAGAGGCTTTTCTTGGCAGTGTGGAGTCAGCTACTTCTCTACTTGTTTTTCGATCCCCATCACTCCTTGGAATTAGCAAGAAGACGGTTTTTCCTATCTTCTCTTCCTACGAGCTTGGACGCATCACCAACTGTGCGCTTAGCTTATCCTCCTGCGTCACCCCATCTTTCAAACGTATTTTACTAGTACAGGAATTATAACCTGTTATCCATCGCCTACCCCTTTCGGGCTTGGCTTAGGCCCCGACTTACCCTGAGTGGACGAGCCTTCCTCAGGAAACCTTAGGCTTTCGACGGGTGAGATTCTCACTCACCTCTCGCTACTTATGCCAGCATTCTCTCTCGTGTGTAGTCCAGTACTCCTTTCGGTATACCTTCTACCCGACACACGATGCTCCTCTACCGATCCTTACGGATCCCACAGCTTCGGTACCAAATTTAAGCCCCGGAAATCTTCGGCGCAGAATCTCTCGACCAGTGAGCTATTACGCACTCTTTAAATGTGTGGCTGCTTCTAAGCCAACATCCTGGTTGTCTGTGAAACTCCACATCCTTTTACACTTAATTTGGATTTGGGGACCTTAGCTGGTGGTCTGGGTTCTTTCCCTTTCGACTGTGAAGCTTATCCCACACAGTCTGACTCCCAAGTTTATGATTATGGCATTCGGAGTTTGATAGGTTTTGGTAACGCTTGTGCGCCCCTAGACCATTCAGTGCTCTACCTCCATATCACTTCTCTTGAGGCTAGCCCTAAAGCTATTTCGAGGAGAACCAGCTATCTCTGAGTTCGATTGGCTTTTCACCCCTATCCACAGGTCATCCGATAACTTTTAAACGTTACCCGGTTCGAGCCTCCATTTCATTTTACTGAAACTTCACTCTGCCCATGGATAGATCACTCAGTTTCGGGTCTATGGCAGCAAACTATACGCCCTATTAAGACTTGCTTTCGCTGCGGCTTCGAAGCTTAACTTCTTAACCTTGCTTACTACCATAACTCGCTGGCCCGTTCTACAAAAAGTACGTGGTTACACATATATAGTGCTTCCACTGCTTGTAAGCATAGGGTTTCAGATTCTATTTCACTCCCCTTCCGGGGTTCTTTTCACCTTTCCCTCACGGTACTACTTCTCTATCGGTCACCAAGGAGTATTTAGCCTTGGGGGGTGGTCCCCCCTACTTCCCACAGGATTTCACGTGTCCCGTGGTACTCTGGATCTTAAGCCTGTATAGAGTAAGTTTTGACTACGAGACTTTCACTCTCTTTGGTGGATCTTTCCAGATCCTTCGTCTACTTATTCTATATCTTTTGCTTAGTCCTTAACCCCGTATAAATACGGTTTGGGCTCTTTCCCGTTCGCTCGCCGCTACTTAGGAAATCGAGGTTTCTTTCTTCTCCTCAGGGTACTTAGATGTTTCAGTTCCCCTGGTATTCCTTCTATACGCCTATTTTATTCAGCGTATGATACTTGAGGGTTTCTCAAGTGGGTTTCCCCATTCGGAAATCTCCGGATCTATGTCTATTTGCGACTCCCCGAAGCATATCGGTGCTTATCCCGTCCTTCATCGGCTCTTGGTGCCAAGGCATTCGCCCTATGCTCTTAATAACTTGACCTTTACTTTAATTATCTATTTCACTTTGTAGTTTTCAATGTTCATTTAAACTTAAACACAATTTGTATAAACAAACTATTTTTAAGTTAATACGCAGTCTCGCATCACAATTTTATCCACTTCCTATCGGTCGTGTAAAATTGGAGCTCGTTGCGAATGACCTACCATCCTTTTGCTATCGCAAACGGGGTTAGGGCATCTTTTGGTGGAGATGAGGAGAGTCGAACTCCTGACCCCCTGCTTGCAAGGCAGGTGCTCTCCCAACTGAGCTACACCCCCATGAGTTTTTAGTTGAAAATAACAATTAACTTCTAGTGATAGTTTTACTAGTTCTATCGGTTAATTGTTTTATATAAAAAAACAGTGTGAGTACTTTAAATCTCCTTAGAAAGGAGGTGATCCAGCCGCACCTTCCGATACGGCTACCTTGTTACGACTTCACCCTAGTCATCGACCCTACCTTCGACAGCTGCCTCCTTACGGTTAGCTCGCTGGCTTCGGGCATTTCCGACTCCCATGGTGTGACGGGCGGTGTGTACAAGACCCGGGAACGCATTCACCG
>CAZWEU010000100.1:2250-2562 GCA_964632785.1 uncultured Lachnospiraceae bacterium | reverse complement strand
ACTATAAGGACGAAACAAAGTGATTATCAAGAATTAATCAAAAGCTATCAATTAGAGACCGAAGAACTTAAAGTCAATTCCCACCAAAAGGAATTGACTTTTATATTTAAGACATTTAAGAAAGATGTCAACCTGGAGGAGGTCAAAGAAAAACTGACTACTATTTTTGATTATGCTGAGTGCTTAAAGGTCGAAATCCGAAAGAAATCCTACCACAATGCTGAAGAACTTTTCCAAGCGGAAAGCGGGCGAATTGATGCCATCCTTTCGACGATTAATATCAACATTGCCAAGGTGATTTTAAACAATACC
>CAZWEU010000100.1:0-2240 GCA_964632785.1 uncultured Lachnospiraceae bacterium | reverse complement strand
CTAAGAGCTAAAGGTGATACCTTCTTTATCAAGGGGTCGTCGCAAGATGGAGTCGATGATCAAAATTGGGAAATTTTTAAGAGTCGCTTTGTCCGTTCAATTCAAGATGAGTTTGACCTAGCAGTTAAGTTACAGATTGACTTTACCGACCACCAAAAAGTTTCCTTAAAAACATCTGCTGATTTGAAAAAGCGTCTCTCAACGATTGACCCCGATGCCAAGTCAGACCCTAAGCCAGAAACTGGCCAATGGGGAAAGAAAAAGGAAGTCCTTAAAGTCGCCCAAAAGTCCGGCGACGTGATCATGGGCAGGGCCATAAAAAAAGAAGCCAGGCCCCTTAACACTGTTGATTTCTCACCAGGAGGTGAATCCGAAGGGACGACCCTCAGCCTACGGGGGTGGATTTTTGGTGTCATTAATCGGGAGCTCAAAAACAATAAGACCCTATTGATCTTTAACCTTACCGATAATACCGGTTCCATTACGGCAAAGATTTTTACCGATCAAGCGGCTATTGTCGACCGGATTAAAGATGGGACCTGGGTAAAAATCGAAGGACGCCTTAATTACGATGACTTTAACCAAGAACTAATTTTAGCACCGCGCAATATGGTTCTCTGTGAGGAGCCGGTCGAGACCGATTTAGCGCCGGTCAAACGGGTCGAACTCCACCTCCACAGCCAGTTTTCTGCCATGGATGCGGTCAGTAAAGTCGAAAACATTATGAAACAGGCTAAAAACTTTGGCCACGATGCGATCGGGATAACCGACCATGGGGTCTTACAAGCTTATCCGGAAATGATGCGCCTCGGCCAAGAATATGACATTAAAGTTCTTTATGGGGTTGAAGCCTATTTAGTCGATGATGAGCTCCATGTCGTCTCCGGTAGGAAAGATCAAACGTTTGATGATGAATTTATTTTCTTTGACTTGGAGACGACCGGTTTAATTCCCGGCAACCACCGGATCATTGAAATTGCTGGTGTCCGGATTCGCAACAAGCAAATTATCGAACACTTCCATCGACTGGTCAACCCCCACTGCGATATCCCCCCGCGGATTGTCGAATTAACCGGAATTACCAGTGAAATGGTTAAAGAGGGGGTCGAGGAAGACCAGGCCCTCGATGCCTTTTTTGATTTTTGCGGTGACGCCATTTTGATTGCCCACAATGCCCCCTTTGACCTGAGTTTTATTCAAAAAGCGGTTGAAAAACATGGCTTTAAAAAAGAGCTTACCTGCATCGATACCTTAGCCCTGGCCCGCTGCCTCCTGACCCAGATCACGCGCCACCACTTAAAGAAACTCTGTAGTCATTTTAAAATTGATATGGGCGACCACCATCGGGCCCTTGATGACGCTATGGCCTCGGCCCGGGTCTTTCTTAAGCTGGTTGACCTGGCCGAGAAAAAAGACTGCCACCGGGTCAGCAGCTTAAATACGCTTTCCAGCCGCGAACGCAATATTAAAATCAACCGGCCCAACCACATCATTATCTATGCGAAAAACCAAGCCGGCATCAAGGACTTGTACCGCTTGGTCTCGGAATCCCACCTCCATTATTTTTACCGCAAGCCGCGAATTCCCAAATCGCTCTTGGCCAAAAATCGCCACAATTTGCTTTTGGGAACCGCCTGTGAAGCCGGAGAACTCTTTACGGCCCTCTTGAATCAAAAGCCCCGTGAAAAAGTGATGCAAATTGCCCAGTTCTATGACTTTTTAGAAATCCAGCCCTTGGGGAATAATCAGTTTCTGATCGACAACAATGCCTTACCCGGAGTTGAGGCACTAAAAGGGATCAACCGAGAAATTTTGGCCCTAGGGAAGGAACTCAATAAATTAGTCGTCGCTACGGGCGACGTCCATTTTGTCGAAAAGGATGATGCCTTGTACCGGGAGATTCTCTTTACTGGCCAGGGCTATCAGGATGCCCACCGGCAACCGCCCTTATACTACCGAAATACTGCTGAGATGATTGATGAATTTGAATACCTGGGCGAAGACCAGGCCTATGAGGTTGTCGTTACCAATAGCCGGGCCATTGCCGATATGATTGCGGCGACCCTACCGATCCCCCAGGGGACCTTTCCGCCCTTTATCGAAGGGTCTGATGATGAGATTCGTCAAACGGCCTTATCCCAGGCCCATGCCATGTTTGGCAATCCCCTGCCCGAGGTCGTTGCGACCCGGATGAATCGGGAGCTTGATTCCATCATCGGCAACGGGTATTCGGTCCTCTA
>CAZWEU010000099.1:0-2567 GCA_964632785.1 uncultured Lachnospiraceae bacterium | reverse complement strand
AGTCGGTGGATTGGGATTCTACCCAGAACATTTTCATTGAAGGCGACAACCTTGAGGTGCTCAAGCTCCTGCAGAAGAGCTATCACAAAAAAGTGAAGATGATCTATATCGATCCACCGTACAACACTGGCAAAGATTTTGTGTACAAGGATAACTTCAAGGACAATATCAAAAACTATAAAGAGATCACCGGTCAGGTAGATGGTGAAGGCCGTAACCTCTCAAACAATCCCGAAACTAGTGGGCGCTATCATACCGACTGGTTGAACATGATGTATCCGCGCCTGAAGCTTGCCCGAAATCTACTGAAGGATGATGGAGTTATATTTATAAGCATTGATGAAAATGAAGCTTTTAACCTTAAAAAGATATGCGATGAATTATTTGGTGAAGAAAATTATGTGGGTGAAATAATCTGGCAAAAAAGAAAAGGCGGTGGAAATGACTCAAGATATATCGCCGTTGATCACGAACTAATTCTTATTTTTTGCAAAGATATTTCCACACAAGAGAAAAAATGGAGAATCCCTTATGACGAGGAATATTTAAAACGTTATCGTGAAGAAGATGAAAAAGGACGTTTTTATTGGGATACATTGCATAGGGGGGGGTTGCAAAGTCCAATCATATACGATGTGGTTTGTCCTGATGGTAGCATTATAAAAGATGGGACATGGCAGGTTTCAGAAACATCATTTAAAGAAAAACAGGAACTGGGGCAAATTAGGATTATACCTTCGAGAGAAGGTGGAAAATGGACAGTCCAACATAAAGTATACCAACCAGAGGGAAGAGTTTTTCGTTCAATTTTTTCCGATGTGTCAAATACTGATTCCGCTAATGAAATTAAAAATCTATTCGGTGTGAATAAATTTTTCGATAATCCTAAACCGATAGGCCTCATTTCTCAATTGATTAATATGTGTAATGTTGAACATGAGGATTTGATTTTCGACTTCTTCTCGGGTTCAGCAACATCTGCTCATGCATTGATTAATCTTAACATCAATGACAAAACAAACAGGAAGTTTATAATGGTTCAGCTTCCTGAACTTTGTGATGAAAATTCAGAGGCATTTAAGGCTGGCTATAAAACCATCGCTGATATCGGCAAAGAACGCATCCGCCGAGCAGCCGCCAAGATCAAAGAAGAAAACCCTGAATATGATGGTGACCTTGGCTTCAAGGCTTTCAAGCTTGATTCTACCAATATCAAACCATGGGAAGTCGACTTTGATCTAACTGAGCGCACTCTCGAAGACTTTATCTCCAACATAAAATCCGACCGCCGTGAAGAAGATGTTCTTTACGAGGTTCTGCTCAAGTATGGCCTTGATCTGACGCTGCCTATCACTGAACACGCTATCGCCGGGCAAAAGGTGTTCGATATCGGTATGGGGGCGCTTATTATCTGTCTTTCAGATGCCATTTCCCTTGAGGTGGTCGAAGGCATTGCCCAGCTGAAAGATGAACTCAATCCGGAAATCATGCGCGTGGTATTCAAGGACTCCGGGTTCAAAGATGACGTGGTCAAAACCAATGCGGTTCAGATTCTCAAACAGGCTGGAATCAATGACGTGAGGAGCCTGTGATGAATAACCGCGAAACACACGAAAAGCACGAAAAAATACTCTTTAAGGAAGAGTGCTACGAGATTCAGGGAGCAATCTTTGATGTGTATAAAGAGATGGGCTGTGGATTTTTGGAAGCAGTTTATCAGGAATGCCTGGAGAAGGAGTTAACCAAGCGGAACATTCCATTTCGGGCACAAGTTGAGCTTCAGTTGACTTATAAAGGCGAACAGCTGAACCAGACTTATAAGCCGGACTTGATCTGTCACGACAAAATCATTGTTGAAATCAAAGCAGTCAAAGAGCTGGCCTCAGAGCATAAAGCGCAGCTTCTGAATTATCTCAAAGCCACAGGCCTTGAATTGGGACTACTCGTGAATTTTGGCAGTTACCCTAAAGTTGAAGTTATCCGAATGGCCAATTCCAATTTTCGTGACTTTAGCGCCTTTCGCGGTTCCCAAGGAGGTGCAAAATGAAAATTAAATTTGATCCGAATCTGGACTTCCAGAAGCAGGCCATAGAATCCGTCGCCGGAGTGTTTGAGGGGCAGGAAATTTGCCAGACCAATTTTACCGTGGCTCCGCTGCAATATACGACCCAGCAGGTCATTCCCGGCATGGAAAACAATCTGGGTATCGGTAACCGCTTAAAACTTCTGCCTGAGGACATCCACAAAAACATTCGCAAGATACAGCTGCAGAACGGGCTGGCACCCTCCGAGAAAATGGACGCCATGGATTTTACCGTGGAGATGGAGACCGGAACCGGAAAGACCTATGTCTACCTGCGGTCCATCTTTGAAATGAACCGGCTCTACGGCTTCACCAAATTCATCATTGTGGTGCCGTCCATCGCCATCAAGGAAGGGGTTGCCAAGTCATTAGAGATCACCGCCGAACATTTTAAAGAACTCTATGAAAATGTGACTTTTGATGCGTTCGTTTATGACTCCAGCAAGCTTTCCGACGTGAGAAACTTTGCCACCAGTCCGGACAT
>CAZWEU010000098.1:1447-2599 GCA_964632785.1 uncultured Lachnospiraceae bacterium | reverse complement strand
TGGACTTTTTTCTACACATTTTAAAAATATCATACCTCTTATATTCTTCTTTTGGCTTCAATTCCAACTTCTTCAATACATGTTTTGTCTGCTCAAGATCTTCATCTATTCCCATCAACTGATAACAAGCCCTTGAATGTTCTAGAAAATAATCAGCGATTATAATGGCGTTCATCATCGTTTTTTGATTTACTAAAGTTTCACCGGTCATTTTTCCAAAATTCATGCAATGCAAGATCCCGGCAATTCTTAGCGCTGCGCCTACCAACTTACCAGCCCAATCTCGCATATCTTCAAGGTCACCAATCAATTTTTTTTCAATTGAATCGAAATAATCTTTAAGTATCGAATAGGCCCCATCATCAATTTTTATGATGTTTATATTTTCGCTTTCTGCCGTTGCTACTGGCGTTGGTATATCTAGTAGTTCATAAATCAACTTCTTGTACTCGATCCTTGTTTCTGTTGGGATCGGCACTGTTTCAAAAGAACGGGTTCCTATGGTTGTTACTGGCTTGCTATATAAGAATCTGGCATTTAAGCCCCTTCCTTTAAAAGTTCCATTTTCAAATATCCCCCGAATCACATCATTTTGAACGGATAAAAGGATTGTTAATGCCGGGCTTCGAATATACTCTTTTGGTCTTCCTACTCGGTCGATATGAATATCATCCCCAGGATGCGCTTTTAAGACTGTATCAATACAGGCTGTGTTTGAATAACGCCCGGCTAATATATCAAAGAAGCCGCCTTCGGCTGAAATAATTGATAATGCACCGTCATTTTCTGATAACAAGCTTGTAAGGGCTTCTGGCGTTGCATCATCAGCTACTAGCCTCAAAGGCCTTATCATTTCTTTTTCTAATTCCCTTAGTTCTTTTTTTAAAGAAACTGCCTCATCAATATCACCACTTTTTTCATTTTTCGATAATTCATTAGTTAAAGCATTATATTGGATTTTCTGGTAATCCATCATCTCAACGTTTAATTCATTTACTTGTCGTTCATATTCCTTGGTGTATCGGGTCATCTCACGCATAACCGATGATTTCCGCTCTCCGGGATCTGCTATGATTAATGAATAGATATTTAAAGGTTCGTACCAATCGGGCTTGCCTTTGATCTTAAATTTCTTTTGCACCGATCCGGCAA
>CAZWEU010000098.1:0-1347 GCA_964632785.1 uncultured Lachnospiraceae bacterium | reverse complement strand
CCTACTGTCCATAGGTGGTTTTTTTCTGCATTAATTTTCTGTAAGTTCTTCAAGTCTTGGGCGTTCATTAACTGCTGTCACCTCCTTCAAGGTCATATTCTTATATAGTTCTATCTTTGTCTGGTCATCACCTTCAAATAAAATATCTAGTATATAGTTTACTATCGGTAGCCTATGGCAAGCTTCTGCATACTTGGGGTGGATTGTTTCATCTACTGGCCGATACTTTTTTAAATTATTTAAGTAATACTTGGCCAATACTGCATAATTTGAATACGTTTCATCAATCCACTTTTCAAAAGATTTGACTAGCTTTTTTTCTTCCTTGATCCGATTCATTTTTTCAATGTTCACCGTGTAATTAGAATCAAAGTCTAGTCCCAGTGAAAAATCATCATTCAATTTTTGCACCGATTCAAACGGCTGTAAATCAAATAATCCTCCAGTAAGATCAATCACGCTGCCACCGGCCCCACAACTAAAGCATTTAAAATAATTATCTTTGAAGCTCATTGATGGCGTTTTTTCATTGTGAAAAATACATAAGGCTTTGTTATGGCGGTTAACGTCAATCCCATAATGTTTAGCCACGTCAACGATATCAAGATTATCTTTTACAAATTCAAACGGATCTATTATAGTTACTCACCTCGTCTCTATTTTGCACCGATATTTTGCTTAAATAATTTCAGCCTGTCCGGTTCAATATGCTTAGCTGGTTCTGGTTCTGGCACTTCAATCGGAAATGGTTCATTAAGATAGGCAATCACTTGATCTAAATTAAGTAATTGTTTATTTCCTATTTGAACGCTACGGATCTTACCCTCTTTAATAAGTCTCCTTAGTCCTGATTCTGATATACAAGTTCCGGGGTCAACCTCTTTTATTTCTGTGGCCGCTTCTTTACACGTTCTCATTCTTGGGAACATTTTAATTACTCCTTTCTTTAAGCTTTTCTACAACTTCAAAGATATCTTTCTTTTCTGATTCTGGTAGCTCATAGCGTAATCTTCGAGAAAAAGAACTTTCACTTATTCCAATATATTCTGCTACTTGCCATTGGAACAAGTTTGATTGTTTAATTTTTTCCCGTACATCTTTATTATTCATAAGTATTACCTCCTTATTTTACTATTCTTGTTGTCAACAACTTGATGTGATGATACAATTATAACAACAAACAAACAAAATTACAACAACTAAATGTATTTATTTTTAAAATACAACAAATAGATGATATTAGGAGGTTTATAAATGGATGAATCAACAGTAGACAGTATATTTCACGAAAGGTTTAACGGATTAATCAAGGATCGTGGTTTAAATCAAGGGGATGTATCGGCCGGG
>CAZWEU010000097.1:0-2634 GCA_964632785.1 uncultured Lachnospiraceae bacterium | reverse complement strand
GAGATAGTCCTCCTTTACACAGACTTGGTCAAGCGACTTGTTCTTCGCTTTAAAGGGTCTTATAATAATTTTGGCCAAATGGATGATATGATTAACCAGGGCATGATTGCTTTAATTGATGCCGTTGAAAAGTTCGACCCAGGGATGGGGAATAAATTCGAAACCTTTGCCACCCTTAAGATTCGCGGCGCCATTATTGACTTTATGCGTCAGCAGGATTGGGTCCCCCGCAGCCAGCGCAGTCTCTCCCGGGTCTTAGAACAGACCTATGGGCAATTATATGCTGAATATGGCCGTGAACCGACCAATCAAGAAATTGCTGAGACCATGGAAATCTCCGAAGACAATCTTTTGAAAATTTTGGAGCAACGCCATAACTCCATCATTCTTTCCTACGAAGAGACCGTTGACGAAAAAATGATGGAAAGCCAGCCCCTCCTTAATGAGGGCAGCAAGGGTCATATACCCGAAGCCAACCTCTTAGGAAATGAATTAAAAGATGAGCTGGCCAAGGCAATCGATACCCTTAAGGAAAACGAGCGCCTGGTGATTTCACTTTATTACTATGAAAATTTAAAACTAAGGGAAATTGGAGAAATCTTGGGGGTTAGCGAATCACGTGTTTCCCAGATCCATTCCCAAGTGATGATTAAATTAAAAGAGCGATTAAGTCGCTATTAAATGATAATACTTAATTATAATTAAAAAAATTACAATTAAAAGAAGGAGAAAAGAATGGAAAGAGGATTTTATTCAGCGTCCGCCGGCTTATTTACCCAGCAGCGAACCATCAATGTCTTATCCAATAACGTGGCCAATGTCAATACCGCCGGTTTTAAAAGTCAGGCCACAGTCGAATCAAGTTTCGCCGATTATTTGATTGCCAGAGTCAGTACCAGGGCCCATATTGCCAACAACGACATTGGGGCAGGCTCCTATATTACCATTACGGACGACCACGTTACCGACTTTTCCCAGGGGAGTTTGGACCAGACTGAACGGACGTTAGATATGGCGATTCAGGGTTCGGGTTTTTTCGTGATTAGTAACCCTAACTTTGGTCAAGTTCTGACACGAAATGGTCAATTTGAAATTGATGGAGGGGGCAATTTAATCTTACCTGGAGTCGGAAATGTTCTTAATCAAAATAACCAAGTCATCAACGTGGGAACCAGTACTATTGCCGTTGATGCTAGTGGCAATATTACCATCGATGGCCAGGCCCAGGGAAGTCTTGCCATTGTCAATGTCCAAAATGCCCAAGACCTGACCCCGGTTGGCGATGGCTTCTTCCAGGCGGCGAATGGCTTTGCCCAAGTGGCACCGGGACAATTTCAGGTGGCCCAGGGCTATCTGGAAAAATCCAACACCGATATGTCGAGAGAGATGAGCGCTTTGATCGCCAAACAAAATCAATATAATTCCTGTTCACAGATGTTAAAAATATACGACCGTATTCAGGAGATTTCAGCCAATCAGGTTGGAAAAGTAGGTTAAAAGATGGATAAAGAGGAGAAAAAATGATCAGAGGATTTTATGCGGGTTCACTGGGAATGATGGCCCAGCAGCACTACCTAAATACCATCTCCAACAATGTGGCCAATGTCAATACAAGTGGCTTTAAGGCGCAACAAACGGCTTTTGCATCACTTCTTTATGAAGATGTAGCTGGTGGTGGGGGGGATTTAATCACTACCGGACACGGGGCTAAGGTTCAGAAAAATGGGACGATCGTAAATCAGGGTGCCCTTGAACAGACCAATCTCCCCCTCGATTACGCCATTGACGGGAAGGGTTTTTTTGGGATTTTGAACCCGGAAAATGGCGTTATTTCCTATACCCGAGATGGGTCCTTCTCGATCTCGCTTGAAGGAAACCAACGTTTTTTGACCAATGGTCAAGGCCACTATGTCCTTGGCTCAAATAACAACCGGATTGATGTTAGCAATGCTTTTGACCAAGAGGAAGTCGGTGTTTTTAGTTTTGCAAATCCCTATGGTCTGCAATTAATCGGCAATAACCATTTTCAGGTCAGTGATACTTCTGGGGCGGCTGGGCTCGATAATGAATCACGGGTCCTTAGTGGGTATTTGGAGCGGTCCGGCACCGATATGGGAAAAGAAGCCGTTAAGATGATTGAGGCATCGCGGGCCTTTTCCTTTAATGCCCGGGTCGTTCAAGCGGCTGATGACATGGAGCGGGTGATTAATCAACTACGGTGAGATATGTGACAAATAAAAAATGGAGATAGACAATGGATGAACTAAAAGAGAAGCCAATCAATATTCAGGACCTTATCGAAGTGACTGTTAGCAGTGATGGGATGACAGCCTTTATAAAATTGCTTAAAGATGAAGAAGGTCAGCCAATTGAGCTTACCAAAGAAGACCTGATCACGGCCTTGTCAAAACAAGAGATTTCCGTCGGAATTGATAATGGCATCATTGAAAAACTCGTTGAGCGGCCGATTTATAATTTAAAAGTCAAGGTGGCTTCGGGAATTCCCAAAGAAAATGGGGTTGATGGGACCTACCAATGCTTAATTAAACGAGAAGGCGATTTCCGTCCGGTTTTTGACGATGACGAAAAAATTGACTATAAAAATGTCTCTTGTTTCCAAATGGTCACCAAAGA
>CAZWEU010000096.1:0-2650 GCA_964632785.1 uncultured Lachnospiraceae bacterium | reverse complement strand
GGGACCAATGCCATGTCCTTGGTGATTAAATCAAGGGAGCCGATTCAACTATCGGGCGATGACCACTTTATTAAGGCCTACCACCGTTGGACTTGTTCAGGGGCACCGATTAAAGATGCTAATGGGAATTTAATTGGTGTTCTTGATTTGACCGGCTATTCCGACTCCGTCCATCCTCATACACTAGGGATGGTCATTGCCGCTTCTAATGCCATTGAAGAGATGCTAAAATGCAAGGCCTATAACAAGGTTCAAAGCATGGGTAGTAAGCATATCAAAACGATTTTTAATGCCGTCCCCTTGGCCATTCTAACCTCGGACGTCCAGGGGAATATTAAAATATGCAACCAAAAAGCTTTGGATTTTTTTGGCTATAAAAATAATTACATCGCCGGTAATATAATTGAATTAATTCCCGAATGGGAAAAGATCAAGGCCAGTATCCAATTAAAAGACAACATCAGTCAGAATATCCAAGTTAAAACAACAAAAAAAACGCTCAATTGTCAGATTACAGCCAGTTCCATCTATAATCCTCAGGATGATAGCGTCGAAATTATCATTATCTTGCGCGAAGAGAAACGGGCAAAATCGAAAGTTGTGGCCAGTCCTTACTACACCTTTGAAAAAATTTTGGGCAAGGATGGGAATTTTACCCGGACAGTTGATTTTGCTAAAAAAATTGCCAATAATCGGTCGACCATTTTAATTATGGGTGAAAGTGGCACCGGTAAAGAAGTCTTTGCCCAATCGATCCATAATTACAGCAAACGAATGGATGAACCCTTTGTGGCCCTCAATTGCGGGGCAATCCCCGGTCAATTGATTGAGTCGGAATTATTTGGCTACGAGGATGGTGCCTACACCGGAGCTAAAAAGGGGGGCAACATTGGCAAGTTTGAACAGGCCAATAATGGGACCATCATGCTTGATGAAATTGGCGAGATGCCCCTTGAGATGCAGACCCGCTTGCTTCGTGTCTTGCAAGAGAATGTGATCACCCGGATTGGTAGCCATAAGACAATTCCCATTGATGTCCGGATCATTGCCGCGACCAATAAAGATCTGAAAAGTGAAGTGGAGAGTGGTCGCTTCAGGAAAGACTTGTTTTATCGCTTAAATGTCCTGCCCTTATATTTACCACCGATGCGGGAGAGACCGGATGATATTTTAGAATTATTTGCTTGTTTTTTGGAGACCAGGGCATTAAAATATGAACGAGACCTGCTTATATTAAATGAGGATGAAAAAAGAATTCTCCAAGCCTATCATTGGCCGGGAAATATCCGGGAGTTAAAAAATGTAGCCGAGCTGATGGTCAATACTGAGAGTTTTCCCCATTATTATTTTTTCAAGAATAGTGATGAGGACAAAGAAAAAGATCCGCGGCCAGGACAAGCAAGGAGCGATAATGTTTTATTTGACCAAGATGGCGAGGATGACTTTAGCATTGCCTTTATCGAAAAACAACATATTAGCCGGGTTTTAAAGATTTTTGAGGGAAATATTGCTCAATCGGCCCAAGCTTTAGGGATTCAGCGCAATACCCTTTATAGTAAAATTAGGAAATACAAAATTATTATGGAGGGATAATAATTCCGATAAAAAATAAGGAGAAAAGATGGAAGAAGCGATTAAAAAGTATAATCAATTTGGTAAAGACCAAGCTAAGCCGGAACTATTTCATATGAACTGTGCTGAAGTGTTGCTTCGGTCGGCTAATGATAGCTATGACTTGAATCTGGGTGAAGAGGTTTATCATTTGATGCAGGGCTTTGGTGGCGGCTTTTACGCCGAGCGAACCTGTGGGGCCTTTACCGGAGCCCTCGCCGGACTAGGGGCCATTTATTCCAAGTCGCGCCCGACCAGGCAAGCCGACATTAAAGCGGCAGCTCAACTTTTAGTTGAAGAATTTGAAAGCGAGTTTGGTAGTCTCGATTGTGATTACATAAAGGAACACTTTAGAGACCGGCAAAGTGGCTGTGGCCCGGTAAAATTAAGGGCAGGTCAGGTGATGAAACGGGTAATTAAGCAAATGGAGGAAGCCGCAAATGAATGATCAAAGAGGTTTTAGTGTCGACTTGCTCGAGCGTTTTTATGGACGCTGGTGGTTGATGCTCCTCGATGGCTTGTGTTTAATGGTCATCTGTGGCATTAGCTTATTTAATGCCCAATTTATCCTATCGTTGATTGTGATGGTATTTGGGGTCTATCGGGGCCTAATGGGGATCATGTACTTGCTGACCTATTTTGTCATGCGTTATCGGGATAACATTACCATCGGCTATAGTTTGGGCCGGGGTTTATTCGACTTAATCATTGCCGCTATCTTTTTGTTTGTACCCAATGTTATTATCTCAATTTTTGTTATTATGATTGCCATTGTGGCTCTTATTGCCGGCATTCTTGTCCTTGTCACGTCAGGAAGTCGAACCGGGGTTAAACAAATGAGTCGGGTGATCATTGGGGTGATCCTCATTGCTTTTGGCATCTATGCTTTCTTTGATCCAATGGGCCAGTCGGCGATCTTTGGCCTGGTACTGGGCCTGGTTTTAGGAATTTCCGGCTTCTTTCTGGTCCTCCAATCGATTGATATGAAGAAAAATTATAGCTTAATTAAAAAGCAGAAAAAAGGCTATGATGATTACCA
>CAZWEU010000095.1:0-2663 GCA_964632785.1 uncultured Lachnospiraceae bacterium | reverse complement strand
TAAACCGACTTTAATTCAGGTTTTATGGTACTATTCTCTTTTCTACGACCAATGCTTCTCTTGCGAGCAGCTCCACTATTATAGGGTGCTTGCTTGATGTTGTCAAGATCTTTTATAAATATTTGTAAAATCTTTTTTCGATGGGCTTTGCCCGACGAGACAACTTCTTAAGTATAGGTGGTTTTGTCCAAAGAGTCAAGGCCTTTTTAAATTTTTTTCAAATCTTTTTTAACAGTTCTTGTCGATCAGCTTTGCCTCTCTTTATTTGTTTATCAGTCCATAAAAAAGAAGCCAAAAGACGGGCATCTTTTGACTTCTATCTTTCTCTCTGTCTTTCTAAAGGATACTCTTTAACTACTTTTATGCTTAACTGCCTGAACTTCCTTTATTTCCAAACCCAGAACCTTGCTAACTGATTTATAAACGGCAAAGGTAATGACGGCATTGATCCCTGCCTTGACGATATTAAAAGGAAGGATAATGGGCAGAATCATCGGGATGACGGCTTCGAGCGGAACACCGAGAAACAATGGCGTGAAGACTAAATTCCAGATGATCATGGTCCCTGTCATGACGATGGCCCCCAAACTTAAACCAATGACTGCTCCCTTACGGGTGCGATTTTTTTTGTAAATAATGCCGGCCACTAAAACAAAGGATCCGGTCGCTACAAAATGCATGAGAATACCGATGATGCCACTTCCTGAACTGACCGTTAGGCCTTGGAGGACAGCGACAATAGCGGTTAAAACCAAGCCGCCGACGGGGCCAAACATAAAGGCACCAATAAAGATCGGGATATCGGCTGGATCATATTCCAGAAAGGGTGCCCCGGGTGCGGGAATCCGAATCAAATAAATAAGTAGTATGGACATCGCTGCCAATACGGCCATCTGTGTTAATGTTTTTGTTTTCATAAAAACCCTCCTCTTAATTATCTGTTCAGAATAATAAAAAAACTCCTCGAAAGTTTTTCAGGAGTTTTGCATGCTTTATTACCATTTCTTTCATCCGGACTATACCGTCGGTTCTGGAATCTAACCAGATCAATCTTGCGATTCGTGGACTTAGTGCGTGCGCAAATTACCACCGGTGAGGACTTTCACCTCCCCCTGAAACAGACTTATTCATTTATTTTATTATACACCCTTTGTCTTAAATCTGTCAAGCGTTTTTCAGCCTAGGAAAACATATTTTTTCGATACAAGATAATGCCCACAATAACGGTAAAGCCGCTGGCAATTCCAACGATGGTCCAAAAGTTGGGTAGGGGGATACCGGCCACATTCATGCCGTAAAGACTGGCAATCAAGGTGGGTATAGCCATTAAGATGGTGATTGAGGTTAAGACTTTCATGACAATATTTAAATTATTAGAAATGATTGAAGCAAAGGCGTCCATTGTCCCACTTAAAATATTGGCATAGATGTTTGACATCTCGATGGCTTGCTGGACTTCAATTAAAACATCTTCCAATAATTCTAAATCCTCTTCGTAGAGTTTAATCACCCGGCCTCGTTGTAATTTCTCCAGGACCCCTTGATTGGCTTTAAGCGAAGTCGAGAAAAAGACTAAACTTTTTTCCAAGTCCAGTAGTTGAAAGAGTTCCTTATTCTTTAAGGAAATATGTAATTGCTTCTCAATATCGGCACTCATCCGATTAATATGGCGAAGATAAACTAAAAAGCGGCTGGCCACCCGATAGAGGATCTGGAAGATAAAGCGGGTTTTTAAATTGGTATAGACATTCTTGACCCGGCCCTTGGCAAAGTCATCAATCACTGTATTGGCCTGCAGGCAAACGGTGATAATATTATGCTCAGTCTGAATAATCCCCACCGGTATGGTTGAATACAAGACCATATCGGTGTCTTTTTCCACAATCGGAACATCAAGAGTGATTAGTGCGTGTTTATCCTCATCGACTTCAACTCGAGAGATTTCTTCTTCGTCTAAGGCTGCTCTTAAAAAATCAGGATCAATATTAAGTTGGTGGATAATAAATTGCAACTCCTCATCACTTGGATCAACCATATTAATCCAAGAGTTTTTTTCAATGGCGTCAATTTCCACCATCTTACCATCAAGCGTTTTATAAATTTTAATCATTGTCTTCTCCTTTACTTATGAGCACCAATGATCATGGCGATAATTGGGGTGCTCTGAATCACTTTTACCTTTCCCCCTGGGTCTACCTCCATATTATCTCACTCCCTTTTCAAATCATATTATAAATGGGTGCTAAATAAAAACCCCCACTCTTTTAATGGGGGTTTTTGCATCGCAAAAATAACGATTCCCCCCATTCGTTGAGTTTTGGCACTAAACAGTATAGGGTTGATACCCAGCTACATTAAGTAAAACCTTAGTTCGGTAGTACCTGTTGACCCATTGGCATCTTTCGATGTTTCCGGGTAGCAGCCATCTCTGCATAGGAGCCTCGCCTAACAAAAGAAACGGTTTTTATTTTCTTATATCACTTAAACTATATCTTTTAAGCTTATTTTTGTCAATCTTTTTGACTATGTCTTTACTTTTAACATAATTTATTAGCCTTTTTCTTATCTTTTAATTCGATAGACGACAAATCCAATTCCTGCTAACACGATGACACTGATGGCAATTATTATTTCAATCCCAATTTTTTCTGCTTGTTTTGCTT
>CAZWEU010000094.1:0-2739 GCA_964632785.1 uncultured Lachnospiraceae bacterium | reverse complement strand
AGCCCATTGATCAGCTGTTGCAGAAATAAATTCACATTGACTCCTCCTTTAAATATAAAAACCAATTGGTTTCTAAAATTATAATTCTGATAATAAAATGGATATAGAAGGACCAGTCCTTCTATATCCTCATTTTAATCTTAAAATTAGTTGTTTATTAATTTACGACTAAGGTTTCAAATTTTAACTTACCTTCATCAATTTTAATAATTGTAACTTCTTTTTCTTTAGGATCTCCATCTTCATCAAATTTCAGGGTTCCCGTAACACCAGGATACTCTGTTTTAGTCAAGGCTGTAATAATTGCATCTGCTTCTGTAGAGTCAGCAGACGTGATCGCTTGGGTCATAACGTAAACGGCATCATACCCTAATGCTGCAAAAGAATTTGGTACCTTCTTATATTTTTCGTTGTAGGCAGAAATAAAATTCTGGACATTTTCTGACGGTGAGTCAGCAGCATAGTGATTTGTAAAGAAATGATCTTGAGCGGCATCGGCATATTCCTCTTGAACGCCATCCCAACCATCAGCCCCGATAAACTTTGAGGTAATTCCCATTTCTTTGGCTTTTTGTAGGATTGGTCCAACAGTTTGGACATAATCAGGAACAAAAATAACATCTGGGTTTAATTCTTTTAATTTTGTTAATTGAGCACTAAAATCTTTGTCAGCCATGCCATAGGATTCTGACCCTACTATAGTTCCACCCTTTGCTGTAAAAGCTTCGTCAAATGATTGACAAACACCCTCAGAGTAAGGATTTCCCGTTCCGACCATTAAAGCCGCTGTTTTTGCACCAAGCTCACCAGCTGCATAGTTACCTGCTGCCTGACCTTGATAATCATCTAAAAAGCAAGCTCTAAAGACATTTGGAGCGTCGACGGTAACATCAACAGCTGTCGCCGTTGGGGTTAAAACAGGCATATTGTCTGCTAACATTAGATCTTTCATCGCTAGGGTTTCGCCACTTAAGGTTCCACCGACGATGGCGACAACTTCATCTTGATCTCTCAAACGATTATAAGCATTGATCGCTTCAGTCTGATCAGCCTTAGTATCGTAAGCAATAATCTCAATATTTTTCCCATTGATTCCACCCGCCGCATTAATTTCTTGTGCGGCTAACTGTGCGCCTTCGTTCGCTGATGTTCCGTAGATCGCAGCATCACCAGACATCGGTCCAATAAATCCAACCTTGATCACATCTTCACTGCTTTCGGATGGCGAACATCCGGCAAAAGTGAAGATAGAAAGAGCAAACATGACAACAAGCATAACACTAACAATTCTTTTTTTCATTCCTTTTTCCTCCTCATTCAATTGTATACATTGATAATCATAAACTATTCTAAAAAAAAATACAAGAAGTAAATGACTTTTACCCCTCGTATTTTTGTTTTTTACCGTCTTTGCACAATGTCTTTAACAAACAATCATAACATTTAGGGTTTCTTGCTGTGCAAAGGCGCCGTCCATGCCAAATTAACCAATGATGGGCCTGAGACCATTTTTCTCGAGGTAAAGTTTTCATTAGCTCTTTTTCAACTTCCAAAACTGTTTTTCCCTTTGCCAAGCCGATTCTTTTTGAAACTCGAAAAACATGAGTATCAACGGCAATAGCAGGGATATCAAAAGCACAGCTCATAACAACATTAGCTGTTTTTCGGCCGACTCCAGGCAAGGTCATCAAACTTTCCATATCTTCAGGAACGATACCCCTGTGCTCATCAAGAAGGATATGGCAGGTACGCAAAATATTTTTAGCCTTTGTATTCGACAAGCCACAGGTCCTAATCTTCTCCTGCAAGGCTACTTGCCCCAAAGAGAGTATTTTTTCGGGTGTATTGAATCCTTGAAATAGTTTTTCCGTGACAATATTAACTCTCACGTCAGTGCATTGAGCCGATAAGATGGTCGCAATCAGTAATTCAAAAGGACTATCAAAGTTCAGGCCACATTGTTCCTGCCCATAAAGGCTTTCTAATGTGGCAAGAATTTGAGTCCGATCATTTTTATTCAAGGGCGTCTTTGAGGATTAATGCAAGGTAGATAAGATCCTCATTCCCGGTGTTCTCAATACTGTGACTGTGACCATCAGGAGTAACCATCACGTCTCCTGCTTCAATATCACAGACTTTTTCATCATCATGTGCTTTTCCACTTCCGCTAAGAAAATAATAAATTTCTTTTTCACCGTGATGGGGATGTTTTCCAATCGAGTCACCTGGCTTTACAACTATTTTTGCAAATAAACGACAACATTCACCTAAAGTGGCTTTGTCAGCTAGGTGGGTGATCTCAATATCACCCTTTCCCTCACGCATATTCTTTCTAGTTTCAGATTTTAAGTCATTCTTTCGATTAATCATTTTTCACCTCATTTTAATCTTCAGGCTCTACTTCAGTTGCTGGCAGATCAGGTTCGGGCTCGGGCTGCGGCTCGGGTTGCGGCTCAGGCTCAGGCTCGGGTTCCGGCTCGGGTTGCGGCTCAGGTTGTGGTTCCGGCTTGGGTTCCGGCTTAGGTTCGGGTTTAGGTTCGGGTTTAGGTTCGGGAGGTGTTGGTTCAATCGGTTCTTCAAGTTCTTCTTTTTTATCCTTGTCTTCTTTGTCCTTATCTGATTTATCTTGCTTACCGCCATCAATCGCACCCACATTTGATAATTTACCTTCTGAAGAAGTTCGAGTCATCACCGTAGTTGTAAGTAGGTCTTGATCGATAATCATCCCCATGTAGTTTC
>CAZWEU010000093.1:0-2775 GCA_964632785.1 uncultured Lachnospiraceae bacterium | reverse complement strand
GTCGACCAAATAATAATATCCGCTTCAACATAGCTTGCCAATAATTCTTTCATATCATCGTGATGAATGCATTCTCCTGGTGTCGCCGTCCAACAAGAAAAACAACTGATACAAGGCAATATCTTTTGGTCTTTCAAATCGATGATCTCACTTTCAAGATCATCCGAAGCAGCGGTCATTCCCGCTAAAAACTGCTCAGCTACTTTCATGGTATAACTATTATATTTTTTATGACTACCATTGATCACTAAAACCTTGCGCATTTGTGCTCCCTTCTATTCCATCTTATCTTTATAATTATATCAAATAACAAGAGCCTTAGGTAGTTTTTAAGGAAATAAAAAAAGTTCTAACAAGAAATAAATAAAAAGACTTTCATTTAAATAAAAACTATGCTATAATCATTTTCGTGGCCAACGGAAGTATCCTAGGTCACGACTTGCGTGCCCTTGGCTCAGCTGGATAGAGCGTTCGGCTACGAACCGGAAGGTCGGGGGTTCGAATCCCTCAGGGCACGCCATAACGATAATTAAACAGCCATTTACGGCTGTTTTTTATTTTGTCATTTTGAACCTTTCCCAGTGGTGTTTCAATGCCGTTTTCAAATATCTTATCAAACTTCTTTTTTTGGCTGTAGAATAAATCCCCATCCAATTCTCCATTTCTAATTTTCCTCTTGATGTCTTTCTTATCATTCTTGGCAAAGAGTTGTAAATCCATTGATGTATAACCACTTTTACTTCCGCCTTTTACAAAACTTTTCTTCCATTCGGAATAAGTCATATTTGAAGGCACACGATAGGTCTTCCCAGTCTCTGAATCCCTGGCCGCTCGCATTTCCCCTTCTGTAAATTCATCATCAAAGTACGGGCAAGTGCAACTTCGGCAATGAGGGTGAAAGGGTGGAGCGGTCTGCCCCGGATTATAATCTTTCATATCAAAAACCTTACCGTCTAATCTCTGGCATATTTTAGAGGTAAGATCATCACGAGTGGCCACAATTTCGTATTGTTGGACCTCAAGATCATTAAAGCAGTCTTTTTGTGCTTCAGAAGCAAAATAAGCAGACTCCGTTGTGATGAGTCTATCTAATCACTCATCCGGTATTTGCCCATCATTTTTGATGCCAGAGCTTTTGACACCTCTTTATAGCTATCTCCCGATATAATTCCCCGGCTAATCGCATCGCCTAGATCTTTAACCAGTTTTTCTTTTTTCCCCAGATCCGAGATGAAAAATTCTTGCCATCTGCTTCTTGAGAAATGTTTCAAGTGGCTCGTCCTCGTATCCAGCAAGAATAAAGATCAATTCCTGAATGTCATCCAGATGGTTGATAAAACCAGAATAAACTTTATCGTAACAATCCACCAGCTCCTTTACCACTTCCAGATCCGTCGTGCCAATGGCATTATTCCGAAAGGGAATAAAGGGAAGCTCTTTAAAGTCATGGGCAATGACGTTCGTTTCATCCATTTCTCCTAAGTCCGATTCAAAGCGGAAGTTCCCTCTGCTGGGGGAGCGTTTCCTGTGGCGTGCCAGTCTTAGCTGATGAAAACTTTGAAGGGTATATTGAAGCCGGGAATGATATTAAGGCAGACTTTTGTCTTCGTGCCAAGGGCGACTCGATGATCAACGCCCGGATCATGGAAGGCGACATTGTCTTTATCCGTAACCAGACATGGTCGATAACGGCGAGACCGCTGCGGTCTTAATCGAGGACGAAGCGACCCTCAAGCGTTTTTACTTAAATGGCGACATGATTCAGTTGATCGCTGAAAACCCGACCATCCCCCACGCATTTATAATAAAGAAGAATTAAACGGAATCCAAATATTCGGAAAGGCCATCGCTTTTCAGAGTGATGTGAAATAGGAAGATAAACTATAAAATTATATTGACACGTAATAAATTATGTACTATAATTTAGATGTAGTAACGTTTTGGAGGTTTTCATGAAGAATTATTCATCACGAGAGGTCATAAAGATTCTAAAAAAAGATGGTTGGTATGAAGTCGCTTGCGATGGTGACCACCATCAGTTCAAACACCCCGTTAAAAAAGGGCGGACAACAGTAACCCACCCTAAAAAAAGCATCCCTTTAGGAACTCTCAAAAGCATCTCCAAGCAATCAGGGGTTGAGTTTAAATAACTCCTCCCCTCTATCGTATATAACAAGGAGGTTACATCGATGAAAAAACGATATGAATTTATTGCCGTTCTTAATTACGCCGATGATGGCATTTCCATTAAATTCCCAGACTTACCTGGCTGTCTGCCATGCGCTGATACAACTAATGAAGCGATTAAAAATGCCAAAGAAGCACTGGGATTACACCTTTGGGGAATGGAGCAAGACGGTGAAGCAATCCCAGAGCCAACTTCTTTAGACCAGATTCAATTGGTTAAAGGTGATTTGCCAGTATTAATTGAAGTTTTTATGCCAACTGTAAGGGATCGTATGAAAACACGCTTTGTTAAAAAAACGCTTTCTTTACCAGCATGGCTTGCTGATGCTGCAGATGAAGAAAGTGTCAATTTCTCAAAAGTATTTCAAAACGCTTTGATGGACTATTTAGATATCCATCATCACAACCTATCTTCTTAAATATGAGTGCTACAAAAGCATTAGCGAGTGAGCTGACCATTATGGAATATGATAAAATTGCATAAAAACCGCCCACCATCTGCACTGGTAGACGACTTTTACAATACTCGGAAAAGAAGACCAGCTAATAAAAGTCAATCGTTAAAAAAACTTTTTTTTTAGAAATGAG
>CAZWEU010000092.1:0-2798 GCA_964632785.1 uncultured Lachnospiraceae bacterium | reverse complement strand
GGTGACACGGGGACGGGGGCGCTGACACACTCTAAACCGCAAGGCGAAGCCAAAGCTCTTCTTGCCTGATCGAAAAAATCACCAATTTTTTGTGACAGGGGGACAGGCCCTCAGTCAAAAAAACACTTGACAGAAGACCAGTCCCCGCAGTCACCTTGCTATTATTTCAATCGGTGACGATAGCTGAAAGCTCACTTAGGAAGTCGTTATAGATATCGGGGTCGTCAAAAGATTCATCAAAAAATTCTCCTTCTTTGTATCCATACACACCTAAATCACTGGCAATCGTTTTGTAAAACGAACGGTCATAAAAATTTACAAGATAATTTTCAAACCAAGCTTTCGAGTAGCCATAAAAAAAATTGACCGTGTATTTTATCTCTTCTTTAGTGAAATCTTCAAAAGGTTTATAAGACTTGTTTTTGTCTAAATTTTCATTAGGAGGCAAGATTTTTGCAAATTTATAATCAATTGACAACCTATGATCGTGTACCATCATCAGGTAACCAAGATTTTCCTTTTCCTCCGGGAATTTCAATAAAAAGGGAAAATAAAAAGAACGCTTATAGCCATCGCCAATGCCTTGCTTATCATTTGACCCAAAAAGATATTCAAGTGTCACAAACATTCTTGAAAACAATAGCTCTCTTTGGGAATGATTGACGGCCATTAGCCAATTGAAATTATTGATTTCAATTAAAACAGCATGCTTTGCAATTTTAGTAAATTGGGGTCTCGTAAGGCGAATTATACTAAGGGGGCGCGTATCGCTAGTAGAAGCGCTAATCGAACGGTTTTTTATTGGATAAACCGGCTCTGTGTCCAATTTTTTTAAAAGATCATTTATATACTGAAAGTTTTCTTCTGAACTCTCATCTTCCATCTTTTCAAATTCTTCTACTTTCATCTTATCACCTTCCTATGATTTCAATTTATTTTGATTACTAGCGTGCTACTAGATTTGCCCATCTTTACTATTATTATACCCTATTCTCCTAGCAAAAGTGAAGACTTATTGGACTATATTTGAATACAAAGAAGAGCCAACGCTGATAGAGGTTTGTTTGTTTTAGTGACAGGGGGGGGGACGGGTTTAGTAGGATTTTTTTATGCCTAAAATTTAATTAATTTACCTTGTCACAATTCCTTCTTAACGCACATCTATTATAAGAGAGGAGGGATGCCATGAAAGAAATGAGTGCAATGGCACAGGTGGTTATTGCTGCTATTGGTGGTTATATCGGCTGGTTTATTGGCGGCTTTGATGAGTTATTCTTTGTCTTAGTCGCCTTTGTGGTGATTGACTACATCAGCGGAATAATGGTCGCTGTTATTGATAGGCAGCTATCGAGCAGTATTGGTTTTAAGGGGATCTTTAAAAAGATGCTGATTTTTATCTTTGTCGGCCTTGGTCACTTGATTGATGTCTACATTCTAAAAAATGGCAGTGCCGTACGCATTGCCCTTATCTTTTTTTACCTATCCAATGAAGGCTTAAGCATTTTAGAAAACAGCGGCAAGATCGGACTTCCCATACCAAGCAGTTTAAGGAAGGTCTTAAAGGATTTAAACAAAGAAGATGAGGAGGTGATTTAAATGCCAAGGATGATTTTTGATCCT
Organism: uncultured Lachnospiraceae bacterium; assembly: GCA_964632785.1. Taxonomy (GTDB): domain Bacteria; phylum Bacillota; class Clostridia; order Eubacteriales; family Eubacteriaceae; genus Acetobacterium. Next base: position 1,178 of record CAZWEU010000092.1, on the reverse strand, counting down.
GGCCATTAACGGTGGTCAAGACCCCGGTGCTGTTTATAATGGACGACTTGAAAAAGATGATGTATTACGATTATCACTAGCTGTGGCAGAGGAAGTCAGGCGCCATGGCCTAACAGTTGATGAAACGAGAAGGACGGACAGGCATGTCAGCCTAAGTGAGCGATCCAAGATGGAGTTAAGGGGAAACTATGATTTCTTTATCTCCTTTCACCGCAATGCCTTTAGGCCGGAAGCCGCTCAAGGGGTCGAGACCTATACCTTTATTAGGCAAACGGCCAAAGCCAAAAGCTTAGCGACCCGAATACAAAACAACTTAGTGGCCCTTGGCTTTGTCAATCGAGGAGTCAAGAAGGAAGATTTTCATGTCCTCCGAGAGACCCGGGCCCCCGCCCTCCTGCTGGAAGTCGGTTTTATTGACAACACGGCGGATAATCACTTGTTTGATGCAAACTTTGACCGAATTGTAAGCGGCATTTCTTCAGCCATACTGGAAGAAGTGGGGATAAAGTATGGTCAAGGACCAGCCCCACCAGCCACAAGTGATACCTTCTATCGGGTGATGGCTGGGTCCTTTAAAGAACGCAGAAATGCCAATGCTCAAGTGGACCGGCTAAAAAAGGCCGGCTTTGATGCCAGCATTATGATTTTTAAACCATAGGCTTAGGGGAGAAATTCCCTTGAGCCTTTCTTTTTTTAAGCCTACAGAAGTATGGTTTTAAACGGGAGATTGAAACGCTTCTTAGAAATGAGCAAAAGGCTGATTGGATAAGGCAAATTTTTGGTATAATAAATTAAACACAGTAGGGTTTACTTGGATTTAAGTAGTATAATTTTGGAAGGAGGTAATCATATGACGAATACAAATAGGATAAGAATTAATAAAGAGATCTATAATTGGGCGATTGAAGAATCTAAAAAGGATTTTGAAGAGATCAAGGAAAAATTTAAAAACATCGACGCTTGGATATCCCAAGATCTATTAAAACATGGGCAGCAGCTACACATATAGTATAAATATGGGAAGCAACTACCTGTATCATAAATATATGGGTAGAAAATCGAGAAAGATACCCGTGTATTGTTGTAATAGGAAGCATTTACCTGTATAATGTCCTGATTATAGTAAATAGGAGTGAGAAAAATGAATAACTCATTAAAGATGCTTCCACCTAAAGTTG
>CAZWEU010000091.1:0-2810 GCA_964632785.1 uncultured Lachnospiraceae bacterium | reverse complement strand
GCCGTCGTAAAGAATTTTTCTCTGCCATCATATTTATGATAAACATCATCATATTCGCTTGTATCACTTTTCTTTTGTAAATTTTGTTGAGCTCTTTCAATTTTTAAGATGGCTCCATTAATTTCGGCTTCCGAATTTTCCGGAGTCATAACATTTTTATCGACCACTTCTTGATATTTATTCCAAGATGCCGTAGTATAGGTGTCTCGCTCGACCCAATTTTTTTCAAGCAAAACTTTATACTCATCGTAGACACTTGGATCGGCCCGAAGGATCAGCTTTGACTGGGCCCGTTCAATATTTAAAACGGCTTTATCAATTTGGGCTTGCGATTTATCCCGATCCATAAAATTTTTATCTAATACTTTTTCATAACCCTCCCAAGAACTTGGGGTGTAATCAATTGACTTCATCACAATAGGCCCATCATCATCTGCTTCCCTTGATAGGTTAAATGAAAGAACCTTATTATATTCGGCTAGATTACCGGCAATGTCTAACTTGGACTGGGCCCTTTTTATATTAGAAACGGCCTTATCAATTTGAGTTTGCGATGTATCCGGATCCATGTGATTAGAGTCTAAAACTTTTGCATACTTTTCCCAAGATGCAGTAGTATAGTCTTTTGGATCCACGGCAGCTAAGACATTCTTATACTCGTCTAAATTACCCTTTTCCACCAGTTTTCGCTGGGCGGCTTCTATTTTTACAATCGCTGCATCAATGGCTTTTTGTTCCCATCCACCTCTTGTATAGTTTGAATCAAGAACCTTCTGATATTTCTCCCAAGAGTCAGAAGTGTAAGGATCTTTATTGACATTAGCCAAAACCTTATTATACTCGGTCATGTCACCCACTCCAACCAGTTTTTTCTGAGCGGTCTCTATTTTTTCAGTCGCTTCATCAATCGCCTCTTGACCGTCAGTGGGAATCACCGCATTTGCTTCGACGGCCTTTTGATAGGTCTCCCAAGATGCAGTGGTATAATCAGTTCGACTTTTCTTATTAATGGCGGCCATATAGTAAATTAAATCCCCAACAGGGACCAAGTCCAGTTGGGCCTCCATGATCTTCAGAACCGCTTTATCGATAACCTCCTCTTTGCTCATTTCATTAACGGTTACTGAGCGCACCACCTGTTGATATGTTTTCCATGAATCGGTCGTGTAGTCATCTTTATCGACAGCGGCGAGAAGGGCATTATAATATGACAAATCGGCTTTTTTAACCAGCTTTGCTTGTGCCTTCTCAATTTTTTTGATCGCTTTTTCAACATCACTTTGAGTGTCATTTTCACTAACTTGGTTGGCTGCCAAAATATCTTCATAAACAGACCAAGTGACGGCTACATAGTCGTCTTCATTGACGCGTTCGAGCAAGGCGTTATAATCGGTAAAATCAAAGGTTCGAACGAGCTTCCGCTGGGCATCTTTGATTTTTTTAGTTGCTTTATCAACCTCTGTTTGACTATTATCTTCACTCACCCTGTTTTCAGCGACCACTTTTTCGTAAGCAGCCTAGGATTTATCCGTGTAATCTTCCGGCCGCACGGCCTCTAAAGCGGCTTTATGATCGGTTAAATTAACCTTTTTCTCAAGTTTCTTTTGCGCCTCAAAAATAGTTTTGGTCGCCTCATCAATTTGGGCCTGAGTATTTTCAAGGGTGACCATATTATTAGTCACAACTTTTTTATAGGCCTGCCATGTCTCCGGGACATAGTCAGCCTCTTTGACAGCTCCTATCACTCGATTATATTCTGCCATATTTTTAGCGCTAACCAGTTTCTTTTGTGCTTCAACAATATTAGCCGTCGCTTCTTTTATTTCGTCTCTTGAATTGTCTTTACTAACTTGGTTGGCCTCGACGACTTTTTTATAATCAGCCCAGGTTTCACTGGTGTAATCGGCTTCTTTTGCCGCCTCCAGCGTCGAGAGGTAGGCTTGGTAATCTTCGTTTACTTCTACCACCTTTAGTCTAAATCCTTCAAGTCTTAAGCTTTCCCCAGAAGTTCCGGCGGTTTCGCCATTTTTAAACCAAGTCTCGGGATCATTCTCATCTCTTAACCAACCCTTATCTTCAACTTGAACATTATATAAAAGCCCATAGCCCGGAAGATTCTTCATTTCCAGTCGAACACTTTCAAGGCGATAACTCCGACCCGATGTTCCGGCTTCACTTTCCATGTCAAAAGGTCCCAAATCACCAATGTTTTGGACATGAACATAGGTTTTTACATCCGCCCCTTTGGGCAGGTCACCGGTTAGTTTCACCATCAAGGCTTCAAGGCGTTTTGATTCGCCTACAGTCCCAGACAATCCGCCATCTGTTCGCCAGTTTTCTTCCCAGCCGTAGTCCTGAACGTGGGTTTTATATTGTATACCTGGTTTTATAGTAGTATCGGTCTGATCATCTTGGGCTTTAATACTCGGTGAAAATAGCATGGTCGTCATCAAAATGATTGACAGTATCGCTGTTGTTCTTTTTTTCATTAAGGAGATCCCCTTTCCGTAAACACTTTATCTATTATTTTATCAATCTTAAGCTAATAAAACAAATTAATCTTTAAAAATAATCGTTGTCCGTCGTATTCTATATCGGCCAAGCTTAAGATTTCTTTAATTATTAAATTTTAGACATAAAAAAAGCACCAATTCTTTTATTCTCATCAATAAAAGGCCCAAAGCTTCATAGCCTTAGACCTTAGGTTTATTCTTTTTCACCGGCGTGTTTTACTATCTTAAATAACTCTTCATTAAGATATATCCTCTCTCTCCCAATCTTCTCAGACATAAGAAATCCTTCCTGTTCTA
>CAZWEU010000090.1:0-2819 GCA_964632785.1 uncultured Lachnospiraceae bacterium | reverse complement strand
AAAATGCTTAAGTTTTATTCATTTTTGACCCCACCCCAACGGTTGACGCAGAGCCATTTTTATCCACTATTAACAAAATATTTTTTAAATATTACAAAACATCTCTATTATGGCTATTTTTCTAATTCTGCTAAAATAGCTTGGGCCTTGGCCGTTGGAAGTTTGCTAGCAGCAGATTTCCACATGCTAAGATCTTTAGCGAATCCAGAAGATAAGTTCTGTTCTGCTCTTTTCTTAAAGAGGTTAAATGAATTAATCTCTGCCTGATAATTTGTGTCTCCTAAAGCTATTTTGGCGTCTACTCTATTCATTATTTCATACACATCATATAGCTGAAGAAGTCTACCAGAAACCCATAACAAATCTTTGCTTCCTTTATTCATGTCCAAAGCTTCCCAATAGGCGTTATGCCAAGTATTATACTCTAATACTTCTGTGTACCATATGGAATATTGTTCTAAGTCGTCACTGTCTAGCCCATAAAGTACATCCAACAATCCTTCTGGCTCTCCGCTAGCCAATAGTGAGGCTGCATCTTCAAATACTTTAGGAATCATTTGATTATATTCTGTTTGGTTCACAACGATGTCTAGTGCCACATATTGAGTGCCTTGAATAATAACTTTTGCAGCATCTCTCAGGGCTTGATTATAGCTTGCAACCTTAGTTTTAACACGAGACAAATCCTTACCTTCTGCCACAGCCTTATTATATTCTTCTGTAATCTGAAGGTTTAAATCAATCAAGGCTTCAGCCTCTTCTATATATTTCTCTAACTCCATTTTCATGGCTGTATAGTTTAAGCCATTTGCTTCTAGCACTTCTTGATCTAGGGATTCTAAATATATTTCTGCATCTCTTGCTAAGTCATAAGGAGCGAAGACTTGCTGGTCTGTTCTTAAAACCAGTAGGCTATGGATGTAAAGACTATCTACATATTTTTCATAACTAAACCTACCTTCATTGTCCATAGAAGAATGATACACTTCTCCAGCTCTATCCTCTAAAACGGTACGTGTAGTAGGTGCTCCCATATATGAGAAGGCCCATTCATCAGACGATATAGTCATAAAGTTATCCAGAGATACATCAGTCCAAAAATCACCCCAGGTGTTTAAGCCTTCAACTAGACCTTTAGCATAAAGGTACATCACATCAGACACTCGGTAGCCAAAATCAGAGGATTCGGAATCTCCAAGTAACTCGATAGTATGAGCATCTACAATTTTACCATTCCACTCACCGGCTTTGTCATTTACTAAAGCCCAAGAGCCTACTAGCCAATCATAGAATGTTTCTCCACCACCAGCTTCTTCACCATCAGTTGCTACAAAGATAATAGTTCGTTCAGGCTTATAATTAGTATCTACCATGGCCTTGGCCATAGCCGCCATGATTCCAATAGGCGCAGAATCATCTTGTAAGCAATGATTATAGGCGTCTGTATGAGCATTAATTATAATATACTCGTTGGGATATGTTGTCCCCGTAATTTTTGAGATTATATTTCTTCCAGTTGCATTAGGTATTACTTTACCATCTGATTTAGCTGTCACTGTTATTTTTTTATTCTCAGCTAGTTCAGCTAGTTCAAAGCCTTCCTTCTGAGCCATTGACCAAACTGGAACATTGGGATATTTTCCAGACCAATCCCCTACAAATTCTGCCATCCCACTAGGATCTGAGCCATAAGCATTCGTCATAAAGTAAATTACCCCTGCTGCTCCATGCTCTTCTAGTTGAAAAGTTAGGTTATTCATCCATAGACTATAGTCCCAGTCAAATTCTGCTAAAGCAATCTTCCCAGTTAAATCTACTCCTTCTAACTCATCTTTAGATGCAGTTCCCACATAAACTAATTCAGCTGTTAAACCATCAACAGCTGTAGCTGGAGTGTAAGGAGCTGTACGGAATAAATAATCTAGTTCTGGGTGCCCCTGAACTTCCAATTCCGCTCCATAATACTCCCAACCGTCAGCGTTAAATTCATGGTATACAGGGGACAGCCCCATATCCTTAAATACATCAAAGACGTATTCAGATGCTTCTTTTCCTGCTTTGCTACCAACAAGATGAAAACCGCTTCCATCGAGAGCATCACCAAACCCGGCTAATTTAGTAGCCACTTCATAAGCAAAAGCATCATCTAAGGCATCCAGCACTTTTTTTTCGATTGCTGAAGCTTCTCCTCCGTAGAGTTCTATTGCCTTATCCATTTGGGAGGAAAACTCAATAGATGCAATGCGAGCCTTAGGATCCCAATCAACCTTGGCGCCTAGGTTCTCGCTTACAAATCGAATTGGCACTAGAGTTCGACTATTCTCAATAATTGCAGGGGAATCTAAAGAGACACCCACTCCATTTACTGTAGCTGTAGATGAACCTATGGGGAGTAGAATATAATTTCCTTCTCCAATTATTACAGTCCTACTTATTGGGTCCCAATCCACAAAAAAACCCATGCTTTCTGCTATGAAACGCAATGGTACCATGGTTCGGTTATTAATGATTTTAGCCGGTACATCAAGGACGGCCTCTTTGCCATCTACCCTAGCTATGTTATCGCCAGGTTTAATTTCAATGTCTGTTTTGGAATATCCAAAAGCAGTGGATATTGACATCGCCATTACAAGAACCACAATGAGAAATAAAATTAATATTCGTTTTAACATTTCCTTTAATCTCCTCTCGTATCATTTCGCTATAAACTGTTAGTTTATTGTAACATTATTCTGATATCCCCGCAACTTAAATGGCTAAATGGGATAGTGTCAAGTTGTTGTAGGGTTTTTAAAAAAGAGCATCCTTGTTAAAAAATG
>CAZWEU010000089.1:0-2827 GCA_964632785.1 uncultured Lachnospiraceae bacterium | reverse complement strand
TAACAAAAAAATCTATGCTTGAAGCTAAAGAAAATTTAGCTGAAAAATATATAGGAGACATGTCCTCAAACTTCAAAAAATACCTGAAGAAGTTAAATAATAATAAAACAGAGCAATATCAAATAGATATTAATTTAGATGTTAAAGTTGAGAATAGTGGAAAACTCCATAGCGGAAATCAATTAAGTAGAGGGATGAAGGACTTGGTTCAATTATGTCTTCGAATGGCATTAGTAGAATCAGTATATAAAGATGTAAAGAATCCAATCTTAATTCTAGATGATCCATTTATAAATTTAGATGATGATCGGCTTGAAAATGCAATGGACTTATTAAAGAAAATGTGTTTAGAATATCAAATGATATATTTTATTTGTCATAGTAGCAGAAATATCGAAGCGACGGGTTAAATCTTTGATTTTAATTTCTATCGTTGATCAGAGGATACAGTCTCTAAGACGCTGGGAGTGGAGCGATGGTGGTTATCGGTGTAGACAATAAGCAAATAAAGTGTATGGTTTAGGATATTGTAGGTTGTTTGTCATAAACAATATATATAGAAGCTAAGGTTATTAAAAAATTGGAGGGAGATTAAATGGATTATGCACATATCGCAATTGCAGAAGTTCTTTTTGAATTATTAAGAGATAATCCTAAGCAGGCGCTTATTACGTATGGTATCTTATCGGATAGAATTGAAAACATTGTTTCACCTAGAAATACTGCCACATATTTAGGGGATTTATCTGTATGGGCTTATGGTGAAGGTGCACCTTTGATTTCAGCTCTTGTGATTAATCAAAAACAAACGATGCCAGGAAAAGGATTTTTTGATTTATATACTGAATTAACAGGGAAAAAAGTAAAAAATGAATTTGAATTATTTAAATCTGAGCTTAAAAAAGTACGTGAATTTGAAAATTGGAAAGATTTTGCTTTAACTCTTGGAATCGATTATATTTTTTAGAGGTTTTTATCTAGTTTATATAAAAGAATGAAAGGAAAATATTTTATCCGTTAGCTATAGGACACAATTAAATGAGTTTATTAAAAATTCAATTAGATGATATTATTATAAATGACATTGGTGTCTGTCACCAATCTATAAAAGAGCAGCTCAAACGGATTGGGGGGGCCTTAATTAAGGTTGAAGAACTGGCCAATACCTTGCAAGTTTGCTTGGATAGTGGGGCTAAAAAAGTCTTGCTCCCCTTATCATTCGTCGCTGACCTGGCAAGTGTGCCCCCTGAATTGGTTGGAGCCTTTAACTTAATCTTTTATAAGTCACCGGAAGATGCGGTCTTTAAGGCCCTGGGGGTGGAGTGATCAGATGGTTATTAATGCAAATAATAAGAAAATAAGTATTTAAATAGATAGAAATAGTTTAAAAAACAACAACTGGAGGTGATCTTATGATCGATAAGTTTGAAGTGAAGAATGAAGTAATGGAACGAAAGGGTAGCATTATAAATGCAATGACCGGGGTTGAATGTCATCCACTTGTCGTAGAAGAAAAAGTCGAATTAACTGAGCATACAAAACTACCTTGGTCGAGGGTTTCTGCTCTTGGAATTGCTTTTGAACCCTTATCCATGGCCTTTCAGAAGGTAATAAGTGGAGGTGAAAGCACAAGTGACTTGTATAAAGTTACAATTCCTAAGGGTACCCATTTAGCAGAGTTTAAAAATGGTTCTGGAAACTTAGGAACGGTTTTAGATGCTAATAATCAAATTAGTGGACAAGCTGCCCTGAACCCACTTATATTTGACCCAACCATGATTTTTATGGCAGCTACCCTAGCAAACATTAACAAGAAACTCGATATTATTATGGAGATGCAAGAAGAACTCCTTGAATTTTTAGTTCAAAAAGAAAGATCAAGTTTAAAAGGCGATCTTAATTTTTTGACAGATATTATTAATAATTACAAATTCAACTGGGATAATGATAAATATAAAAACAGCAATCATGTTAAAGTATTAGACATCAGACAAGAGGCAGAAAGAAAGATTGATTTTTATCGAGAGCAAATTATATCAAAAACAAATAAGAAGTCTTTATTTCATAGTGACCAAGAAGTAAAAAAACAACTTGAGGAAATAGAGTTTAAATTTAAAGACTATCAACTGGCACTATATTTATTCTCATTTGCTTCTTTTTTAGAAATAATGCTTTTAGAAAATTTCGATAGGGGATATTTAAATGAGATTGTGAGAAAAATTGAAAACTATTCTTTTAGATATCGTGAACTCTATACGAAATGCTATAATCAACTTGAAAAACATGCTAAAACATCAATACAATCACGCCTAATAAAAGGTGTGGCAAGTGTTAATAAGGTTGCGGGTAAAACGTTTGCAAAGATTCCCGTAATTAGCAAATCACAAATTGATGAAACTCTAATTGAAACAGGAGAAAGACTCGGTGATTTCGGATCAGAAAGAATCGTAAGGACCATCGAACAATTTATAGAAAAACAGAACACCTATGTTCAACCTTTTATTGAAAATATTAATACAGTAAACAAGCTTTATAATCAGCCAATAGAACTTTTTTTTGATAAAGAAAATATTTATATGAAGACTTTAGCAGAGTAGAAGACGTCGGTGCCTGCCGGCAATTTACAAACTGTTTTAACTATATCGTTTTGTAATAAAGGGGATAATTAAAAGCTGATGACTTGGCAATTGAAGGTTTTTTGGTCAGAATTCATGAAGTCTTTACACGACACGTCGTTTTAGAAAATTGATCTAAATTGCAAGGAGGTAGAAGATGTTAGGCGCAATTATTGGTGATATTGTTGGATCACGTTTTGAATTTAATAATT
>CAZWEU010000088.1:0-2854 GCA_964632785.1 uncultured Lachnospiraceae bacterium | reverse complement strand
ATCTTTATGCTTCCCTTCAAGGTTAACCCCAACCGGATGAATGTTGAAGACATGCTAGCGACCACTGCCGGCCTGATCATTGACCAGAAATAATTGTAAAGGACATTCAAATTATGAAGATGCTAAGTAAAAAAACAAAGGCTTTTATCATCATCAGCGCTTTTCTTTTACTTACCATCATTTCAATTGCCTGTGTTTTTATTGGCACCGTCGCCTTTTCCCTAAGTGATTTTTTGCAAATCCTTAGAGGCAACGTTAGCGATGGCTACTTGTATCAGATCATCAACAATGTCCGGATCCCCAGAATCATCTCCGGCATCCTGGTCGGTATGAATCTGGCCGTCGCCGGTGTCCTCCTACAAGGGGTCCTGAGAAACCCCATGGCTTCACCTAATATTATCGGGGTCAATTCCGGGGCCGGACTGATGGCTGTTATTATCATGACCATCCTGCCCTCGCAACTCTTGTTACTGCCGATTGCGGCATTTGTTGGCGCCCTTTTGGCTTCCCTCTTGGTTTACACCCTTTCTTTTCAGCGGTCGGGAAAGTCGTCAACAGTCCACATTGTTTTAGCCGGTGTGGCCATCTCGGCTTTTCTAAACGCCGTCACCTCAGGAATTATGATGCTAAACAGCGATGTTCTCGATATCACCTATTCCTGGATGCTGGGAAGCCTATCGGGGCGGAGTTGGTCAGCGGTCGAGTCGGTCCTACCCTACACCATCATCGGTCTTTCGGCCGCCCTTTTTCTGGCTCCCAAGATCAACCTATTTAGCTTAGGCGACGAGATGGCCACCAGCATTGGCTTAAAGACAGATGTCTACCGGGTCATCATCATTATTATTGCCTCGATTCTGGCTGGTAGCGCCGTTAGTGCCGCCGGTGCCATTGGCTTTGTCGGTCTGATCGCCCCTCATACCGGCCGCCTCATCATCGGTAGTGACCACAAGTATCTAATCCCCTTGTCAGCCATCTTTGGCGCCGTCTTGCTGGTTGTTTCCGACACCGTGGCCCGGACCATCTTTCAGCCCGTCGAATTGTCGGTCGGCATTGTCACCGGTATTCTCGGGGCCCCATTCTTTTTGCTCCTTCTTCATCGGAGCAAAGAAAACTATTAATGATTCGCATTACAAAAAAATTAAAGGAGAACGCTTATGAAAGTCGTAATCGTCGGTGGAAATGATTGTATGCATTGCCAATACAAAAATCTATGTAAGAAATATAAATGTAAGGCCAAGGTTTTTACCCAGTTAGCCGGTTTGAAAAGTAAGATTGGCTCGCCGGACCTTTTGGTTATCTTTACCAACACCGTCTCCCATAAGATGGTCAAAACGGCCCTTGCCCAAGCTAAGGGTGACAATCTAAAAATTGCCCGTTGCCATTCCAGCTCGATGTCGGCCTTAAAAGATATTTTAGACGAGCATGTCGCGTGATGTTTTTAACCTTTAGCCGATGATAGACAGGCATTAGACTGATGATGCCTGCCTATCATCGGCTTTTTTTAGGTAAATAAACACTTTAAATTCTTTTACATCACTTTCACATCACCCCAATTAAACTTGTTGCCCCTTAATAAGAATAAAGTGTCACTGTATTGCAATTTTACCTATTAAAAAGACAGGATATCTGTTATAATCTAATTATTATTTATTATCTATTCCAAGCTAGATAAAAAATTACTAATTTTTACGAAAGTTATGGCCGTGTCGCCATAATAGGTATTATTAATATGGACTACATTCCTCATCTTTTTTCCCTACTCCTTTTTAGCCTGACGGCCGTCTACCTTTATTTTGGCATCTATGTCATTCGTGTCAATCCCAAGGCTGATGTTAATCGCGCCTTTTTACTAGTCTGTCTGGCCCTGTCAACCTAGTCCTTTGGCTTTGCCGTGGGGGATACCACGACTAATTTGCAAGTCGCCTTGATCTGCCACCGCTTTGCCGCCATCGGTTGGGTTAGCGTTCATGGTCTGATCCTGCACTTTATTCTCCTCCTGACCTGCCCAAACTGTGATGATCAAAGGAAGCGTTATTTCTTTTTTCTCCATCTGCCGGCCCTCATCAGTCTCTATGTTTTTGCCCTTTCACCGGCCATGGCCACAATCCACTATGACCTGGTTAGAACAAGCACCGGCTGGATCAATCAGGCTGATGATACCATTTGGAGTTTTGTCTATCTCTTTTATTTTATCACTTATACTTTTACTAACGCCCTTCTTACCTGGCAGTGGAAAAAAAAATCAACCGACAAGAGTATTATTCGTCAAGCAAACTTTATGCTTATCACCCTCTTCATTAGCATTTTCTTGGGCGGTCTGAGCGGTCTCATCCTCGACTCAGTCCTAAAATCACCGCTTCCCCAGTTATTTCCGCTCTTTACCCTGATCCCGACCTTTTCCATTTATTATGCAGTAAGACGGTATAATTTTCTATCCCCACCCAAGTTAAACCAGCAAGAAATGGTCTTGACCGAATCCGACCAAAAGCGGATCTTTAAAATTTTGGCCCTAAGCTTTTGCCTGGGTAGCATTTTCTTTTTCTTCTTTAAATTGTTACCTTTAAATCCCGACCTTCCTAATTTAACAGCCAATCTGATTAACTCTATGCTCTTTTTTGCCATCGGCCTGGTCCTTTTCCTTGCTCAAAAAATAAATATTGATCGAAAAAGAGAGGCCCTAACCATTATCATTTTGGTTTTAAGCATCCCCCTCGTTACCTTACAATTTTTAAAATACTCGGCCATCACCGTCTGGGTCTTCCCGGTTTTAATTATGATTGCTTCATTGGTCTTTAGCAAGCGCATCCTCCTTCTTTCAACCGGGATTATGGCCATGCTTACCCAGGCCCTTATT
>CAZWEU010000087.1:0-2916 GCA_964632785.1 uncultured Lachnospiraceae bacterium | reverse complement strand
TTCCATTCGGTAATCTTCCGGGAGATATTACTTATCAGAAGAAAAACCTCACAGTATTTGCCCCTTTTGGCACAATGCTTTTGGTAAGCTTAATAATTACAATAATATTAAACATATTTTCCAGGTGGATGCGTTGAAAAAGCTGACCTTATTTTTAATTTTGTTTTTTTCTCTTTTCTTTCTTCCCTCTGAAGCATATCCAATCATAAAAGAAGTATCTGTTCTGTTAAAACAGAGTGCTTCCAGCGGATCTCTTTCAGGTACAGAGATAAAGTTTACTGATCCTCGTGGAAAAGAGATCATCCTATCAGGAACATACACGATCCAAAAAAAAGGCAGCGGCGAACTCTCAGTTGGCGGCCATAGCTTCAAGATACCTTTAAAGGCAGTTTCAGATGTGCCCATGAAATATAACGGAAGGGCATATTATGGTTCTTTTCTCTTTAAAAATTCAACAAATGGATTTAAAGTCTCTAATATAGTACATCTTGAACAATACCTGCGTGGCGTAATAAAAGCCGAAATGAATCCTAAGTGGAACATCGAGGCTGTTAAAACGCAGGCTGTTCTTGCAAGAACATTTGCTGTCCGTGCAGGAGGCAAACATGGAGAAGACGATCTCTGCGACGGGTATCACTGTCAGGTCTACAAAGGCATATCAGCAGAAGACAAGAATGCTGACATTGCGATAGAAGAAACTTCCGGACTTATACTCAGATGGAAGGGAAGTCCGGCAAATGTTTATTACCACTCAGACAGCGGGGGTATGGTAACCTCTTCAAGAAACGTCTGGGGAGGGGATATCTCTTATCTCAAACCAAAAGCTGAACCTTTTGCCTATTCCGGCCCAAACACCCTCTGGGAAGCCAATTTTTCCATGTCATTCATTCAGTCTAGACTTTCCCGTAACGGTATAAATATTGGAACGATCAGTTCCATTACTCCCCTCAAACGGGATGAGTCAGGAAGAGTTTTGAAAATGGAGATCAAAGGCACCGGAGGATCAAAAGTCATTTCAGGTTATACATTCAGGACTGTTTTAGGCGCGAACAAAGTAAAAAGCACTCTATTCGAGTTTGGGACCCGTTCGCCTTACATAAACGAAGAGCGCGGATCCCTCTCTCTTTCTCATGTAATTAAAAATAATGAAAAGAGACTTCCCGCTGCTGTGAGCGTGAGCGAAAAGATAGACCTCTCTGAAATGCCCGATGATAAAGAAGAGAAGATAATCTGGCTTACAAGAAAAAGAATCTTTACCACGCTTGAACTTATGGAAATACTCTCAAAACCGGATGATTATGATTTATACATAGAAAAAGGAATAGCCCGTGCAGAAGGACGTCTCCCAGTGCCCGAACTACCCTCTGAAAGTAGGAAAGTTAATGTTCCCGAAACAATGACAGCAATACCCGACATAAGATATGTCCCGCACCTCTCTATGACTTCTGCATCAGGTCCAAACATAAGGATCTTCGGACGGGGATCCGGACACGGAGTGGGCATGTCTCAATGGGGAGCAAAAACAATGGCTGAAAAAGGATGGACTTTTACAAAGATACTCGATTATTATTTTCCAGGCACGACAATAGGACAGTGAGGACGGATACTTTGGATATTTCAAAACCTGATTTTTTAAAGACATCTACGTTTGATTACCATCTTCCTAAAGAACTTATTGCACAAGATCCTGTAGAACCGAGAGATTCATCAAGGCTCCTCATACTACACAAGGATTCCGGCACAAGAGAACACAAATATTTCAAGGATATCAGAGGTTACCTAAAAGAAGGGGACCTGCTCGTACTCAACGATACCAGAGTACTTCCTGCAAGGGTCACAGGGGTTAAAAAAAACGGCAACGCAAAAGTAGAGATCTTTTTCCTCTCTCCAACAGGGAAACCTAATACGTGGACAGCTCTAGTAAAACCCGGTAGAAAACTTAAAGAGGGAGCGCGTGTCCTGTTTGGAGAAGACGTGGAAGTCGTAGTCGGTGAAAGGCTGGATGACGGGGTGAGGAATATTTATTTTGCCCCCTCTTCCGATCCTTTCTCAATCATCCATAAATTCGGCACGACCCCACTGCCGCATTATATTACCGAGACGCATGCAGAACCCGAGCGCTATCAGACTATATATTCAAAACCGGAAAAGGAAAATTCTGTTGCTTCGCCCACAGCAGGACTTCATTTCACAGATGAACTTCTTAAAGATATCAGTGCAAAAGGAGTAGATGAAGCTTTCGTTACGCTGCAGGTCGGATTGGGTACTTTTCGACCGGTAAAGACAGAGAACCTATCCGAACATATTATGCACAGCGAGATATGTGAGATCTCGAATCATACTGCCCTAAAAATAGCTGAAACAAAAAAAAGGGGTGGACGTGTAATCGCCGTGGGAACTACGGTCGTCAGAACCCTTGAATCCTTTGCACTCTACTACGGAGAAGTCAGACCGGGAATGCTGGATACAAAGCTTTTTATAACGCCGGGTTTTGACTTCAGGGTAATAGACGCTCTTATTACAAACTATCATCTGCCCAAAAGCACTCTATTGATGCTGGTCTCCGCATTCGGTGGGTACGACAGGATCATGGAGGCATACCGAGAGGCTGTCGAGCTCAAATACCGCTTTTTCTCGTTCGGGGACTCTATGTTTATCTGCTGAAGCAGTCGTTAGGGGCGGGCAAGCGATAGTATAAAACCTTTAGCTGAGCAATGGCTGAGCAGTCGCTGAGCAATAGCTAAGCAGTTGTGAGGGCAGGCAGACCCGAAGCCCCCCGCCGTCAATTCTCTGTCGGCCTGTCCCCTCCTGCATCTCAAAACGCATTCGAAATAGATCAAGCACTAAGGTTAATTTGATAAGTTTTCTTAATCGGAAAACAGTGCTCTCCTGACAGAGGCATACGGGGATGACGGG
>CAZWEU010000086.1:0-3070 GCA_964632785.1 uncultured Lachnospiraceae bacterium | reverse complement strand
CCTCATTTCTAAAAAAAAAGTTTTTTTAACGATTGACTTTTATTAGCTGGTCTTAGTTTAAGATTTCTTATTTCTTACATCCCCTATTCTAATCTAAAACACATGATAATTACTTGTGGTCTTCTTATAAAATTATTGTAATCGCTGATCATTTCTCGAGAATAAGGACTATTTTAAAATTAATTCTCGATTTTGGCCAGTTTAAAAGATAATTTTTTATCCGATCCTTGCAAATTATCAAAACTTTTTCCTTCTTTACGTAAAAAACAGGCACTCTGGCTTGAGTTACCTGTTCTTAACTAGGATACTTCTAAACGATTGTCTGTATTATCATCCGCTAATTTATCAGCGGCCCTTTTTTCTTTGCGGTATTCGGTCGGCGTCCTGCCGGTACTCTTTTTAAAGACCTTGGAAAAATAATTGGGCTCATGGTAGGACAAGTCAAGAGCAATGTTGATGATCGGTACATCGGTGTTGATTAACATATCCTTGGCGATATCAATTTTTCGGTCTGTCAAGTAGGTGACAAAGTTAACCCCAGTTTCTTTTTTAAAGATCTTGCTCAGGTAGTAAGAACTCATATTGGCATACTCGCCCACTTGATCGAGGGAGATGTCCTTATTACAATTGCGGTCGATATAATTAAGGATGTCTTCAATGCTGTTTTCTCTGGGATCCTTACTCTCAAGAATGCAATCAAAGACCTTATCAATGTTCTTCATGATTTCTACTTTTAAGTCATAGGGGTGCTTGTATAAATTTACAAATTGCATGTGGTTTTGCGAACACAAGGGACTGTTTAGGGCACAATCACACATATCTTTGGCCACAATATTCAGCTCGCCCATAAAATTGCGAATCTCATTTTGAATGGCGATGATATCGTGGACATGATAGTCATAGACCATATCGATATAGTTTGTCAAGGCGTCGCGACTATCACTGTATTTTTTTTGAATGACTGAAAAAATAACTTCATTCATTTTTTCATCAAAGCGCTCTTTGGCATTACTCTTAAGTTCGGAGATGCTTTGATTGATGGAATCCATTAGTTGTTGTGGTCGGATTGGTTTTAATAAAAAATCATCGACCCTGGCTTTGATGGCCTGATGGGCAAAATCAAATTCGTTAAAGGCTGTGATTAAAATCACTTTTTTTTCGTCGTCTTCCTTCTTAACGGTTCGCAACACATCGATGCCATTAATTTCCGGTATATTAATATCTAACAGAATGATATCTGGATTTAGATGGCGAATTTCGTCTAAAGCGACTCTTCCTGACGATGCTTGACCAACCACCTCGATGTTTTTGCCATATTGGCTTAAAATAAGTTTGATCGCTTCAATCTCCAGGTGCTCATCCTCCACGATAAATAATTTATACATTTATAATCCCCTTCTCTCTTAGTATTTTCCGGGGTATCTTAAGCGTAATCTCTGTCCCTTGTCCAAGGACAGCTTTTATGTCTACCCCATAGTCAGCCCCATAATAATATTTCAAACGCTTATTGGCATTGGTAATCCCTATTCCGGTACTCTTATCGTTTGCTCCTGATTCGTAAGTCCCATTTAGGATCTTTTTAATCTGCTTTTCGGCAATGCCGATCCCATCATCAAGGATTTTTAAAACGACAATACCCTCAGCCGCTTTGGCATCAATTCGAATGGTCCCGCCCTTTGCCGTCGGTTCAATGGCGTGAATAATAGCATTTTCAACAAAGGGTTGGACGGTCATAAAGGGGCAAAACACCTCTTCGACGGTTTCATCGATATCGAGCTGATAGTCGAGACGCTGACCCATGCGCATCTTTTGAATGGCTAGGTAATTTTTCACATGTCCCATCTCTTCTTTTAAGGTCACCATATTATTTTTTTCTTTTTTCAAGGTATAACGCATCATATCGGAAAATGCATAGATCATATCTTGGGTTTTATCCGCTCCTTCAAGGAGAGCCAGGCGGCCGATGGTGTTTAGAACATTAAATAAAAAATGCGGATTGATCTGGGCCTGAAGGGCTTTTAAGTCAGCTTCTTTTAAAGAGGCCTCGGCTTCACTGCGGAGCTTTACCTCTTCCATCAGCTCAAGGTTTTTATTGTGCAGTTCTTCTTGGATAATATGGACCATCTGCTTTTCAACCAAATAGTTGGCAATGGTATACAATAGGTTGGCTGATCCTTTGACTTGGTCCAAGCTCGTCTTGACTGTTGCTCCGTATAGTTTTTGGATCTCTGGATCGTAAGAAAAATCAGTTAGGTCTTGGCTGGTCCCCAAGGGCAGGTTTTTCATCTCGCCCTCATCAATTCGCACTTGACCGGCAAGGATGGCCCCCAGATAATTTCCCTTGACCATAATTGGCACCGCTAAGTCGACTAGTCCACCATGGCAGACATAGATCGACGGCTTTCCCGAACGGGCCGATTCGATCCCCCCGTGGGCATCGGATTGATAGCAGTATTCACGGTTACAAATATCTTTTCGGATGTATTTACAAAAATCCGAGAAATTACTATATTCGGTGATCGGGTTTCCCTTATAGTCAACGGTGACGGCTGCGAGACCCGTTGCTGCCGAAAAAAAATCTTGTATTTTTTGTAAAACTTCAACATCAATAATGTCGGTGATTTTTAATAAAACGCGCATATAAGAACCCCTCTAAAGATTGCATCTTGGAATTTTAAACTTTCTAATTGATTTTATTATAACATAAAGTTAAAAAAAATGGCTATTTTTTACTATCTTGATGCGTTTTTGATCAAAATAATCGCTTTATTTTTATTCTTCCCTTTTTTTACCCCTTTTCATCCTAAAATAAGTATTTTTTCTTTTGCGGTCCTATTTTACACTCTCTCGTCCTTGAATTTTCCCCTCTTTACCTGCTTTTTAGGTCGCTTTTAGGCCTTTTATTCTTTTTATTTAAACTTTATCCTAAAAGCCCTTGTTATTTTATTCAAGATCCTTTATACTATGGTAGTAAAACAATTTATTGGGGGTGTGGCGCAGTTGGGAGCGCGTCTGACTGGCAGTCAGAAGGTCAGGGGTTCAAGTCCCCTCATCTCCACCAATAAGAATA
>CAZWEU010000085.1:0-3073 GCA_964632785.1 uncultured Lachnospiraceae bacterium | reverse complement strand
AGGTGTAAAGATGGATACTATTGTAAAGGTTATAGTAGATGGTTATATCAAACAAATGGACGATTATAAAGTTAATGACCCAGAATTAAAAATTGAAGTAGATGAGTGGAAAGATGCAATTTATAAACTTGCAGAAGAATGTAAAGATCCCCAAGTTTTTTCCACCAGCTTGATAGAGGGACCTCTGTTTACGCAAATGACCGATTTAATATATAAAATCACTATGAAAGATTATGCTGAAACCCAGGGAGCAGCCGATGCAGAAGAAATACAGGAAATGTATGATAGTGGAAGTTCAGCGCAAGACGATGCGGCCCCACCATTGCCAACTATCAAAGAATATTTAGACCAATATAGATTTGGATATGATGTTATCAAAGAAACCAAATACAGAAAAAAAACTATAGAAGCTTATGAAAATCTATTTGCTGTTGCTGATAGAACTGAGGATCTGATGGAAGGTCAGATTATTATAGAAAAAGAAGGCCTTTTAAGAAAAATGACAGCTGTAAATGGTAGAGAGGTGGCAGAAACTCTTTTAGAAGCTATGGATCCACTTTTTGATGCAGTAAAGGCCATGGCAGAAGAGACAGCAGAACATTTTGCAGACTTTCTCACTCCAGAAGAGGTTACCTATAAAAGCAGTGCATTAAAAATAGAAACTATCAAGAAAATTAATAGAAGTCAGATTTTTGTTTGGCTTGGGGCAGCATGGGCTTTACTTACTTTAGAATATCAAAAGGGGAAAAAGATGGTTCATGCATGGCCTGATGAGAAGAAAGCAAGAGAAGGATTTGATGTAATGTATAGTAGGCGTAAAAGAATGCGCCAGCTTCATGAGACTATGGTAGAGATAATGGGAATTACTTGGGACGATCTAATGGCAGATGAGTTTATAAAAAACAATATGCTTGGCCCTGTAGCTTTAGACATAATGGCCAGATGTAAACGTACATTCTTAGTGGATAATATTGATGCTATTGATGAGATTGTTAGGGAAGAAGTGCTAACGGATTTAACAATATCAGAGATTTTAAAAAGAGATCAAAAAACATTAGTCGCTCTTAATATTGAAGGAGAAAAATCAGATCAAATTGATGAAGAATATCGGAGAATTGCAGCGAAAAAGAATAGTAGCATACCATATTTCAATTATATGGAGAGCCTTTCTGATGATGAGAAAATGACTATTAATAAACAGGCTAGTGTAGAATTACCGGGGGAAGTTAAAAAAGCTGTGTGAAAAGACATTCATTATGAAGGATGTGAATTGTATTGCAAATAAACAACCAGAGCATTTTAAATAAATTCTTTTTAAACATTTCAAACTTATCTGAATCTAACTTTAATTTTAGTCCGGGTGAAATTTTAAAAGGACAAGTACAAGAAATAAAAGAAAATGGTTTAGTTAGTATATACTTAAAAGGAAAAACTATTGATGCTTTCAGTACAATTGAAGTGAGCAAAGGGCAGCAATTATTTTTAATGGTTGAAGACATAAAGGAAGGGAAAATAGTCTTAAAAATATTGACTTCTGAAATTTTGAATAAGAAGGAAAATAGTAATTTATCTAATACTCTTAAAGCAATGAATTTGCCTGTGGATGATAAAAATTTACAGCAGGCGAAAAAACTTATTCAAAAAAGTTTACCTGTAACATTAGAAAATATAAAAAGTATGTCTAGAGGAGTAAGTTTACTTAATGAATCTAGCCCCAGGAGTCTTGAAATTGTGGGTTTGGCTATGACTAAAGGTGTTCCCATTACGCTACAGTCTTTGGAATCATTTGTTCAATTTTTTGATGGTAAATCTAACTTAGCTAGTTTAACTAATGAAACGTTTAATATTCTCGACAAAATTACAAGCAATGGAATTAATTTAAACACATCACAAACTGCAGCTGTGGCGAATATTCAGCCAAATTCAGCTAATAACGCTTTTCAATTATTAAATCAATTAATAAAAACTATGAATTTACATGTAGATGAAAGAGCTACGTCTAATTTATCAAATGAGATTACCCAAGCTTTAACAACCAATTTATCTAATGAAAATGATTTAGTGAGAGGCTTTGGTTTAGTAAAGGATATTTTAGGACAAAAAGAAATGTCGGAAATTCCTAAAAACTTAATTAACTTATTAATTAACAACCTTGATCAGATCCAAAAAGAGCTGGCGGGCCAAAAATTAACCAATGTAATGTCTAGATTTTCTTCAGACAGCAATTTAGATTTTTATTATGTGTCTTTTCCAGTTAAAGTTGAAGGTGAATATAGATTGTCTCAGCTTAGAATTAGCAAAAATGCGGAAAAAGGATCTATAGCGGATATGGATAATGTTAAGTTTGCTGTATCATTAGATACTGGCAACTTAGGCTTGGTATTATTTCATGTGGAATGGCATAAAAGCGAAAGGTTAAAAATAGAAGGAGTAGTCGAAAGCGAAGCGGCGCTCAAATATCTGGAAAGTAATGTAGATAAATTAATATCAGACCTCAAATCTCATAATTATGCAGTTGATTACAATGGGATCAAAGTATCTAAATATGGGAATGCAGAAATGCGGCTAAAACTTGAAGAAAAAAATGAAGCTGTAAAAACTTTTGAAATAGATGTTTGGGTTTAGGAAAAGAGGGAGTGATGTCAGAAAGAATAAACAAAAAAGCAGTTGCCATTAAATATGACCAAAAAAAATCATCGCCTCCAGTTGTAGTTGCCAAAGGGAGGGGGTATATTGCAGAAAGTATAGTTAAAACCGCTCAAGACAATGGAGTACCAATAAAAGAAGATAATGAACTGACAAATTACTTGATGAGTCTGGAATTATATGAGGAAATCCCACCAGAATTATATCCTATAATAGCAGAAATCCTAGCATTTATATATAAAGCAAATCAGGATTATGATCAAGTTAAGTAATATGTTAATCCGAGTTTCAGCATGTTCAATAATTTGCTTATATTTTTGCCCATAATTATTGTATAATAAACAAGGTAAATAGTTACTAGTTGACGTAGCCGAGGGAGAGCTAAAGATGTCTGAAGAGTTCAAATACAAAACCATAGCCGATTATT
>CAZWEU010000084.1:0-3137 GCA_964632785.1 uncultured Lachnospiraceae bacterium | reverse complement strand
TACATGGATGAAGATGATAATCTTGTTGTTCATTCCTGTAGTATTGCCATTCACTTCCACCAGGTTATGACAGCAGAAGGAATTGGCATTGATCCCAACAAATACTTTATTGTCCAAAATCCAACGGGCGGAACCTTTGGTTATAAATTTAGCCCGACCAATGAAGCCTTAATTGGGGTGGCAACTCTTGTGACTAAGCGTCCATGTTTCTTAGAATTTAATATGCACCAACAAATTACCTATACGGGTAAACGCTCACCATTCTTTGTTAATCTAAAATTTGGCGCCGATGAAAATGGAATCATCAAGGCGATGGAATCAGACTGGTCAGTTGACCATGGTCCTTATTGCGAGTTTGGCGATCTTTTAACCACCCGTGGATCACAATTTATTGGGGCTGGTTATGATATCCCAAATATCCGTGGCGAAGGCCGAACGGTCGCGACTAACCATGGTTGGGGCTCCGCTTTTAGAGGCTACGGCTCACCACAAAGTTTATTTGCCTCAGAATCCTTAATTGATATGTTGGCCGAGAAGATGGGCAAAGACCCCTTAGAATTACGTTATGATAATGTTTACCGCGAAGGCTCACTAACACCAACCGGTTGTGCACCTGATGTTATTGCCTATCCACAAGCGATTGAAACAATCAGACCACATTATAAGAAAGCAAAAGAAGCAGCTGAAGCGAAAAATAAAAAAGGCGGCGACATCAAATACGGTGTTGGTGTATCCTTGAATGTCTATGGCTGCGGTCTTGATGGTGCGGATTCATCAGAAGCGTGGGCCGAATTAACCGAAAATGGCGTTACGGTTGGAAACTCATGGGAAGATCATGGCCAGGGTGCCGATATTGGGACCTTAACAATGGCGCATGAAACCCTGCTACCGCTTGGTATATCACCAGATAAGATTAAACTCGTTATGAATGATATGCGGGTGACCCCAAACTCTGGTCCAGCCGGCGGAAGTCGATCAAACGTCGTAACGGGAAATGCAACGCGAGTTGCTTGTGAAAATCTTCTGGCGGCAATGAAAAAAGAAGATGGTAGTTTTAGAACTTATGATGAAATGGTTAAAGAAGAAATTCCCCTGCGTTGTGATGGAACGTGGACAGCACCAAAAACGGCAGCACCGCCAGAAACGGGACAAGGCGATCCATTCTCAACTTATATGTATGGTGTCCTCTTGGCTGAAGTAGCAGTTGATACCAAAACAGGTAAAACGGAAGTTGAAAAACTAACCTTTGTATCCGACTGTGGAACCATCACTAACCGACTTGCCGTTGAAGGGCAACTCTATGGTGGCCTAGCGCAAGGAATTGGCCTAGCCTTAAGTGAAGACTTTGAAGATCTGAAAAAGCATACGACCTTAAACGGATGTGGATTCCCGAATATTAAGGATATACCTGATAATATCGTTTTAATTCATCAGGAAACACCACGACCACTTGGACCATTTGGTGCATCTGGAGCTGGCGAATTACCCTTATCCGGACCTCATGCAGCGATAATCAATGCAATTTATCATGCAACTGGTGTTCGAATTCATGATCTACCAGCTTACCCTGAAAAAGTTCTTGCTGGTTTAAAAGCGTTGAAATAAGTAAAAAACACTAAGGGGGCTTCGGCCCCTTTTATTATTTTAGAGAGTAATTGACCGCATTTCATGAGAGTCTTTAAAAGGAATTGAAAAAGGAGAGGAAAATGAAGGATCTGATGCAAGGGGTCAATGATTATTTAAAGCGAAACGAATCACTTGTTGTGGTGACAATCTTGAAAAAAAATGGACCGGGGCCAGGGAAAGTTGGCAAAAAAATAGTGGTCCGTGAAGACTTAAGCTGTCTTGGCTCATTTGGTGGGGGTCTGGTCGATGCTAAAATTATCCAGACAGCGGCCAATGTTTTTAAGACGCGAATTGACCAAATAGAAGAATTTTCATTTGCAGAAAACATCAATGGCAGTGGTGAAATGTGTGGTGGAAAAATTGAGGTCTTATGTGAATATTGTGATATCATTGATCAGGAAACAGGTGTTTTTTATGATCAGGTCGACAGCTTATTTGAGGAAAAGAAAGATTTTTTAGTAATTACGGAAATTCCTTATCACAATTATTTTGATAAGAAAAAATGGATTTGTACAGAAACCGGCTTTTATGGGCGGGAAAACGACCAAATCCATGAAGAATTAGTTGAGTTACGGCAAAAATTTTCCGACTATAAGTATCAAGATAGCTTTATTTATGACGAGAAATATCTCGTTGAACCCTTTTTCTTTAATGAAAAGGTGATTATTTTTGGCGCAGGCTACATGGGACAGCTTTTGTCAGAAATGTGTAAGTTGTTAAACTTTCATGTGGTTATTGTCGACGATCAAGCTGAATTTGCAAAACGTGAACGCTTTGAAAAGGCCGATGAAATTATGGTCATTCCATTTTATGAATCAATCCGCGATTATCTAATCATCGACGACCAGTCCTACCTGCTGATTATGACCAGGGGACACGTAAATGACCAAGAAATATTAGCTCAGATGCTGCAGACCCAGGCTAAATATATTGGGATGATTGGCAGCCGGGTCAAGCGCAATAAGGTTTTTCAAAAATTATTGGAAAGCGGTTTAACTTATGAAGAATTATCCCGGGTTCATTGTCCGGTCGGCTTAAGAATTAATGGCGAGACGCCGGAGGAAATTGCCATTAGTATTGCCGCTGAATTGGTCCAGTTTAGAAGAATGCGATTAGATTAAGGAAAATAGAAATGAATAGAGCTAGATTTCGAGACTTAATAAAAAAATCACAGGAACGTTGCCTGAAAAGTGGCCTCGATCGCGACCGGGTTTTTAGTCGAAAAATGATTGATCATGGTGAGCTGCAGGCAAAATTTTCAGAGAATCGTGATCTGATATTAACCGCTTCCCCTTATATGGAACATTTAATTAGTATTGTTAGGGGCAATAATTTCTTTGTCTTACTAACCGACAAAGACGGTTGCATTTTAAATGCTATTGGCGATGAAAAAATATTATCGGAGGCCTTTGATTTAAAAATGGTTGCCGGTTCTTATATGAATGAAGAAAATATTGGGACCAATGCCATGTCCTTGGTGATTAAATCAAGGGAGCCGATTCAACTATCGG
>CAZWEU010000083.1:0-3179 GCA_964632785.1 uncultured Lachnospiraceae bacterium | reverse complement strand
ATCTTTATCATTAATTTTGAAAAGGATTGTTGATCTTTGATTTATAAATATTATAACATCTTTACAGATAAAGTATATAGTTTTTTTGTAAACGTTTGTAACGCTTTTGTAAAAAAGATATAAACAGTTAAAAATACTTTTACTTTCTCTGTGCCTATTCAATAATCAGCCCAAAAAGCTTCCTTTAAGGCGGCAACTCGCTTGATCACAGAGGTTTTTACAATTTCATTATGTTCTTCGATTCCATAACCATGAATGGTTCCCTTAGGCTGATATAGTTCAACAACTATCCCATTTCTCTGAAGGGCTTGGGCAAAATGGATTCCCTCATCGCGTAAGCAGTCAAACTCCGCCACCTCAACATAAGCTTTCGGCAAATTTAAAAAAGAAGATGCTTCCATCGGCGACGCATAGGCTCTGTCTAAATGCCCTTTTCCTTTAAAATAAAGCTTCCACATCTTTTTGTTCTGTCGCGCATTCCAAATAGGTGTATCGACAAATGTTCTCATCGATTCCGTTTTTTGCCGCGCATCTGTTACCGGATAAATCAGCATCTGTAAACATATCCTCACTGCTTTTCGATCCCTTGCCAGAAGACAAACACCGGCCGCTAAAGCACCACCGGCACTATCTCCACCGATTGCAATTCGGTCTGGATCAATCTCTAATTCTTTACTCTTTCCAATTACCCATTGGAAGGCTGCGTAACAATCCTCAATTCCTACTGGAAAAGGGTAACGAGGGGCCAGCCGATAATTCACAAACACCACCTTACAAGGAGTTCCTTTTGCATAATCACAAGCTAGTCCTTTGTGAAAGGCTACTGCTTCTAAGATAAAGGCTCCGCCGTGAAAATAAATCAAACATGGTAGTGGCCCTCTTACATCTTTCGGTTCATAAAGAATAATCTCAATCGGTTGATCTTGATAACCCGGAATAATTTTCCTCGTTTCACATACTTCTTCATCTAATACACGCTGATTAAAGCTATAGTTGTTGATTCGATTCATCAAAGGCAAAAGAATGCGGTTTATTGGTATTTTTATCTTTTCATATTTTTTAAAATCTGGATGGATCGGGTATTTGATCATTTTCTCTCCTTGGTCAACTAGTCTATGATCCAATTATCATAATTGCCTCGTTTTTTCTACAGCTCCTAGCTTGAATTATAGAATCAGCAATGATCTTTGTCAAGAATATGAAATTTCTCATTCTTAGCAACTCTCTCCGCCGCCAAAAGTATACAAATCAAGAACCCTAAGGTATACTTAGTGCGTAAAATTAATTTCCAGGAGATGATAATGGATAATGACAATAAGAAACATAAACGACGACCGCGTTATAAGGGGACCCACCCTAAAGCCTATCAGGATAAATACAAGGAACTACAGCCTGATAAGTATCGTGACACCATTGAAAAAGTCCTTAAAAAAGGATCTACCCCGGCCGGCATGCACCGGTCCATTTGTGTGAATGAAATACTAGACTTCTTAGCGATTAGACCTGGCCAAAGAGGATTAGATGCCACCTTGGGCTATGGTGGTCATACCCTAGAAATGCTTAAAGCCTTAGAAGCAAAGGGCCACCTATACGGGATTGATGTCGATCCTATTGAATTAAATAATACCAAAGCCCGCTTACTAGACCTCGGTTATGGGCCCGAAATTTTAACCATCCAGCAAATGAATTTTTCTGATCTTGACCGCCTTGAAACCGGCCCCCTTGATTTTGTATTGGCCGATTTAGGCGTTTCGTCAATGCAAATTGACAACCCTGAAAGAGGTTTTTCATTTAAATATGATGGACCACTGGACTTGCGACTCAATCCCCAAAAGGGAGCCTCGGCAGCTGACCGCTTAAAAACAATTTATGAGGATGAATTGGAAGGGATGTTCATCGAAAATGCCGACGAGCCCAATGCTAAAATAATTGCCCGCGCCATTATTTCTCAAAGAGACAAAGGCCAGGCTATTTTAACGACAAGCCAGCTACAAGAAATTATTGTCGGTGCCCTTAAATCTCTACCCGGAAGTAGTGGGAAAGACACAATTAAAAAAACCTGTCAGCGATGCTTTCAGGCTTTACGCATTGATGTTAATGACGAATACGAAGTCCTCTATGAATTTTTAGAAAAGCTACCTAGCCTTTTAGCACCAGGCGGCCGTGTTGCCATTTTGTCCTTTCATTCCGGGGAAGATCGTCTCGTCAAAAAATCTTTTCAGCATTTTTTGCGCCAGGGTATTTATCGTGACATTACGCCGGGACCAATTCGACCGTCAAAAGAAGAGTGTCATGCCAATGGGCGGGCTCGGTCAGCTAAATTGCGTTGGGCGATTAAAGCATAATGGGCTAAAACACCCTGATGGTTGACAGCCGGAAATACACTCACGCATTTCTCTAATTCAAAACCATTTATCAGCGGTAAATCCTTTTTCTTTATTAATATGCTTTCTAATCCATTTCATAAGACCTCTTTCTTTCGCCATAAGAATAATCCTATCTGCATTGTAAGATGAATTTAAAGCGGATAATTAATCAATTTTCGAACAAAAAAAGCCACCTCTCGTGTGGCAGCTGGCTATCGTATCATGTTGCAATTTAAAATTACAAATTCATAATTTAGCCCCTTAAGCTTTGCGTCACAGACTTTCATCTGATATGCTATATACTCATTAATTCTAGTCTTTATTCGACTAATAATCAAGTAAATTTTTTGTTGATTATTATGTGTTTTTAAGAAATACCCGAGTCTATGAATAATTCGATTTTATTTATTTGCTTACTTTTTTAAAAACTACAAAATTACTCTCTACAAATTGTATTCTCCCATAAAAAACATCTCCAAGCTGGATATTTCAATTAATTTTAAATCATAATATTTAGCTTGGAGATACCAAATCCTTATAAGCACTAAGTTTTAAACTCGTTTTCTTATGCAATAAAGGACTCCTCGATTTTTTAGGATCCTATCACTCATTCTCTTTTCCTATTTTTAGCAGTCTGGCAATCTCTACCGTTCTCTTGGCTTGGTGCTTTACAGCAGCTTCAACATCTTCTACCATGCCATCTTTACCCGCTGTTACCGATGTCCCATAAGGATTCCCACCTGCTACAAAGATACTGTCATCAGTATATCCCGGTGGCACAATGATCGCTCCCCAGTGCATCATGGTCGTATA
>CAZWEU010000082.1:0-3186 GCA_964632785.1 uncultured Lachnospiraceae bacterium | reverse complement strand
TCCTAGTTCTAGCAGCAGGTGTAAGTCCAAACTCAGATGAGAAATCTTTCATCACTTTTAGATAAGTTTGAGCTATTGAAACCTGTGGAACCTGCTGAATGTATCCAGATGGTGTTTTAAATATGGTTCCATGCTTGGTTAGAAATTCCTCAGCTTCCTTCCATCTAGCATAGGCCTGGCAGTATCCTGCAAAAGCAGCCTTATCAATTTCAGTTAATATCCCAATAGACTCTAGGGTCTTTGCCATCCGCCTCCATTCTTTTTTAGCTTCAGGCTCCAGCCATGACGGACAACTAGGAGCTTGTTTTTTGGGCTTTGGTTCCAGTTCATTTAATGGCCTTTTACCTGGATTTCCTTCTAGTACTTTAAGTGCTGTTGGTTTTGGTTTTCTTCCTCTTGTCGCCATGCTTTCACCTCCAAATCTATAATCAAAAAGAAGCCCTAGTTTTAAGGCTCCTTTGTGTTTTCGTAAGTTTATCCTATTCTTAATTTTAAGCTTTCTACTGTAGATGTTATTTCTTCCATCCAGTCTGTTTCTGTTAAGCTTCCACTTGAGTTCCAGAAAGCTTCAAGTTCTTCTATCATGTCTACTATTTTTTCTATATCTTCTTTTCCATCTTCAAAGCCTAAAACACATATCTTTTCAATAGCTGTAGTTATAAGGCCTTCCATCATCATTTTAAATTGTAGTCTGTTCATCTTTTTTCACCTTCAGCTTTTCCTAGTTCAAAGGCTAGTCTTAAAGCTTCTTTTACTCTCCATACTGAAACGTCATGAAAGTCTAGTCCATCTGACATTCTAGTTTCTAGTGTTTCAATAAAAAGTTGTTCCTTTGCTATTTCCTCTAGTTTTCTTTCAGTTTTCTTATTCATTTTTATCTCCTCCTGTAGTTTCGTTACATACATATATCACTCAGAAGGGGTTATATAGCAAGTACTTTCTTCAAGATATCTACATCTATTTTCCTATTCCTTTAAAGTTATAATTTCCCTTTTTCACTTCTTTTGCTTCAGCATCTCTTGCTTCTTTATACTTTGGATCTTCTCTTTCTTTATCTTTACAGTCCATACAGATGCAGTCTTCATTAAACATTGACATTATTCTTCCTAGCTTAAGATCACTGCCACATCTATCACAGTATTTTTGTTTAAAGAACTTATCCATTTTAATTCCTCCTAGGCTCGTTTTTAATTCGAATGCTTAAATCTAGTGGTCCAATTGCCCCAGCCTCTCTATATCAAGGCCTTACGAGGGGAGTGTGGGGCTTTTATTCATCAGCTTTCTATTCTATGTCCACGTATTCACTTATTATTGCTAAGGCTTCTAAATAGCTTTTAGATTCATAAACTCTACTGGCCATTTCATCTGCTTCTTTTTTAAGTCCTTCTTCTTTAAGGCATCTTGCTGCTATGACCATAAGGTTAAATATATTTCCGTTTTCTCCTATGAGTTTGCATCTTGGTTTATCCATCTAGACCAGCTCCTTTTTAAGAGTTCTAAATGAAGGGTTTCCAGTTAAATTTTTAAGAAGTTCTTTTCTTATTTCTGCATAATCCTTACCGATCATTCCCAGGCTATTGAGCCAGGTTCTAAAAGTATATTTTTCATTGTCTGTATCTGTTTTTCTTACCTGGGAGAACTTTTGACTTTTAGCCTTTTTATTTATTAAGGCAAAGAGCCAGATTGCAGCTTCTCCCTTTGCATCTTTAAATGAAAAGGTCTTATTTTCAAAGTCGAAATCTACACCAGGATGGCCGTTGTATCCTATTTTCTTTAATGCCTTTTCAAAGCTGTCTATGCTTATTACTCTTTCTTCTTTGAGTAGTTTTATAAAATCCTCTTCTACTAAGTCCTCTTCTATTCCTAAGGCTTTTTTAATTAAAGGTTGTTTGGTGTAGATTAGGTTTAAGATATTTCTCAGTGTGTTTCCTTGGTGTCCATCCATTGGAATTTCTAGTTCCACTTCTGATTCTGACTCTTCAGGTCTAGGTTCTAATATTTCTTCAAGTTCTATTTCTTCTCCACTTATTAAAATTATTCTCCCCTCCCTGTCTATGGTATAGGTTTCACTCTCTGTTTCTATTTCATATGCAAAACTTGGTGCTCCTAAATACTTTGATTTAGCTTTAAAATGTTCTTCTAATGTTTTTACTTTTTCTTTTCTATCCATTTCAATCCCTCCTGTAGTTTTGTTACATACATATATCACTCAGGAGGGCTCTTAAGTCAAGACTTATGTGAGTATTTCTTCAGATTTTTCTACATCTTTATATGGAATCTTTTCACCATCTCTTAAAAGATAAACTTCCTCATCAGATCCAACTTCATTTATATATCTCTTTATAATTACAGCTGCATACTTTGGATCTAACTCTGACATATAACAAATTCTATCTAACTGCTCACTAGCTATTAATGTGCTTCCACTGCCACCAAAAGGATCTAATACTATGGAGTTTTCAATTGATGAATTCTTCATTGGAAATCCTATTAAATCTAATGGCTTCGAAGTTGGATGAAGTTTTGACTTAGTAGGTCTATCGAATTCCCAAACAGTAGTTAATTTTCTTCCTCCATACCATTTATGCTTTGCAGTATTTTTAAAAGCATAAATTATAGGCTCATGCCTCATATGATAGTCCATTCTTGATAATACTAGAGATTGCTTTACCCATAAGCAAGTGGTGGAATAGTGAAAGCCCGCTTCAACAGTTGCGTTGAAAAAATTAACCTTTTCTGCATCTGAGTGAAAGGAATAAAAAGCTCCTCCATCTACTAAATTGTCATATATATTTTTAAAGGAATCTAAGAGAAATTGCTTAAATGAACTGTCTGACATGTTATCATTTTGTATTTTCATTCCTGTACCACCAGTGTAGTCGCAGTTATAAGGGGGATCTGTTATGCAAAGATTAGCTTTTTTACCATCCATAAGTTTATCCATATCATTTTTATCAGTTGCATCTCCACATAGAAGTCTGTGCTTCCCAAGTAGCCATATATCATTGAACTTCACAAAGGATTCTTCTTCAAGGGCTCCATCAACATCAAAGTCATCATCTTCGATATCTTTATCATGTACCTGACTGAATAGATCATCTACTTCAGCCATATCAAATCCAGTTAGACTTATATCAAACATATCTTCATCAAGTTGTTCTATTAAATCTGCAAGTTTTGGTAAGT
>CAZWEU010000081.1:0-3232 GCA_964632785.1 uncultured Lachnospiraceae bacterium | reverse complement strand
GATATTGCGGTCTTGACCAACCACTAAAAGAATGGGCTCGCCAATATAATTAACCCGATTCTCTGCCAAAAAGGGTTGATCGTCATAGACCATCGCGACCCGGTTGATGCCGGGAATCTGCTGGTGGTCAATTACTTCATATCCCGCTGGCAGGGTTGGAATAAGGATGTTGAGTATTTTGGCCCGTTGCCGGTCCGAGCGAAAAACCTTTACATATAACTTGTCCTCCCCCCATAAATCAGCTGTGTATAGCGCCTTGCCCTGAATCTTATCATCAAAGTCTTGACGTTTAATCGAATCGCTTATGTTCGTCATGCACCTACCTCCTCGTATTTTAATGCCCAATCGTTTTAATGCTCTCTTAATTTACCATACAGTTATCTTTCCTACATAAAAGATCAATTTTTACTTCGCTCAAACCAGGATTTTGAAAAGGGTGCCAAGGCCGCTGTTAATTCCTTAATATCCCAACTAGCTGTATTTACAGTCAGGTGGTAGGCACTTCTCTCGCCCCACTCCCTGCCGGTTATGATGTTACCCGTCTGGGCACGGTTCTTATCCATTTTGCAAATTTTTCGCTTCAACTCTTTTGGGGTCAAGTCCTCCCCTTCCGGTGCTCGTTCAATACAGCGGCGAATTTTTGACGCCATATCCGCACAAACAAAAATAGTAAAGGGCTGATATTCTTCCAGCAAGACGTCGGCATTTCTACCAACAATAAGGCAGTTTTTTCCAGCCTTTGCGATCTCTTCAATCACATGCTTTTGCTCTAAAAGAATATCAATCTGCAGCGACTGCATGGCAACACTGGAAAAGGACCGATTATAGGTCAACGGAATACATTGCCACCTTCCTTCTTCTAAAACCTGCTTGACATAGTCTTCATTCATCCCCTTATTTTCCGCAATTTCTTTAATAATTTCTTTATCATAATAATCAAAACCTAGGGTATCGGCAAGGCGCTTGCCCATCTCTCGTCCACCACTGCCAAACTCGCGACTAATAGTGATTATTTTCATTTTTTTCCCTTTCATACGCGCAATCAGTCCTTTATTCATTAACCTTCAGCTAATGCTTTTAAGATGATTGCTTTTATTTTCTTATCATTATTAAGATAAGCATTGACAAGGCCATCAAAATCAACTTGATAGAGAGCTATCCTTCCCATCTGGCTGTCGACATTGGTAAAGCGATGCTGGCCAATGCTCTTAATTATACCACCTTGCAAATCATTGGGCAGTAAAAATATATTTTTTATATCTTTCAAATAGTATTTATTCGCCTCATTAAATTCTTTACTTAGAAAATAGCGATACAAGATCTGTTTATTGATATCAGCAGTCGCCGGAGTGTTGTTATTAATATGGGGTAGGTAGTTTTTGGCGTCGATGATATATAACTTACCCTCAAATTCTTTAATGATATCGGGAATCATCCTCATGCCTGCTTTGCTATAAGGATCACCTTCTATCTTTAAATGATAGTTTCCTTTGGGAAAATATTGTTTAAAATTATCGTATTCATCGTCTAGGACCTTCTTTAACATATGCTCCCATAAATTATTAATATGGTCGACATAGTAAAGCTTGCCACTGGTCGGGGTTTTATCCAAGTGTCTACTATTGGTGTTTATGGCTTCAAGTATTTTAAAAACCTTGCGCTGGCGGTCACTATACATGGACGATTTATAATTATCCAAGGCCTCTTTACTCTTGGTCATTCTCTTATTTTCTTCAATGGTATTTTTATAAATACTGCTTAAGTTCATCTTTATGCCTGTCGCTTTTTCGATCTCTAACAAGTGGACCCCATAGAGTATCGTGAGTGGATGGCTATACAAGACATTGCTATTTTTATAATAGGGGTTATTGTAGATTAGGCTCTCACCCGAAATCATTAGGGCGTTCTTATTAATGGTCCGATTCCAATTGAGCCTTCCTTTTTTCTTCTGGTTGGTTTTTTGCTTGGTAAAGACAAAGGGCCCCAGGTCCATATAGTCCATTAAGAGCAGGTAGTAGGCTTCAAAGAGGGAAAGCATATAGGCCTCACTTCTAACATTTTGTGATTTGTATAATGCTTCCTCCTTGACTTCTTTGGAAGAGTGCTTATATTTTCTAAACAGTTTAAAATATTTTATTTTTTCCTTGGTCGATTTTTCCTCATCCGCTTCTTTTTCTTTTATAAAGGCCGGATAGATAAGCTTAAGTTTGTGATCCTTTAGTTCAAATCCAATTCGTTCTCTAATATCACTAATTTTTTTCATCGATAGGCTCAGGATCTTTATTTATTTCTAAATCCCCTTCCTCTTCTGAGGTCGTCTGCTTGCTTGTTAAAATCTCTTGGATGAGCGTCTTGTTAAAGATTCCTTTACCGTAGAAAGTCCTGATGTCATCAAAAGTTTTAATCTTTTCTTTAAATAACAATCCTGGATCATAGCGAAAGATATCAAACCATAGGTAGGAGATGACCTTACCTAAAAATTCGGATTGGGATAAACTATTTCCGACGAACCATTGGCCAAGTTGCTTGTCATCGACCTCAGTATAGTTTACGATCTGCTCATTTATCTTTTTAATAAAATCCAGCCATTTAATATCTTGATAAGGCTCTGGTAAATACAAGTCCATTAACTTCTCTTCTTGATAATCAATATACATATATTCCATATCCCATCGTCGTTTAAACGCTGAATCGACAGGATACAAAGATTGATCAGATGTATTCATGGTGGCATAGATATATAAATTACTGGGGATGATAAAGCCGCGGCCAAAACGCTCATGCCAGGTTTCTTCTTGCCAATCTAGTTCTTTTTTAATATACGCTTTCATTTCGCTAGAGATATCGATTGAATACTCCGATTCGCCATAATAATCACTCTTTACATCATTAATCCGGTCTAATAGTTGAAAGACATCGCCAAAGATCGCCGAACTATTTCCTCTGTTTATTTCTTCGATGATCAACAAGGAGTTTTCTGGCGCCCGACCCTCCGCTTGCTCTTTTAATTTTAAGGAATTGACAATCGCCTTGATAAATGGCCCTGGCACAAAGTCATAATAGACAAAGGCTTTCTCATTAACCGTCTCTGAACGATTGGGGTATCTTATTTCCCCAACAATCTTTTCATAGGCGACGACGGGCTTATATTGTCCGACGAATTCATAATAAGAATACTCGGGATGAAAGGTTGTTCGAATGATATGCTCATCTCTTACATTGATCAGGTTCA
>CAZWEU010000080.1:0-3349 GCA_964632785.1 uncultured Lachnospiraceae bacterium | reverse complement strand
GATAATAAGGAAAAGGTAGTATTTTAGATAAACAAAGAAGAAATTCAACTGTCTGGTTGGGATGACCCCGACACAGAATAGTTGAACTATGTGTTATATTGAAAAAGAGAAGTAGCTTTTAAGCTACTTCTCTTTTTCAAAAAGCTGACTATATCAAGGTTTTAGACTTTAAATATAGATATAATCTTTTCTAAGTTAACGCTTAGTTCGTTTAGCTCCTCTGCAGTTGCTCCTATTTCTTCCATAGTTGCATTCTGCTCTTCGCTACTAGCAGAGACTTCTTCTGACATTGCAGCATTTTCCTCTGATATAGAGGAAACGTCCTGAACTTTATCATTTATGTTACTTGCATTTTCTCCGATACCCCTAAATGATGTATTGATTACGCCTATTGCATCAATAATACTTTCTATTTCTTTTGTCATACTAGCAAAAAGAAGGCTTGTGTTATCAACTGCCACCTTTTGCTCGTTGGCAATTAAATTAGTTTTTTCAATTTGATCAACTGCTTCTTTAGTACCTTCATTTATATGTCTGAGAATTTGTGCAATTTCTTTTGTGGATGCCGCCGATTCTTCTGCCAAATTTCTTACTTCATCAGCAACCACGGCAAAACCTCTTCCATGTTCACCTGCTCTTGCCGCTTCAATGGCAGCATTTAATGCGAGTAGGTTAGTTTGGTCAGATATACTTGTTATGGTTTCAAGTATCTTTTCAACATCTTCTATTTCGGTAGCGAGCTTTTCAACTACTGCCGTTGCTTTTTGAGAAGCTTCCATGTTCTCATCAGTTTTAATACTCTGATTATTTAAGGCTTCCATTCCTTCATGTACTAACTTTCTTGTTTCTCCAGCTGCCGCATTAACTCCGCTGACTTTACTTTCGTTTTCATTCATATCTTTAGATATTCCTTGTATCCCATAAGATATTTCATTCACATCCTTAGCTTGAGAAGCCGCTCCAGCTGCTATGCTTTCAATAGCCCTATTAACTTCTTCTAATACGTTTTGACTTTCGCCTATAGAAGAATTTAAATCGTCAGCTGAAGTAGCAACGTTTTCACCAGCACTCTTTATTTGGATAATAATTCTTCTGACATTGTCTATAAAGCCATTAATGGAATTCCCTAACAATTCTATCTCGTCTCCTGTTTTAGTTTCGATTTTTTTAGTTAGATTGTTAGAAGAGCTAAGTTCAACGAAGTTTTTTGCCAATAGCTTTATTGGTTTAGAAATGCTTCTAGCTACGAAAAATGATAACAATACCATTAACACTAAACCAACTAAATTCGTTGTAATCAATAGTATTAGCTGTTGCATTTTTAGCTGATTTATGTGACTAGCGTCAATATCAATACCTACTATAGCAACAGTTTCTCCCTGGCTATTTTGAACTGGTGCATATCCTGAGATTACTGTTCCCCATTCATCTGTTGTAACATCTTCATCTGAACTTGGGGTTCCTTGGAAAGCGGGTTCCATATCAGACAAGAAATCATACTCTTCGCCTAATTCGGGGGGATCTTCATCAGCATCAACAATGAACTGGGTTTTATCTTCACCCTTTTTAGCAAGGGTATAAGCTCCTGCTATCTCTGTTTTTCCAACAAATTCTTGTAAATCATTTCTCATTATTACATAACTTTTGCTGTCTTGGTTGCCTTCTTTCACTAGCTCTTCATGGCTATCTCCATCAATTAACAATGATGCTGATACAGCTAGCTTAATAGCATCTTCTTTGATGTCTTGGAACTGTACATCTGTATTTACATTATACTGCACCGTTCCTGTTATTAAAGCGATTACCAAAAATAATAGAACAAAGGAAACAATAATCCTCATTTGAATAGTTTTAAACTTTGTTATGCCTTTCATGTTTTGTACTCCTTTCATTTACACACCCTATATTCAATCTCGGCGAAAATTTGAAAACATTAATAGCAAATTGGATTAATATGTGAAAGTTTAATGAAAAAATCAAATAAAATAAAAACCCTAAGAGTAAATGACCTAGCCTCAGGGTTAATAATTTTTGGTTGATAAGCAATTCTATTAATACCTAAGTTATTATGAGTTGGTGTCAAGTTTCTCAAAGCTTTCTATCTTCTTTTCTCCAAGCCTTCTATCTGTATATTCGTTTAATAGCTTTTGAATTACGGAGAACAAGGGGACAAATAGTAAAATTCCGACTATTCCCATTAAACTTCCACCAAGGGTTACAGCTGCCAAAGTCCAAACAGAGGAAAGGCCAGATGCTTTCCCAACTATTTTTGGATATATAAAGTTTCCTTCTATTTGTTGAAGAACCAAGAATAGAATTATAAAAAATCCAGCCATTTTTGGGTCCTCTACAAATATTAAAAAGGCACCTATCACAAGTCCTATAAAAGATCCGACTATTGGTATAAGAGCACATATGGCTATTATTACGCTTACCATTAAAGCGTATGGGAATCCGAAGATAGTCATAGTTATAAGAAATAGTGCTGCGAGTGCTAGCGCATCTAAACTTTGACCAGTTATAAATTTTGAAAAAGACTCTCTTGTTATCTCTCCTATGTAAATAATTCTGTCAGCCACATTTAGAGGGAATACAGAATATATAAGTTTTTTTATACTCAAAGAAAGTTCTTCCTTTTGAAACAAGAAATATACTGCAAAGACTATTCCCAGTCCAGTAGAAATCAAGCCTCCTAATACAGAAGAAAAAATTGTAATAGCAGAACCTAGCCAATCTGAAAGGCCGCCGCTTACGAATGAAGATATGCTATCGTTTATATCATTGAAATCAATGTCTTGAATCCAAGTATTAACTTGAGCATACTCTATAGGTCCATTTTCTATATATTCTTGTAAGTCTTCTAGGAAGGCGGGGATCTTACTTGCTAGATTCTCCCCTGCAGCTACTAGATTAGGAACTGCTAAAACTATAACAAGCCCGATAACCAAGATAAAAATCATTAGTGTGATTAAAAAACTAATTGGCCTTTTATACTTCTCGCTTAACCCCTTGAAGGGAGACCTGTTTTTGAATAGCTTATCCTCGATAAAGGTCATAGGCTTATTTAGTATAAATGCTATTACTAGACCTATTATAAAGGGTGCCATTATTCCTAAAAATACACTGATACCCTTACCTAATAAGCTTAAATTATCGAAAGACCACCATATAAAAATCGTGAAAACTATTAAGAACATTATCTTTTTGATCCGATCACTATGAATATCCATAATTCCACCTTCTTTCTATCATTATATTACCCTATATTAGGGGTCCTAAGAAAAATATTATTCATCATATGGCAAAAATTTGTTTTATAAAATCATTTGATCTAGATGTTTTAAAAAAA
>CAZWEU010000079.1:0-3433 GCA_964632785.1 uncultured Lachnospiraceae bacterium | reverse complement strand
GCGCGGCTACTATTATTTAAAAACAGATACAAAAATCGATTAAAGTAATCGGTCTTTGTATCTGTTTTTTTAATCGTCCTTGCTAAGTAAAAGGATGCTATTTCAGCTATGATTGTATATAATAGCAATAAACAAAAAATATGAGAGGAGTAACATGAAGATAAATAAAAGTCCTTCTTACAAATGGGTGGTGTTAGGCATTTCATTTATGCTGATGTTAACCTTTGCCATATCCTTACAATCCCTACCCCCCTTACTGGATAAAATTGCCGAGGATATTGCCTTTTCCAATTCCCAGGCAGGCTTACTCATGGGGATATACGCCATACCAGGGATCTTCCTTCCTTTTTTAGTCGCTTTTTTAGCCAGTAAGTATAATAAAAAATCAATCATCCTCATTGCCTTATTAATCTTAATCCTTGGATTAGTAACCTTTGCCATGGCCGGATCCTTTACCATGCTCTTAATCTTTAGATTGCTAACGGGTATCGGAGCAACGACTTTGGTCGTTTTAGCGCCACTTTTGATTACCATCTTTTTTGATCAGGCGAATATGGGCATTGCAATGGGTGTTTTCAATGCCGCTGTTCCCTTTGGGACGGTTATCGCAGCTAATTTATTTGGCCTTTTAGGCGAAAAAATGCCTTGGCAGGTCATCATCTTAGCAATAGCAGCCTTTGTCGGAATCGTTTTTGTAATTAATTTTTTTGCTCTTTCGCTTCCCAAGGAAGAAGTGACTGAGGACTTAAAAATATCGTCAACCCAATCCCTAAGGGGGCTCTTTTCAAATACCGGCCTTTGGCTGCTAGCCTTAATATGGATTTTAGGAAATGGACTGCTTTTATCCTATGTTACTTTTGGTCCGCAATACTTTCAAAATATTGGGATATCGCTGCAAAGGGCAGGTTTATTAACCAGTTTTATTATGTTAGTGTCAATTTTTCTCAGTCCCCTTGTCGGAATAATCATCGATAAAACCGGCTGGAAAAAAAGGCTCTTATTGGCGGGAAGTGTCACGATGGCCATTTCCTTTCTTTTAATCAGTAGTGGTTCTGGCCCCCTGACCTTGTGGGCCATTACACTAGGGATCGGTTTTTCGCCGATTCCCGTTCTGGTCTTCGCCCTCCTAGCTCAAATGGTTGAGCCTTACCAAATGGGTATGGCTTTGGCCATCATAACGGCTGCTTCAAATGTAGGCATTGCCCTCGGTCCCTTAGCCTTTGGTTTTTTATTAGATAAAACAGGCGGGAATTTTAGTCTTGGTTTTATGATTTTAGCCTTGGTAGCAATAGGGATGGTTTTAATTTTAGGAATTTTAAAAAGAAAGATGGTAGACAAGCTTTAGAGAAGTTGGTGGAGTTAAGTAATTATTCGGTGAGAATTTTACTCTTAGTCTTGGCTAGCTTAGTTTATCAAAAAAGACCAGTCACATTCAAGCCTATTTGCTTAATGTGACTGGTCTTTTTGATTTCATTTAAAGTAGTTACTTAAGATTATCTCTAGGTATAATTCTTATGTAAATTTAGCGGCCTTTTTATCCGATTGTCTTAGAAGGTTCGATTGTCTTCCATCGACAAGAGTTTAACGGGACATTTTTTAACACAAACAAGACACTTGATACAATTCTTATTGGAAAACTGATTGTTACCGTCCCATTCTTTATAGGGTTCTAGTTGGAAGGGACATACTTTTGTACAAAGACTACAAGAGATACATTTATCGGGGTCTGAGATGGTCACTTTTTTTTCAAATTTAGGAGCGACATTTAATTTATTTCCTAATTGGTGAGAAGCCTTTTGCATTGTTGCCATAGGAAACCATTGTCCGACGATAGCAATTAATAAGGTTAGTAGCCAAGCATATTTTCTTAAAAAAGTAAACGTTCGATTTGTTTTAATAAATTTTTTCGACAAAATATCACCTATATCCCAGATAATTATTATAAATTATAAGGGCAATGGTGTCAAGGTGATGAGGTTACTGACAGGCTCTAAAGCCAAGGAAGAAGAAAATTCATTTTTTTAATCAATGCCAGGATGGATCGATTAATCCATACTAACCTTGATAGATTTAGGTAATAATTATACTTGACAGGTCTAAATTGCTTGTGTTAAAGTTTAAGCATAGTTAGAAAGAGCTAACATAAAAAGGCACTATATTATAAGGAGAGATCAAAATGTATGAATCGCTTATTGTTAGGTACTGTTCCCCAACTTTAGCGGGAATAAAAACGGGAAATCTTTTTAATTTTTCTTTTCCCTGCCTTGAAAAATTGA
Source organism: uncultured Lachnospiraceae bacterium (assembly GCA_964632785.1). GTDB lineage: Bacteria > Bacillota > Clostridia > Eubacteriales > Eubacteriaceae > Acetobacterium. The sequence continues at coordinate 1,157 of CAZWEU010000079.1, read as the reverse complement.
AAAGCCAAACACAGGACCTAAATGCAATTCTAAAGACAAAGGGGATTAGGATTAGGATATTAAAATGCAGTGGTAATAAAGCCTTAATCTATGTCTATCGGCCCAATAAATTAAGCAATGATCTCTTAAATAATGAGGCGCGAAAGTTCTTAAAAGAAGCCGGCTATAAAACATGTGATATGAGTAAGTGCATTGATAAACTGGCAAAACGATTAGCCAGTCGTGATGACTTTCCCCATGAAATTGGCTTGTTCCTTGGCTATCCCCTTCATGATGTAAAAGGCTTTATTCAAAACGCCGGCAAAAATTATAAGTGTGTCGGATGTTGGAAGGTTTATAGCGATGAAGCAAAAGCAAAAAAGGTTTTCGAAAAATATAAAAAATGCAAAGATAATTATTGCAAAAGTTTTTTAACGGGATTATCGCTACAGCAACTTACAGTTGCTGTATGATATAAATAAAGAAAGGTCGTGGATATAATGACTACACTAGCAGTTGTTTATTGGAGTGGAACCGGAAATACAGAGACAATGGCTAAGGCGCTAGCAGAGGGAATAAAAAGTGCCGGATCAGAAGCACATTTATTTGAAGCAGTCGATTTTAAAGCAGATATGGTTAAAGGCTTTGACGCGTTCGCTTTTGGTTGCCCGTCGATGGGAGCAGAAGAACTTGAAGATTCAGAGTTTGAGCCAATGTTTCGGGAATGCGAAAGTGAACTTAACAATAAGAATATCGCCTTATTTGGCTCGTATGATTGGGGAGATGGTGAGTGGATGGAAGAGTGGCAAGAGGATTGCCGACATAAAGGCCTTAATCTTGTGGCAGATGGCTTGATCTGCCATGAAAGCCCGGATGATGAGGGCCTAGCCAATTGCCGAGCGCTTGGTGAGACGATCGCTAAATCAGTCGCAAGCTAGTGTCAATGGCTTTGAAAGTCGGGACAGGGAAAAAGTAAGCTTAAAAGTTGGCTTGCTTATCTTTTTTTATGAGGAGCAAAAAGGACCAGTCACATTAAGCCATTAGCTTTGAATGTGACGGGTCCTTTTTTTAGATTTAGTTTTTCTTACTAATTAATTTTTGCGGTTTTAATAATAAAATATAGGCAGACAAGGGTTCAATGACAATGGGATTTAAATCAACTGTCTTATTTGTCAGCA
>CAZWEU010000078.1:0-3447 GCA_964632785.1 uncultured Lachnospiraceae bacterium | reverse complement strand
GTAAATCCGTTGACAAGGTCTTCGATGGTTCGAATCCATCTTCTCCCACCATTTTCTTTAATTAGATTTAATAGAGCCTGCTAAAATCGCATTTATGCGTTTTTTTTATAGGCTTTTTTAGAAAAGATAAATAAGTATCCAAAACGCTAGAAAAAGTGCTGTTAAAAGGTGAGCGAATCCATTTACCTTAATGATTAAGATGATATAATGAGATCAGAATAAAATAAAGTCAAAGGAAATGGGAGGCTTGAGTGGAAAATATTTTAAATGTAAATGACGGGAAATTAAGAATTATCCAAGAAACTGTCCCGGGAAAACAAGTAACATTGGCGCATATCATTGCCAGCCCCGATGAAATCGTCTATAAAAAACTAGGTTTAAATCCCAATGTTGATTATCAGAAAGCAGCGATTGGTATTTTGAGCATGACCCCATCGGAAATTTCCGTGATTGCCGGTGACCTAGCCATTAAAACATCGGTCATTGATATGGGCTTTATCGATCGTTTTAGTGGGACACTAATGTTTACAGGTCGAATATCCGAAGTTGAAGCGGCCATTAAAACAATATTAGCCTACTTACAAAATACCCTAAAGTTCACCGTCTGTGAGATTACGTCGACCTGAGAAAAGGATAAAAATGAAGAAAATGATTTTAGTCGGCCGCAGCGAATGTGGCAAGACAACATTAAGCCAAGCTCTAAAAGGTAGAGAAATCCGCTATGAAAAAACGCAATATGTCAACCACTTTGATGTCATTATTGATACGCCAGGCGAATATGCCGAAAACAGTAATTTATCCAGTGCCCTGGCCTTATATTCCTATGAGGCCGATGTTATTGCCTTGCTAATCTCAGCCAATGAACCTTTTTCACTTTATCCCCCTTGTGTGGTTGGTGTCTGTAATCGGCCGGTCATTGGGATTGTGACCCAGATCGACGCCCTTGATGCTGATGTAGCCCAAGCTGTTAGCTGGCTTGAATTAGCCGGCTGTGAAACGATTTTTGAGGTCAGTTCATATACTGGTCAAGGGATTTGGGAAGTGCTCGAATATCTGAAAGAAGATGGGGATATCTTACCTTGGGAGACCAAGTGTCAAGCAGAAAAACCGCGTCAGGTTATTTCCACCAAGATGATCTCCTAGAGTGGGTTAAATTAAAATAATAAAAGGCTTGAACATAGAGAAAAGAATTGGTATAATGATAAACGTTGCGGAAGTGGCTCAGTGGTAGAGCACTGGCTTCCCAAGCCGGGGGTCGCGGGTTCGAATCCCGTCTTCCGCTCCATAAAAATCTAGGAATAAGAGTGTTGATTTTTAAAAAGTGTAGTTAATAGCAAAATTTCAATTGACAATCAAGATGAACTTTGGTATTATAAACAAGCGTGTCGTTCAAGAATATTTATACGATACGAAAATTATTGCGGATGTGGCGGAACTGGCAGACGCGCTAGACTTAGGATCTAGTATCTTACGATGTGGGGGTTCGACTCCCTTCATCCGCACCAATAAGCGGAAGTGGCTCAGTGGTAGAGCATCGCCTTGCCAAGGCGAGGGTCGCGGGTTCAAATCCCGTCTTCCGCTCCAAAATTGAATACATTAGTTTTAATCTAGGTACGTGCGCCCTTAGCTCAATTGGATAGAGTGGCTGGCTTCGAACCAGTAGGTTGGGGGTTCGAGCCCCTCAGGGCGTACCATCATGATAAGCAAACAGCTGATTAGCTGTTTTTTATTTTACCCTTTTTAACGTTTCTCCAGAATTTTCCCAGAAGATTTCACTTTCAGGAATTTTAACCACGCTTAGGGCTGTTTTTTCTGATAGAGTTAGAGGAAAGAGAAAGCGTGGGTGAAAGTGTATAGTCTTAATGAACTAGAAGCAATTGTGAAAAGATGCAATCGTTGTCCTTTAGCAAAAACAAGAATGAATGCGGTCTTTAAATGAGGGCACTGAAGAAAATAAAATTATGTTTATTGGCGAAGGGCCGGGATAACGTGAAGATAAAATAGGAAGACCTTTTGTTGGGAAATCAGGCCAACTATTTGATAAGATGATTAATGCAATTGGTTTAACACGGAAAGACATGTACATTGCTAATATTATAAAATGCTGACCACCCAATAACTGTAATCCTGTAAAAGCAGAAAGCAAACAGTGTATTGAGTTTCTAAGGTGGCAGGTCAAGATTGTCAATCCCGATATTATTGTATGCCTTGGTGGAGTTGCGGCAAAAAATATTGTTCAAACGGATTTCAAGATTACCCAAAATAGAGGCCCTTCCCGATGGTCAGCTCTTGGCTTCCTATATTGTTGAACAAGGAGATGATTATAATATCTATACCTCGCCCATTATGCTAAATGAGGTCGAGACAAACCTTCGCATTCGCCTAGATTATCAAAATGAGCAAGACTATACAATTACTATTATCGGCACTTGGGATGGTATTGATGAAGTAAGTGGCAGTCAGCAAAAGCCATTACCAAACTTAAAAAGGGTGATTTACTAACGCCAATGTATTATTCCTATAATTTCGAGAATGATGAAGAAGGGACTTACACCAGTGAGGCTTATAGCTTTGATAATGATCCGATTCTTTATTAAGAACTCTTAGCCGAAGGCGACTATTATCATTCCTTCCAGATTGATGATATTTTTGGCAACTCCTTATACACCTAAGATAACTTTTTTCCGCTTTTGGAGCAAGTTTGTTAGCTGTTTGGCTAGTATTTATAAATTTCCGGCATAAGAGTCAATGGGGCCATCTAAGAGTAAAAATGATTTTAATTTAACACTAAAGATAGCGCAGTTTGGATCTTTGAGAAAGTCATCGAGCTCCGAATGATTATTAGCTAGGTTTGTCCTTACTTTTTGGCTTTCAGAACCTTTTAATGGCTGAAAGATTCCGGCAAAAGTAACTGATATAATTTTTTTAGTGCTTGTCGTATTGGGCTTTTGCCGGGTATCAATTAAGACACTTACATTAGGATTAGCCAGAAGATTCTTATATTTACGGGATTTTAGAGTCGAGATCATATAAAGAGTCCTTAGGTCATCCATCAGGATATAGGTCATCAAGGAGCAATAGGGGTTACCATTAGCTTCTGTGCATAAAACACAAAGGCTGTTTTCTTGAAGAATTTTTTCTACTTGATCTAACATTTTTAAACCTTTCATTTTAATAAATTTGGAGGTGAATATAAATAGTTTTACCGGTAAAGATTAACATCCCCTTTAAGGGATTGGAAGAGACTGACTTTAATCTCAAACTCACCTGCTAAGGTCGTGTTATCATCGCCATCAAGAGTAAATTCCATCTTCGAACCATCTTCATGGATTAAGGTAAAAGAAAGTTTACCATTTTTAAGTTTTGCCTGTGTTTCATAATAGAATTCTTCCTCAGTGACGGTTAAAACAGCGGCATGATAATTTTCTTCATCGATCCGAGTCAGAT
>CAZWEU010000077.1:0-3502 GCA_964632785.1 uncultured Lachnospiraceae bacterium | reverse complement strand
AGGGGTTTCAATGGAACACTTCATGCTGGAAAAATAAGAAGCTACATTATTTTAGCCCTAGCCATGAACAATCAAGCCTTAACCCAAAAAAGTGCAAGTAGCAAAAAGCCACAGATTGAAAACCCAAAATTTGCAATGAGAACCTGGCTAAACAGAATAGGATTTATTGGGGAAGAGTTCAAAAACTAAAGAGAGCACCTAACAAAGCACCTAGAAGGAAGTGCAGCCTGGAGATTTCAGGAACTAGCCTAAAGCCATAGAGGGGGAAACCCCTCTTAAGTTGGTAGAAGAAGGGTACAAGTATTCCAATTGCTAAAACAAAACCCACACAGGGGAAACTGTGGCGAGTGGTTGCCCTTTAAGAAAGGATGATGAAGATGAAAAGGCTCTATATAGCTTATGGATCGAATCTAAATATGGAGCAGATGAAGCTTAGATGTACCACTGCCAAGGTTTATGGAAAAGGAATACTAAAAGGTTATAGGCTACTCTTTAAAGGTACAGCTGGAAATGCATATCTAACTATTGAACCTTTTGAAGGTGGAGAAGTACCAGTAGTATTATGGGATATTAAATCAAGGGATGAAATGGCCCTAGATAGGTATGAAGGATACCCTAGTTTTTACTACAAAGAAAATATGGAAGTAGAACTTGAAACAGGAGAAGTAGTAGAAGCCATGGTGTATATTATGGCAAGTAAGATGAAGGACAGGATCCGCTTAAACCTTCCAAGTAAAAGCTATCTAGCTACTGTATTGGAAGGTTACTATGACCATGGATTTAATACTAAATTTATTGATAAAGCCATTGAAGTAAGCCAAACAAGGTAACTCTAAGCCCACAGTTTGCCCAGTGTTGCCTTTGAATTAACCCTGGGGGTAAACCCTTGGGGCTATTACAAGTAGGGGAAGCTGGGGGAGTTAAAATATAACTTGCTATATACATCCTTCTGAGTGATATATGGTACAACTACATTATTTGGAGGGATGTTTTATGGATAGGAAAGAGATAGTAAAAGTTCTAGGTGAGCACTTTGGTGTAAAGCCTAAATATTTAGGAGTACCAAGTTTTGCATATGAGGTTGGAGAATTTACAATTGATAGAGAAGGAAAGATTATGAATAGGACAGGTGAAGAAGTGGGGCTTGAAGAAATACTAAATCCAGATGAAGTTACTACTATAGAAGTAGCATTCCCCCTGGAAGGACATACTGGCAGAACCTTAAAGAATCTAGCGAATATGATTTACAGCAGACAGACTCTTATTATAAAGGCACTAGCGATGGAAGACAACCTTATAGAAGAAGATTTTGTAAAAGAACTAAACTCTTCAGAAATTGAAAGCTTAGAAGACTTCATTGAAACTGCTGAAAGGTTTAGGAGTAACTCAATAAACTTCGATGAAGGCAAAATAACTTTTAAGAATATTAAGATAGAGCCAAAAATAGCTGCTGAATTTCTAAGTCTATTAAATAAAAAATCAAAAGAACTAAAATATGCTTCAGCTAAAACTGTAGCTACAGATAATGAGAAATATGCTTTTAGAACATGGCTTATGAGACTTGGAATGATTGGTGCAGAATACAAAATAACAAGAAAGGTACTCCTTGAAAATTTATCTGGAAATGGAGCTTTTAGAAAGGTAGGGGAGGAATGTAGTCATGAGTATAAGAAACCTAAAAGTCTATGAAGCACCTACTGGAACAGCTGATAGCATACCTTCAATAAGGCTTCAAGGTAAATGGCTTGAGAAACTTGGCTTTGAAACTGGAGATATGATAACAGTAAGGGAAGAAGAAGGTAAACTCATAATTGAGCATAGAGATGAAGATATATTAAAGGACTGAGGGCACAGGTTGCCCTGTAAGCCTTTGCTAAATAGAGTAGGATGAACAAGCCAATTGAATAATACTTATTTTAGGAGGAAACAAAATGACTAAACCTAAATGTAAATTAATCGGTGAAGATGGGAACATTTTTAACCTAATGGGTATAGCAGCTAGGACTTTGAAAGCTGAAGGATATGAGAATAAAGCTAAAGAAATGATAAATAGAGTAACTAAATCTAAAAGCTATGATGAAGCCTTAAGCATGATTATGGAGTATGTTGAAGTTGAATGAATAAGCTCCAAGGGGAGGATTTGAAATGGATAAATTTTTTACACAAAAGAACTGTGATAGATGTAGGAAAGATTTAAAGGAAGGCAGGATAATGTCAATGTTCAATGAGGATTGCATCTGCTTGGAATGTAAGGATAAAGAAACCAAGGATGAGGATTATGAAAAGGCTAGAGATACTGAAGCAGAAGAAGTAAGAAAAGGAAATTATAATTATAAAGGAATTAAAAAGAGATAGATTTATTTCAGAAAGATTTAACGAGATATGATTAATTATATCTATACTGATTCATGCATGTATAAGTATTAACAATTGTACAATGCTCAGTTTCGTATATATAATTTGATATAGAAATGAAATTATATATGGAGGTAAGATATGGATAACAGAAAAACTTATATTTTAATTTTTTCAGGACTAGCTATTGCATTAAATATTGTATTAGGAACAGTGGTAGATATGTTAAGTATTCCTTTGTTATTTTTAGATACAGTTGGTACAATATTTGTAGCAGCAGTATTTGGACCATTTTATGGAGCTTTAACGGGTGGCCTTACAAATGTAATACAAGGAGTTTTAACAAATCCAAAGACAATACCTTTTGCACTAGTTAACATTGCTGTAGGTATTGTAGTAGGACTTATCGCTAAGAAATGGAAATTTAATTATGTTACAGCTATTGTAACAGGAATAATACTTTCAGTTGTTGCACCACTAATAGGAACACCTATAGCTACATATGTTTATGGAGGAATAACTGGTGATTTTAATGATGTGCTTTTCACTTGGTTAAGACAGTCTGGACAAAAAATGTTTACAGCTGCATTTATTCCTAGAATAACTAGTAATTTCGTTGATAAAATAGCTAGTTCAGTAATTGTTGCATTTTTAATAACAAGACTTCCTATGAAATATACTGAAGGAAATAAGAATGCATAGAAGTAAAAGAGTTATATTTATTTCTCATTGCATATTAAATCAGAATACGGTAGTATGCCCACTTGCTAGAGCAAAAGGTGCGTATACTGAAATAATTGAAACAATAATGAAAAATGGAATAGGCATACATCAACTTCCATGTCCAGAATATAGACATTTAGGGATTAAAAGAGACCCTATGACAAAAGAAGAATATGATACTGAAGAGTATAGGAAAGTTTGTAAGAATATTAGTATAGATACTATAGACATAATGAAAGAGTATATAGAAAATGATTATGAATTAGCGGGACTTATTGGAGTAAATGAAAGTCCAACTTGTAGTATTAGAAATTCTAAAGGGATTTTTATAGAAGAAATGTTGGAGCTAATGAATAAAAGTAATTTAGACATTAAATTATTAGATGTGTCTGTAGATTATATAGATGGAGAAAATAATAGTAGG
>CAZWEU010000076.1:0-3566 GCA_964632785.1 uncultured Lachnospiraceae bacterium | reverse complement strand
ACCTCTGATTACACTTTCATCAGCAAAATCGGCATCTGGCTCATTAGCATTTACCTGAGTACTAGACCAAATAAAAGTGTCTAATTCATTTGCTAGATTTTTTAAAGTAGTTGACATAAGTAATAATACGACATCTTCTCTAACCCTTGCTCCGCTAAATTCTGCTAACAGCTGAGCGGACGTGTGAATGTAATCAAAGAACACGTTTCTAATTCCATGTGTGATAACCAATCTTCTAATATTACTATTTAATTGAGTAACGTTAGGGTCTGGCATATGATATATTAATAAATTCTCTTGATAATATTTCATAATTTCCATAGCGTTATTAATTCTTTCTAACTCCCTACCTTTGGCAGTTCCGTTTAATATCTTCTCTTCGTTTACTCCAGATAGGTATGAAATAATCATCGTCTGGATTTCTCCTCTATCCAACTCTGTTGTTATCAACAAAGTTTTTGAGGTGCTACCCGATACTATCCATTTTTCAGTTTGTAAATCCCATCTTAGAGGATAAGCAAGAAAACATGCATGACCTACCATCGCTCTTGACTTACCAATACCACTTCTAGCACTTAATAAATAAAATTTACTTTTACGACTTCCTCTAGTGATAGTAGTTAAAACTTCTCCTTGTAAAGGTAATCCAATTTCAGGTTGACGCTGTAATTGTTCTAAGAGCTTTTCTACCCCTTCAAAAGCATTACCGAAATTAAAACTTTGACGATTTACAAATTTACTTTCAATATTAGAGATTTTGGAAGTATAAGATTGTACTATTTCATTGATTGTGGCTCGTTCTAATCGTTCCTCTAGCTCTTGTCGCTTCCCAATATCATAAGTATCTTGAACATACCAATAAGATACATCAAAACCCGATTGTTGTAAACTTCTAAGTAGAGAAGTTTTTTTCATCTTGTCATAATAAAATTGAAAATTTCCCAATTCAGCTATTTCAGACGCAGTAAGAATTGCGTCATTTCCTTTAAGGTTATTAAAAGTTTCATATAATTCTGGATAAGCTTTTAAATATGCATTAATTTCATTTACTGTAATCTCTTCTACTCCACTATGAAACATATTATATATAGTAGAAAATAAAATTCGATGAAGTCTATCTGCAAAATCGTCTGTCGTTAACATATACTTATCTGAGTCTGCAAGCAAAGATGGCTGTTGCAATAAGCACCCTAAAACAACAGCCGCATTTCTTTTGTCATATATCATTGCTGCCTCCTTATTTCTTGATGATAAAAAGTATAATACCAATAATTAAATACACAGAACTAATAATTAAATGGCTGTATTCATGTGGGCCTGCTCCGACTGTTAAAATACGGAATACTGCCATACAAAAAAACACAGAAGCCATAGATAAATACAAAGACTTAATATTAATTAAAAATTCTGCAGTCTTTTTTTTCATTTTTATCCCCTTCCCCTATAATTCAGTCATGTCAATTGTGTTTTGTTTAGCTTCTTCCTCTATCCTAACAACACGATTTTCTTGACTTTCTGAATATGCGGCTGCTTTCAAATACTTTTGATGTAAGAATTTATTGTATTGCTTATAATATTGTTGAGCCTCATCATAGACATAAGGAACTATACCAATATTATTTTTACTTTTAACGATACTGTTCTTTTTGATTACATAAAAATATTCGATAGCTTTAAGAACTCCTAAATAAGTATAGCCTTTTTTGTTAATATAATGATTTAATAAAGAATAGGCTGCGGGGTTTAAGTTATTATTAAAAATTTTGTATATATAATCAATAACATATTGTCTTTCTTCACTAATATTATTACCTATATTTGGTTCAACAACCTGAACCTTTTCATTGATAACATTAAAAATATTAAAATGATATTGATTTAATACAACTTTACATTCTGTACAAGTAAATTTTCCTGTATAATCATAGCTCCCGCTTTTAGTCACTTTCCCACAGTTGTGGCATTTATACATATAATTCCCCCTTTTTTACCTTATATATATATTATACCATATTTTTAAGTTTTTGTCAAGCTCATCATCTAGTCAGTCAAAAGTTGAAAAAAGAGACAGAATAAAAATCTGTCTCTATCTGAATTGCGCCATAACTTCTGCTAATTGCGCTACTTCGCTACGTTCAATTTTTTCAAGCCGCACTGTACCAAATAAATGTGCTTCATTTGTCTTTGCTAAATTTAATAATAATCTAATACCATTTTTATTTTCAAAAACTTTTTTATCTATCTGTCCTTGATAATCTCCATCAACAAACATGCGACTTTCTTCTGCTAAACGAGAAACTAAAAGCTGCATATGGTCTTCTGAAAGATTCTGAGCTTCAGATAAATACAAAATAGACTTGGTAAATGAACGGCCTCTAGCTGTAGCGATAGGTAATAATTCTATTTGTTCATTATCAACTAAATATCTAACTTTTGCAATACCGACTAAATCTACTAATGGTCCTAACATATGCTCTTGTTTACTTAGCAAATCGCCGGGTAAGGCTGCTATATCAAAACTATCTTTAACATACGCATTTGCAGGAGCGAAAATGAGTTTATCAATATGACCTGTTTCTAATTGAGTTAAAGCATAATTTAACATTAAATAAGATTTTCCAGAACCTGGTTTTCCTGTTGCACATATTACAGGTATATCACTATCTAGTAACTCCATTAAACAATATTGCTCAACATTTCTAGGTTTAATTTTTCCTGAATAGGTACTATTTAAACTTTTATAATCAATTCGTTCTGCCGAACCGTTTCTAATAACATAAGCGTTCTTATCATATATCAAAAAGTGGTTATTGGGATATAAAGTGTTTAATGTTCCTTCATTTAACGCACACCACTCTTCGTTCGTCAAATGAGTCGCTCCAGTATAACTATCTACGCCATTATGTGAATATTTTGTTGATATTCCTAAAGCTTCGCCTTTTAAATGCAAACTTAAATCTAGTGTTCGTAAAGTTAACCCATGTTCGCCTGCAATGCGTATTAAAAAATCATCTACTCTTTCGCCTAATTTTAATTCCTCATATAAAAATGGGAATTTTTCAGGATTTTTATACAGTCGATGTATAGCTTCTCGTGCTTGCTTGCCTCTTATTCCTTCCGCCGTTTTTAACTTATCCAACTCTTCCAAAACTGGATAGGGTACGTATCCTTCCTTTGCCTTGTCGTCCATAAGTATATTAGTGTCAAGTAAAAATTTTGGCATTGGTCACTCCCCTAGGGACAGTGGCAGACTAAAGTCTATTTAAATCGTCTATTAGAACTTTTAAAGCTTCTGTATCTGCTATGTCTGTCTCCGCTATTTTTTTGCCTAAAATGCTATTAATTAAATTAACAACCATAGACACTCCATGTTCTTCAACTTTCTCTTGAGCTAAAGCATCGACTTGTTTTCTTACCGCATTATACTCTTCTTTAGTATAATGTTTGCTTTCAGGATAATAATTTTTATGGTGTTCTGCTGTAGCTATATTTCCAATTGCATTGTTAATGCATTTTACTAAATTTTCATAACTTAATATATCTGAATCTACGATATTTGGAAAACG
>CAZWEU010000075.1:0-3651 GCA_964632785.1 uncultured Lachnospiraceae bacterium | reverse complement strand
AGAGGCTTTCCAGCGTCCTTCAATATCTGTATGGCTGCGTCTTGAACGTTCATAGCGTTTACCTGACTCGAGCGCGTTCACGCAGCGTGATTTGGTTGAGAGTTCGTATTTCTGAATACAAGGATGAGTGTTCACTATGATAAACACAGAGACTGATGCAGTAATCCTGCAAAAAATTGTCATCGATTACCTTAACCCATCTATTCCTGTTGATCAGAGCGATGCTCAAAGATGTGAACGGGTTATTAGTCCAGTGTGTATGGGTAAAACTTTTGACTGCTTTCTGATGGCATCCTTTACTGCGCAGTGTGACCTTTGGATCAAAATCCAGATGATATTTGTTCTCGATTGAAGCCTCGCTTTGATCTTCATCAAGTACTGAGATTTTAGAGATGACATCCTCGGGAGACACTGTGTGAAAAACCTTAAACTCCAGAGTGTTTCCCAGATAATAATCTCCACGGCTACGCCTAACAGGCGGGTTGTAAGTCAAAACAATTGAGAATATACGGTCACCTTTGGTTGCAAAAAAGCTTTCAGGAAGTTCGACTTTGAAAACCTTGGCCTGATCAACTTGTATTGAGCTTTCTTCGAAAAATAAAACTCTATTGTTGAAGGAATAAATTGCCTTGGCGTGATCAGGAACTCCATAGCCGATCGTCATGAGTCTTTTTTGCTCAGCTTCTTCCTTTTTTTGCGCTTGCCAAAAATCCTTATTGATTGGTTCTGGATAGTTTGCGGATTGGAGAACAAGGTTTTTGATAAAGTTCGCACTTTTGTCTGAATAGCTATTCGATACAAGAGCGCAGCTGCGAGCAACTTTAGGCGCTGAAAAGCTACTCCCTAAGTCAAAAGAAAATAATTTATCCGGGTATTGGCTTGAGAGGATGGGAATCTTACCTCCGCTATTAACACGAACACGGCCAAATTCTTGACTCAAAACAAGGTTGCCGCCATAGTCAACCAGCTCTGGCTTGACCATACCATTAATTCCAGGCCCGGTTCTGGTAAATGGAGAAGGCTGGTGTTCTGCTGCTACCGTTGTACAGATTTAACTTTGCGAGCCAAAAGGCGAATTTGGTGCGATTGGCGGACAATTGGCTATAGAGCCGACAGTAAGAGCCAACGCGGAAGTCGCTGGATTGATTAAATTGAAATCGGAAAATTCTTTATTAAATAGGTACTCAGGATATTGGTCCACCACGCCTGCAATATCACCGAACCTTTCTACCGGGTCAATGTTGCCCGATGAAACAACAAAGACAACGTCATCATATTCACGAGCAATTTCATCAATGAGGGATGCTAACGGAGGCTGCCTGAACTCTGATTTATGCCAGACCTCCAACTTGTTCCCCAGTGAGATATTAACGACTCGGATTCGGTTGTCCTTGTTCCCGAGAAAGTGATCGATGGCATCTTGGAATTGGTGCTCCATCAACTTTTCAGGGTCATATTCAGAGTAAACGCCGCCGCTGAAATCTTGCACCGCATACATTACTTTGGCTGAGAATATCCAGTTATGAGCATGGAATTGCTTTTTGCTGATGCATTGTTCAACATCACCATACAAGGCACAACCCGCTACTGCTGTTCCATGACCTGCCTTGTCGACCACCTCTGTCTCAACGGACTGAAAATTGGCCTCATCACCCAATGCATTTTTAATTAGTGGATGACCTGAGACAACTCCGGAATCAATAATCAAAATACCGGTTGCCGATTCCGAAGGGGATAATATTTCCAAATCCTCAATGTCTTGATTGAATATCTCGAAGGGGTTAAAAGATGGCAATGGCGGTCGGCTGACACGCGCCACTTCTTTGAGTTCAATAAGCTGCTGGTATGCCGCAAAGTCTAATTTGACCCGGAGTAGAGCAAACGAATTTCTAATCAGCTTATCCGTAACTCTGAGGTTTTCTATTGCGCCCGGTAAATTGGTGATAAACCCGTCAAGCTGGTCATCAGACATTCGCCATAGCTCCACATCAATGTAAGAGTCTTCATTCTCTGGCAGCGGAGCCTCAGAAATAGATGGTGCAATTTTCTTTTCGACAGGGATATCCTCAATCTCACTGATGGCATTGAAAAAGTCATATTTCGTTGCTCCACCTTCACCATCTTTCCCATGTGAAACAAGTCTGGTTCGAAACTCTTCCAGCTGCTCATCGGATGCAAAAACTACCCAGTAACCCTTTTTGTCCTCAGCAACGGATAAAACGTCCAGCCCCATTTTGAGCAGTTCTTTCTCAAATGTGGTCGTGTCGATCTTGTCGTTAACATTAATCTCAAAAATGAGGTGTGGATCAAGCCGACCCTTGTACTGCTCTTTTAACTTGGAAAAGTTATGTGATATTGCCTGAGCTTTTCTAATTTGAGTTTGTGAATAATCTCTCTTGGAACGGCCCTCAGGAAGTGTGTATCCGCCACCGCCACCACTTTTTTTTCGTTCAAGGTCGGCTTTAAATTCAGGCAAAGGAAGGTGTTCAAGCTTATCCATTTATTAGCCCTCCGTGCTGTTTTTAATTGATTTCCTGTCGAGAAAACGTTTCGTAGCGAAATCAATATCAGCCTTTGAAAGCTTGGACCGTCCCTCTAATATTGATTTTTTCATTGCCTCATGGGCGACCATCTTTATCTCGGATGGGGCCAACTCTTTCATTTTTGAGGCAATGGATTCCAACTTGAAGTCATTTTTAGGAATCGGTTTTAAGAACAAATCCAGTAATTTGAGACAGTCTTCTGACGTTGGGTTCTTGTATAGGACTACCTCATCAAATCGTCTCCATATAGCAGGATCAAGAATATGATGGTGATTCGTTGCCGCAAAAATGAGACTTTCACCTTCAAAGGAATCAATCATCTGCAGGAAGTTATTTACGACCCGTTTGATTTCTCCATGTTCATAATGATCATCTCTGTTTTTGCCGATGATATCGACCTCATCAAACAGAACAACCCAGATACCACTCTTGATAAAATCAAAAACTTTCCTTAGATTTGTGGCCGTCTCACCGAGGTAAGAAGAGATAATTGCATCGAATTGGATCTGGACCAAAGGCAACCCAAGTACGGAGCTGATCACTTGCGCAGTAAATGTTTTGCCGGTTCCTGGAACACCGCATAACAGAATCTTTGATTTGGGCAAGAGATTGTAACCTTTGAGTATGTCTGTTTCTCTAAACTCCTGAACAATCTGTTTGAGTATGGAGTCCGTTTCAGAAGGAAGGATCAGCTCTTCCCACATATGGTCAAACGACTTTATTGACAGCAGAGGGAATCCGCTCTCGTTATCACGTGGAATTGGTATGTCTGTTTTGAATCGAGTACAGCCATTTCGGTGCGAAGCTGGCTTGCTTTCAAAATTCAAAGCCTCTTCAAGTTGCTTTGCCAGCACATGATGATTTTTCCGCTTTTCACGTTCGATATACTCTTGTGCCACCTGAATAAACTCATCACGCCCACCCTTGTTAAAGGTGAGGAAGAGTTTTTTTAGAATTTCTCCTGATGAGTTCATAATCTTAACCTCGCTTATTTATCAGGCCCCAAAAAGATTGTATAGAATTCGACAATTCTTTCTTTTTGCACCTTAATAATGTTCCCGTATATACCCATATGCCTTCTCGAAAAGTTCCTGCTCTTTATGGAGCT
>CAZWEU010000074.1:0-3979 GCA_964632785.1 uncultured Lachnospiraceae bacterium | reverse complement strand
ACGCTCATGTGGCCGAGTTCGCCGAGATCAAGGAAAACGACTTCAACCTCAATATCCCCCGCTATGTGGACACCTTTGAAGAGGAAGAGGAGATCGACATCGATGCGGTACAGGTGGAAATTGACGATCTGGAAAAAGAGCTGGCTGCGGTGCGGGAGAAGATGGCCGAGAAGCTCAAGGAGATTCAGCGATGATGCAAACGCACAATGTTCCCAAAGGGTGGAAACACTTAAAACTCAAAAAGTTATTAACCCAAGATGTCAAGAATGGATATTCGCCAAATTGTCCTGATGAACCTAACGGTAGTTGGATTTTAGGTTTAGGAAACCTAACCGAAAATGGTTTTGATCCAACTCAAGCAAAACCTGCTCCCAAGGGTGATAGCAGAGTAAAGGATTTCTTGTTGGAGCCTGGCGATTTTTTGATAAGTCGATCCAATACGATAGATAAGGTCGGACGGTCAATGTTGTTTAGAGGAGAAATTGAAAACTGTTCTTATCCTGATTTGCTCATGAGATTTCGTGTCGATGAAGCTCAGATAATAAATGAATATCTGGAAGGTTATTTAAGGAGCTCAATTGTCAAGAAATACATTCAAAGCTGCGCATCTGGCACAAGTGGAAGCATGGTGAAAATCAATAAAACAACTGTCGAAAAGATACCGGTTGTTTTGCCGCCACGTCCAGAGCAGAGGGCTATTGCTAATCTGTTGTCCACTTGGGATGAGGGAATTGAGAAAACCGAACGGCTGGTTCGGGAGAAGGAAAAGGGGTTTAAGTGGTTAATTAATTCCCTAATTAATGCCACGAAAGGTTGTGAAGAGGTCAGACTTGGTAAAATTTGTACGGTTACAAAAGGCAAACAGCTGAACGTAGCTCATATGAAAGATGATGGAGTTTATTATGCCCTAAATGGAGGCATCGAACCATCAGGGAGAACAGACGATTGGAATACTGAAGCCGAAACTATAACTATTAGTGAAGGCGGTAACTCATGTGGTTATGTGAACTACAACGCTGAACGTTTTTGGTCAGGAGGACATTGCTATTCACTGTTACGCCTTAAGAAGAATGTAGATAAGCACTACCTCTACTTCTATCTGAAGATGAACGAGCCCAAGCTTATGAAATTGAGGGTTGGTTCAGGTCTTCCCAATATCCAAAAGAAAGATGTGGATAAATTTCTAGTTGCTTTGCCCTCTTTGGATGAACAGCAGCAGATAGCCCAATCATTATCATCAGCCCGGCGAGAAATCGACCTATTGAAACAACTCGCAGATAAATACAAAAAACAGAAACGCGGCCTGATGCAGAAAATGCTCACCGGCGAATGGCGGGTAAAACCGGAAGTAGTAAAAAACTTTGAGGAGGCGAAATGACGGTTTCGGAAATGTTTTCAGGATTACTTGATAATCTGAAAGTTGATAACGCCGATCAGATCAGCTTGAGATATGGTGAGATTACTTCAAGCCTGAACAAAAAATTCCGAGATACAGAATCAAAGACGGCTAATTCCTTACAGGTTGGCTCTTATGGCAGATGGACAGCCATTAAAGGTATATCGGACTTAGATATGCTCTATATCATGCCAAAAGGGAAATGGGACACATACAAAAACGGTAAACAGTCCCAACTTTTGACTGATGTAAAGGATGCCATCAAGGATCGCTATCCCAATACTAATGTTCGAGTCGACCGGCTGGTTGTAACGGTGACCTACACCAATTTTCACATAGAAGTCCAGCCTGTTTTTGAAGAGTCGGATGAAAACGGTGAAAGCTATTTCAATTATCCAGATACGTACAATGGTGGAAGTTGGGAAGTTACCAAGCCTAGACAAGAGATTGCAGTCATGAAGGAATTTGTTGACCAGAAGAACAAAAACCTGCGCCGTTTATGCAAAATGGCTCGGGCCTGGAAAAACAAACATGGTGTAGTTATGGGTGGTCTTTTGATAGATACCTTGGCTTACAACTTTCTGAAGTCGACTTCTGACTATGATGACAGAAGTTTTATGTATTATGACTGGATGAGTCGAGACTTTTTTAAGTATCTCAAAGATCAACCGAATCAAGACCACTACAAAGCTTTGGGAAGTGGCCAAAATGTCAAGGTTAAGAAAAAATTTCAAAGAAACGCAAAGAAAGCCTATGAGCTTTGTTTGGATGCCATCAATTCCGGTGATTCAGGAATAGCACACGAAAAATGGAAGAAAGTTTACGGGAGACCGTTTCCTGCGAAACCCGTTGAAGAAAAAGAAGCAAGTAAAGCCGAGGTTGATACATGGCGTAACACAGAGGAGTTTATCGAAGATTTTTATGATGTTGACATTCAGTACAATCTCAGGATCGACTGTGATGTTAGCCAAGCTGGATTTCGAACTCAGAGTTTGAGAAGAATGTTGGCGAAACGTTTTCCTCTGCTTGCACAGAAAAAATTACTCTTTCGAGTTTGTGAAAATGAAGTTCCAGAACCGTTTGTCTATAAGTGGAAAGTTTTAAACCGTGGGGATGTCGCAAAGAAGAAGGATATGATTCGAGGTCAAATAGTTTCAGGAGACTGCAGGAAAGAGGAACGAACATCATTTAAAGGTGAACATATTGTTGAATGTTACATCGTGAAGAACAATGTGGTTGTCGCAAGAAGCAGCATAGACGTCCCAATAGTCACAGGGGAATAATATGAAAAAAGAAGATCTGTTAAAGCAAATTGCAGATGTAGCATATAACGTAGGCTTTGGGGCTAAGAAACACTTTGCGACCTATGACATCGTTGAAAAAGCTCCTGGGCTTATATCATTCAGTTCTATGGCTGTAGGAATATTCGGTTTAGTTATAGATATCCTGTCGGCTAAATCTCTTTCTGCGGCATTTTTGGTTCTTGGTATAGCAGGATTTTACATAGAACGATATAACGAAGATAAAGATAAATACGCTGAAAAAGGATCTGATTTAACTCAGCTCTTTAATGAACTTAAAACGCTCTATTATAAAGTGAAGTCATCTAGTGACGATGATTTAATCCAAAGTGGAGAAGAGCTAAAAAAAATTCTTGATTGTTATTACAAAAAATGCATTCACAAGCAAATATTGTTCAGTGATTGGTATGCACATCATAAGTTTTTTTGGCAACATCAGATTGACTGGATAGATGAGCAAAAGAATTTCAGATTTTGGCGAGACAAAGTTCCATTGTCACTAACAATAGTTTTTGTAGCGTCACTTCTGGGGACGCTATCTTATGGTCTGTGGTGGTTTTTGAGATGATACTTTGAACAAAAAATATCTTTTATCATTACGCACTTTCGCCTCTTATTTCTGTATCAGAATTAATGGAAGGGATTGTTATGTATGAATTTGCAACCAACGAAAAATTGACATCACAGATCCAGGCGATACAACTGCTGGTGGCGATTGGATATGAATATATTTCACCAGAAGAAGCCTTGACGGAGCGTCAGGGGCGGCTTTCCAATGTGCTACTAGACAACATTTTGCGCAACCAGCTCAAAGAGATAAATCGCATTCGCTACAAGGGCAGCGAGTACCTCTTCAGCGAGGAGAATGTTCAGTCCGCCATCCAGAAGCTGAAAAACATCAAATATGACGGGCTCTTAAAAACCAATGAGGCGATTTATGATCTGATCACGCTTGGAACCGCTATGGAGCAGACCATAGAAGGGGACTCGAAAAGCTTCACCATGAACTATGTCGACTGGCGCAATCCCGGCCGTAACAAGTTTCATGTCGTAGCCGAATACCGTGTTGAACGATCGCGATCGACGGAGACGGTCCGCCCGGATATCGTTCTGTTCGTCAACGGTATTCCGTTTTGCGTGATTGAATGTAAGGCGCCTCAGGTTGACGTGGCGCAGGCTGTTTCGCAGTCAATCAGAAATCAGAATGATGACTATATCCCGAAACTTTTCATCTACAGCCAGATGGTGCTGGCTCTGAATAAAAACAGCGCCAAGTATGCAA
>CAZWEU010000073.1:0-4225 GCA_964632785.1 uncultured Lachnospiraceae bacterium | reverse complement strand
GCCGAGATGCCCAACTCTTTGATATCTATTACCGCACCCATGTCCAAAATTTTGGCTGGATGGGTTGGGCTAATAATGGTGAGCAATCTGGCTCCTCCGGCTATGGTTACCGCCTAGAGGGCATTCAGATTAAAGTCTTGCCCAAGGGTATGTCACTGGCTGAAACGACTGACGCCTTATCAAATGACAATGACACTGCTTATCTTGAGCTTAAATAAATGTTTCCGCTAGTCCAACAAGCGCTTAACCGCATAATCGGCCCCTCTTTCTCTGGAGACCTCAGACCAAGCCCTTAGGCTTGCTTCTGAGGTCTCTTGATTAAAGGCCTTTAACAAATCGTCTTTTGTAAAGTGATTTGGATCTAAGACTCCTCCTAGCTTGTTTTTTTCAATATCATAGGCAATATTAAATTGATCACTTGAAAAAGGCAAGACGATCAAGTCTTTTTGATAATACATGGCCTCGGTAAAAGTATTGCAGCCACCATGAAAAATAACCCTATCGACATAGGGCATCAATCCTATTTGGGGGATAAAATCTTCAATGATGGTGTTTGCCCCCCCAAGCTTTTTTAAACTTTTGGCATTTGAGCCAGCTGCCACAATTAAAAGGGCTTGGGGAAAAATTTCTCGCGTAAAACAAATTAATTTCTCAAGGACATCTTTTCGATTGGCTAAAAAAGTCCCCAGGGTAATCATTATCTTCTTTTCATTCGTCGCAACTTTCTCAAGCCATTCTTGGTCCAGTGCTTTTTGCTCAAAACAATTTCCCATAAATAACTGCTTAGGTTGAGCATTTTTCTTCTCGCGCCGGTAAAAATCAAAATAATTATAGATAATGGCAATTTCAGAGACCAAGGCAAAGGCATTATCCGTTTTCTTAAGGCCCTTGTTGTTGGAAATAATCTGATTAAAAACCCTCGTAAAGTCACTCTCAGTTTTGCCGGCAATTTCTTTTAAGGACCTTAAGTCCTGGTCTTTTATTTCAAAGACAGTCGGCCAATACTGTGGTATCCCATAGGACTGGCCAGGCTGCGGAATGGTATTGGGATGGGGTGGGCAAAAGGTGATAAAGGGTAAGTTGAGAAAATACAAACTTAAGGTGACGGCGTAGGACAAGATATCGATAACAAACAAATCAATATCAAATAAATCATTTGCCTGCCCGATTGTTTTAATCAGTTCCTCGGGCTGATAGAGCATATCATCTTTTCGATGCCGTGATTGGGTGATCAATGTCTCAATGGCCCCTTCTTTGGTCGCCTCAAAGAATTCTTCTAATCTCATCTTTTCGCTATCAGGTTGACTCGTTTCATCACTGGTCCCCATATTTCTATTGTTGCTAATATCGATCTCGTAGAAATTCAAGCCTTGGTCCATAACCTTTTCTTTAAATTCTCGGCTACAGGCAAAAGTGACCTGGACACCATGTTTTCTAAAGCTCTTGGCTAAAACAAGTAAGGGGTTAAAATGGGAATAAAAAGGCGGACTAATAAAAAACACATGCTTAATTGTCATTTTTCTCTCCTTCTAAACTTAGATAGAATGCTAAAAATTCATTGCTTATTTTTGTCATTGAAAAAAGTTCCTTGACTGTCTTCTGACCGCAAGCTTGAATCTTTCTAAATGCCGCTTGGTTAATTTTTGAATCATAAATATATTTTTCACAATCATCTTTAATACTTTGCCAACTACTGGTATTAATTAAAAACCCGTTGATCCCATTTTTTAGATAGCTTTTAACCCCGCCTTTAATCGGTCCAAGGACTAAAAATCCTTGGGCCATTGCCTCTAAAATAGCCAGACCAAATTCTTCCTTTTTACTTGAACACAGATAGAGGTGGGGATAGTCGAAGGACTTTTTAATAATGCTCTTTTCTAAGTTTCTGATTTGATTATTGGGCATTGCCCCTTGGTGAAAAAACCGCTCCTTTAAGTGTGGATGACGAGCCAGATAAGCCTTGAAAAAATCAATTACTTCTTTTTCTTCCTTGCTTGCTTTATCTAAATCACCACCGATGATTAAAAGATGATAGTTTTGCCAAAGTCGGGAATTAGCCCATGCTTTTAAAAGTTCAATTTGTCCCTTTTGAATGGCTAAACGCCCAACGTTAAGGATAGTTGGCCGATTAAAAAAACCCTTATCTAGACCCTTCAACTGGGGCACTTTTATTGCTCTATCGTCTTCTTTATCTAAATCGAGGTCAGGGTCAATTTGGATGCCTTCGGCAATCATTTTTATCTTTTTAGTCTGCAATTGCGGAAAATAGCCCTGCAGTTCCTCTTCCACTTTTTTATTACCAATGCCAAGCAGGCGATCACTTTTTTGCAGGAGTTCATCCCCTATTTTTATCTTATTTAATTTCTCATAGAGGACGTCAAGGTTAAGGTTTTTTAATTTCCCAAGATCATCAACCATGGCCCGATGGGGGTCTGGGGTCAGGGTCAGGACAAGCTTTTTATTCAGCTCTTTGCTCAAATCACCAACCGCTTTTGAGCCATTGTCCAGGTAGCGGATGTAAAAAATGTCCGGGATTACTTGGGCCCTTTTTAGAAAATGGCCGATCTGCCTTTTTATCGCTAGTTCCCGTTTCATAAAACACCGGCCATTAAGCTCTTGCAGATAGAAGGGGAGTCGGATAAAAACATGGTGTTTCTTGCAATAAGAGATAAAGGCCTTATCCAAAGATTGGTCAAGGGTAATACTGACCACCAAAGAGGTCCGACTATCTTTTGCTAGCTGGTCGCCTAAAGTCTTTAATAAGACCGCTAAGCCACCATTATTTCCCTTGCCACTATCTTCGAAGTCGCCATAAAACATGGCTTGTAAAAGAGAAATCCCTTGCTTTTTAAGGACGATGTCACCACTTTTAAAAGTCAGGTAATCATGGAAAAAGGCTTTCTTTGGGTCTGATAAATTCTGTAATTTTATAAAGTTATCAGCAGCTGTGTGTGACGATGATGTTACGACCGCCTTTAAAATCTGAATTTTGATCGTCTCAGGATAATCCTGTCCTAATAAGTGGTTAAGTTGCTTGCCAAAACCGTCTTTATTAAATTCATTTATATAATCGACTACAATCGCCAACACGTCTAAATCTAAGTGGTCTTTTTCAAGAAGCAGAGATACCCCTTCTAAATTATCGATGCCACATTCAATCGCGATCTCGAAAAGATGATAAAGTTTCTGGTCATGCTTTTCCTCGCCTCGAATAATCCTATTAATCGCTTGGCCAACCATTTTTTTGGCCACTTCATCGGATTTTTTTATCAAAACATCGACAATAAAGCGGTCTAGATATGGATTCTCACCCAAGAGTACTATTAATTCAACCCGATCTTGCCTGTCTAAGGTCCTTTTAAAAGTAAGTCTTTTTAACATTTCCATTCTTCTATTTAAAAATTGATCATCTAGACCACTTGTTATTCTGAGATAGTCTTCTAAAAATAAAAGCGGGTAATCGACAGGCTTTCTCGACTTGTAACTGCGCTTTCTCATTTCAATAAAATCATTCATTTTTTTCACCTTCCTAGTCTCTAATAGCTAAAAAAACAGCGATTAGGGACCGCTGTTAAATCATTGGTGGGCTTTATTTTATCTAATCTTGTTACCATATTCTATAATTACCCCAAATTTACGGATTTAACATGAACAGGGATTTTTTACTGATACAGTCGAAATTTACTTAAATAAAAGAAACTTTAATGGTATAATAAAGATATAAACTCTTATGGAGGTTAATAATTGAATCTTTCTAATACCTTAAAGGAACTAAAGCTCATTGCTGCTGGAGACCATATGGTCCTTTTATATGATAATGATGTTTACAACGCTGAAATAAGTGCCGCTTATATCGCTTCTCGAATTATCCGCAATGAAAAGTGCTTTTATATTGCCGGTGATGATGATCAAGACCTCCTAATTGCCAAATTAGCAAGCCTAATTGATGTTGAAGGGGCTTTATCTTCCGGCCAATTATCAATTTTAGACCAGCGCGATGCCTACTCTAAAGATGGCTGTTTTGAAGCCCGGACCATGATCACCCTTCTTAAAACCTTGTCTTTAGAGGCTATTGCCGAAGGTTATCAGGCTTTTGCCATCACCGGTGAAGTCAGTTGGCTTTTACAATATGAAAGTGGCTTTGAAAAAATTATCGATTATGAGTACCAGCTTAACAGTGAAATATTTGGAAAATACCCTGTCTCGGCAATTTGTCGCTACAATC
>CAZWEU010000072.1:0-4386 GCA_964632785.1 uncultured Lachnospiraceae bacterium | reverse complement strand
TCATTTCTAAAAAAAAAGTTTTTTTAACGATTGACTTTTATTAGCTGGTCTTTTTCTACTATGTTTGTAGAAACAAGTTTAGGTTTAACTTGATCTTTAGCTACTGTAATAATCTTAGCATAATCAGCTTTCATCTCTTCACCAGATAAATCTGTAATTGGAGTTAACGAGTCATCGTTACCTTTTACAAATATTTTTAGATTAGCTAGTGCACTGTCTACTAAGTTTAAAGCAGATCCACTAAGTGTTACAGTATATTTTGTTTTATCAACATCATCTTTTTCAATCTTAGTTGCTGTTACAGAAGCTATATCACTGCCACCTGTTAATGTAACACGCTTTGCAGCATCTGCTCCTGTTGTAGTTGCAAAGTTTTGAACTTCTTCACTGAGGGTGACACGGGGACGGGGGCGCTGACACACTCTAAACCGCAAAACGAAGCCAAAGCTCTTCTTGCCTGGCCGGAAAAGTTCATCAAATCTCACTAAATAATCATACCGTTCCCATGATCTTCTTGCCTTTCCATCACTCCCAATCACTTGCGGCAAATCCCCAGCCACCAATCTCGCTGAAGAATTTGAATTCTCCAATTAGTCGCCTCTCTTTTTCCTAGGCCATCAATTTTGATAGCATTTTATCAAAAGATCTATTATAATAAGAATAAAGACGAATAAAGATTTAAGACGTTGAAGCTTTCTGCTTATGGTGATTGATGAGAAAATACGTTAAGGGGGAAATGTTATGGCACGATCGGCGCGCGTGAAAAGTAAAGATGGCTTCTATCACATCATTATGAGGGGGATCAATCGGCAAACCTTGTTCGAGGATGACGAAGATTATTTTAAATTTATTGATACCTTAAGCCACTACAAGGACGTGTCTGGCTATCAACTATATGCTTACTGTTTAATGGGCAACCATGTCCATCTTTTGCTTAAAGTTGAAGTGGAGCCATTGGAAATGATTATGCGACGAATCTGTAGCTCCTATGTCTTCTGGTATAATAAAAAATATGACCGGGTCGGCTACCTCTTTCAAGATCGCTTTAAAAGTGAGCCGGTCGATGATGATCCTTATTTTTTGACCGTCTTACGCTATATTTTTCAAAACCCCTTAAAGGCTAAGCTGGTCAAGGAGGTTAAAGATTACCCTTGGACGAATTATCATGACTATGTGACCAACAATAAAAAAACCGATATCGATTTTGCCCTTAAGCTTTTTTCGAGTGATCGGCCAAAAGCAATAGTAGCCTTTATCGCTTACATTAAAGAAGACAACCAAGACCAGTGCCTAGATATCGCTCAGAGTCAAGGCTTAAAGGATGAGGAGGCTAGAGAGATTATTAAAAAGCATTGTGGCGTTGCTTATGGGACGCAAATGCAAACGTTTGATCTTAAAAAGCGAAATGCCTATCTAAGAGCCCTGAAAGAAGAATATGGCTTGTCCATTCGCCAACTTGAGAGGCTGACGGGCATTGGCCGGGGCATTATTCAAAGAGTCTAAGACTAAAAAGTTGGGGAGGAAATATAATGGCATCCATTGTTAAGAGTTTTGGGATTTCTGGGGTAGAGGCTTACCTAGTCGATGTGGAGATTAAAGCCATCCATGGCCAGCCGATGATTTCGATCGTTGGCCTGGGTGATACGGCGGTCAAGGAAGCCCGGGAACGGGTCGAAGCGGCCATTCATGATAGCCATTATCGCTTTCCTAAGAAAAAAGTGGTGATCAACTTAGCCCCTAGTGACCTTAAAAAAAGTGGGTCACATTTTGATTTAGCCATTGCCATCGGTCTTTTAATCGAAACCAAGCAGATGGACCTGCTCAGGGTTGAAACCTTTGCCATCATCGGTGAATTGTCCCTAAATGCCCGATTAAGGGCCTGCTCGGGGATCCTTCCCATGGTCTTTGCCGCCCGAAGTGCGGGGATTAAACACATCATTGTCCCGGAAGAAAATGTTGAGGAAGCTTCGCTAGTTAATGGGGTGGCGGTCTATGGCTTTACTAGCCTCTCAGAAGTTGTCTCCTTTTTAGAAGAAAAGGAAGATTATAAAAAAACTAAAGCGGTAGTCTCAGCCCTTGCTAATGAGCCTTCAAGCCTTCTTAACTTTCGCGAGGTCCAGGGGCAAAACGCCTTGATTGAATCGATTGTGGTGGCGGCAGCTGGGGGCCATAATCTTTTAATGTTGGGCCCACCGGGATGCGGCAAATCGATGATTGCCAAGCGGATCCCCGGCATCCTACCGACCATGACCCAAGAAGAAGCCCTGGAGGTGACAAAGATTTATAGTGTTGCTGGGATATTAAAAGAGCGCGGGGGATTAATTAGCAATCGGCCCTTTCGCTCACCCCACCACAATGTCTCGACTAATGCCATGATTGGCGGTGGCCGGGATGCGACCCCGGGTGAGATCTCCTTGTCGCATAATGGGGTCTTGTTTCTGGATGAGATTGCTGAATTTAGTAAAAAAACCTTGGAATCCCTGAGGCAACCCATGGAAGACCAGAAGGTAACCGTCTCCCGGGTTAAATACACCAATACCTATCCAGCTTCTTTTATGCTCATTGCCGCCATGAATCCTTGTCCTTGCGGCTATTATGGAAATGACCGGTGTCGCTGTAGTGATTATGAAGTCCTGAAATATCGGCAAAAAATTTCCGGACCAATCCTTGACCGGATGGATATCCAAAAATATGTCCGACCAGTTGATTTTATGGATTTGACCAATGAACTGAGTGGGGCGAGCTCTGAAGACCTGCGCGAACGAGTTGATGGGGCGCGAGTGATTCAACAAAAACGCTTTAAAGACTTTGAAAAAATCAATTCAAATGCTCAGATGAATAATAATCAAGTCAAGGATTTTTGCGTCCTCGAAGAAGAAGGGAAAAAGCTTTTGAAACGGGCCTATGAGCGCTACTCCTATAGTGCCCGGGCTTATCATAAGTATTTAAAAATTGCCAGAACCTTTGCTGATCTGGATGGGTCTGAAAAAATCCGCAGAAAAGATGTCGCCCTAGCTCTGATGTCGCGGGATTTAGAGCGAGACCGGGCAGCCATGGCTATTTTATGAGGGGCGAAATGGAATATTGGCTTTGGTTGACCCAATTAAAAGGGGTGGGACCGGTTCTTCAAAAAAGACTACTGGCCTACTTTAAGAGTCCGCGAGGAGTTTATGACGCTTGTGAAGATGCTTTAAAAATGGTTGGTGGGGTCGGTCCAGACTTGGCTTTAGCCATTACAAAGTCTCGTTGTCTGGAAGGGGCCAAGCAGGTCCTTGATGCTTGTGACCGGACTGCGATTGACTTAATCACTTGGGACGATCCCCGATATCCGCAAACGGCAAAAAGCCATGGTCAAGCCCCGATTCTCCTCTATCTAAAGGGCCAGTTAAAGCCTCTCGATCAGGCAATTGGCATTGTTGGGGCCAGGCGGTGTAGCGACTATGGGAAAATGATGACCCTTGAGATTGCCACTTATTTGGCCCAGCAGAAGTGTCAAATTATCAGTGGCTTAGCCAAGGGAATCGATGGCTATGCCCATATTGCCTGCCTCAAACAAGGGGCCTATCCCCTGGCTTTTGTCGGACATGGCTTAAACCATCTTTATCCAAAGGAGCACCGCGCCCTTTTTGCCGCTGTGGCTGAAAAAGGCGGTCTTCTTTCACAATTTCCGCCAGATACACCGGCCCACGGCCGGAATTTCCCCAAACGCAATGCCTTGATTGCCTATTTTAGCCAAAAATTACTGGTGGTTGAAGCGGGGAAAAACAGTGGAGCCTTGATCACAGCTGACCTCTTTAAGACCCTTGACCGCCCTCTTTACGCCCTTCCCCACGATCTTAGTCGGCCGACGGGGGTGGGCTGCAATGGCTTGATTGCCGGTGGGGCAAGGATTCTTATTCATCCCTCACAGCTTCTTTTTAAAAAAGAAGAAGGTCCCTCTAAAAGCGTGGCGGCTGCTCCCCTTCAAGCGGCAACGGGGATAGAGAAAGATATTTATAATTTATTGGCTCATGGACCGAAAAGTGCCGAGGAAATTGAGAGGAGCATGGGTATTGTCATGACCGATCTGCTTGAAATCCTACTGACCATGGAAATGGATGGGATTATTTTGGTCAAGGAGGGTGGGTCTTACGGACAGTTAATGTCAAATAGACTACACCTATTTCACGCTAAAAATGAATGAGATAATACCTTCATTAGATTAATAAATGGAGGTATTTTTAATGTCTAAAGATGAACTTCGTCGCCAGCAGGTTGATGACTATCGCAATTCCGGTCTTTCAGCCGAAATCTGGTGCGAAGCGAATACGATGAAAGTATCCACCTTGCGCTATTGGTATGCAGGCCAAGGCACTGCCAAAATCCTATCTGTCTGATGCTGTGAAT
>CAZWEU010000071.1:0-4441 GCA_964632785.1 uncultured Lachnospiraceae bacterium | reverse complement strand
TCAGCTGCTTAAATTTACTGCCGAGGAATTTACACACAAAAAAGGACTTGACTAGTGAAATGGGAGAGTATAATGAATCTAAGAAGATTACTTATTATTGGACTATTGTTGTTAAGTGGCCTAGCTTTGATAGGTTGCTCAGGAGATGGAGAAACAGCTGATGGTGCAAAGAGTCCTTCGGGGCAAGAAACAGAAAAAGATACTTTGAATATTGTTACATCAGAAGTTCCCTATTTTTTAGATCCAACACAGAAACAGTCAGGAACTTATCTTAGGTCTGTTGGTGCAGTTGAAGCTTTGACGAAAATTACTGAAGAGGGAGAAATAGTTCCGGAACTAGCAAAATCGATTAGTCAGACAGATGAAAACAATTGGAAAATTGAGTTACAAAATGACGTAATCTTTTGGAGTGGTAAAGTTTTAGACGAAGAAGAAGTAATAAAATCGATGGTAAGGTATAGAGAGAACAGCCCTGATGGCGAAAGTTTACTACAAGGAATAACTTTTACTAAGGGTGGAGAATTAGAAGTTATTGCTACAACAGAAAAACAAAATGTAAATATACCATTGATTTTGACAAGTGCTTATATAATGAATGCGGATAAGGATTTTACAACGATAGAAGAAACAGATTTAACAGGTATGTATAAAATTACAGAATATATCCCCAAGGAGAAGATTAGCTTAGAAAAATTTGATGATTATTGGGGACAAAAACCTGAAATTAAATATATAAAGTGGGAAGAAATGCCTGATCCGGATGCGAGAAAAATAGCAGCTCAAAATGGAGATGCTGATATCATAAGGGCCTTAGAGCCACCTCAAGTAGCAGATTTGGAAGCCAGCGGGAATGTCAATGTCTACAAAATTACCCCAAGTGGAACCTTATCGGTTTATATGAACTTACAACGCCCGCCATATGATGATAAAAATGTGAGACAGGCATTAAATTGGTCTTTAGACAGAGATGCCCTCTCATTATTTGCAACCGAAGGTTTTTCTGAACCAAGTACAACATGGTTAGGATCAAATCCGCAATTCCAAGACGAAAGAAATCTTATTTACAGCCAAAATATAAAAAAGGCTGAAGAGTTGATGAAGGAATCAGGATGGGAAAAAAATTCTAATGGACTATTAGAAAAAGATGGAAAAACGATGAAATTCACCTTACATACTTTTGGACGTGATAAATTATTGGGTGAGGCGGTCCAGAGCCAATGGATGAATTTAGGAGTAGATGTCGATCTACGTCACGGTGATTATTCACTAATTGAGGCGGCAAGAGAAACGGGTGAATGGGATGGTCTTATTGAAACGTGGACGAATTTTGGAGACCCTTATCCAATTGCCTACACTCACTTTGGAGTAGATGGTTCTTGTAATTATGGCAAATATGATAATGACCTAGTAAATGAAGCTTTGCAGGAGCTAGAAAAAACGGGAGATGCAGATAGACAACATGAACTCCTATCAACAATAAACAAACAAGTCGCCGAGGATAGCAATTTAATTTCACTGATGCCTAGACCGGTTGTGGTTGCCGTTAACAAAAATGTAAAAGGATTTATACCACACTTTATGAGCTTTGAATATAGTGTGAATCCGGACTTGTCTTTTGAAAAATAAATTGTAGAATGGAGCTTGTCGCAAGACAGGCTCCATCTCTTTATTGTTAAGGGGAAAACATGTTTAAAAATATAATCAAACAATTATTAGCCGTCTTGCTGTCGCTCTTGCTGGCATCATTAATTATATTTTTTTTAGTCAGACTTTCGCCTAGTGATCCTATTTCTCTTATGATAAACGAACCCACAGGGAAAGCCATACCACAAGAAATAAAAGACAAGCAGATAGAAGAACTAAAAAAAGAGTATGGGCTGGACGATTCAATTGTAAAGCAATATACACATTGGATCAAAGGAGCCTTTAAACTGGAGTTTGGATATTCAATAGTAAGTGGGGAGGAGATTTCATCGGGCATCAAGAGAACGATCATGCCAAGTATTATTTTGGCTTTAACCAGTGTTATAATAGAAATTTTGCTATCGATGATTTTAGCCATAGTATCAGTAATCTATCTCTCAAAGTGGCAAGACAGACTGATTCAATTTATGACAGTTCTTCTTAAATCGATACCCTACTTTGCAGTGGCAGTATTATCACTACAATTATTTTCAGTAAAACTAAAGATCTACCCGATGACTAATTCGACGAGCATTGACAGGCTTTGGTTGCCAGTAATTGTAATTGCAATTACACAAGCACCAAAACTTACGAGATTAATTAGAAATCAGATAATCAATGAATTAGGAAAGACCTATATCAAGGATGGAATTTCTAAGGGCTATTCTAAAATGAAATTAATAAAAGAAGCGATTAGAAACTCATTTTATCCGATTTGGACTCAGATCAGCCTTTCTTTAGCGGGTTCAATAGGTGGCTTAGTCGTTACAGAAAACTTGTTTGCATGGCCAGGTTTAGGGAATTATGGCTTAACAGCAGTGCTAAGACAAGACTATCCAGTAGTTCAAGCCTATGTTTTGCTCGTTATTTTCATGGTAATGATTGTCCATTTATTGACGGACTCAATCTATAAAATACTTAATCCAAATCATCCATAGAAGCAAGCGATTCTTAACAAGTGATCATGCAAAAATGACCAATTTTAGGGTGATAAGATTTTTTATCTCTTGGGTGAAAAGCAGAAAGGGTGAGTGCATTCGCTTAATCGACACTAATAGATTTGTTTTACAGGTAAACTGGGGATTAGTATAATTCGAAATGGAGCTGATGGGATGAGGAATAAAACTTTATTATGGATGGCGATATCGATCTTGTCAATAATAACATTGATGTGTATATTTGCCCCCTTGGTGACAAAATATGGCCCATTTGAAGGTGATATTAACACGCGGTTCCTAGATCCGAGTTGGGAACATCCTTTTGGAACGGATAACTTTGGACGAGATATATTTAGTAGAATATTATTTGGGGGCAGGATAACACTTCCATCATCCTTCTTCACCTTATTCTTAACCACATTGTTGGGCATGATTTTAGGCATCATAAGTGGCTTTAATAATGGAAATGTTTTTGATCTAATAATAATGAGAACGGCAGATATATTAATCGCTTGTCCATTTATAGTGATAGCAATGGCTGTTTCAGGTTTTTTTGGACCAGGATTAGGCAAAATTTTGATATTAATTGTATTTACATTTTGGGCAAAGACAGCTAGATTATCTAAAAGTTTAACACTAGAATCATTAAATTCGGCTCACGTGATTTCTTCAAAAGTTTCTGGTGCTAGTAATCTGAGAATAATCAGAAGAGATATTTTCCCCG
Source organism: uncultured Lachnospiraceae bacterium (assembly GCA_964632785.1). Taxonomy (GTDB): domain Bacteria; phylum Bacillota; class Clostridia; order Eubacteriales; family Eubacteriaceae; genus Acetobacterium. The sequence goes on along the minus strand of CAZWEU010000071.1, from coordinate 1,096 downwards.
ATATAATAAGCCAAATCATCGTACACTTCACATTCGAGTTAAGTAATGTAATTCTATCGATTGCGACTCTTTCGTTTTTTGGCTTAGGTGGGCAGCCGCCAGCTCCGGAATGGGGTAGTATGCTATCAGACGGTCGAGTTTATATGTCGACACAGCCTAATTTACTGATCTTTACTATTTTAGTAATATTTTTAGTAGTATTTAGTTTTAATATAATTGGCGAATATTTTAGAGAAAAACAGGAGCCTCTATACATAACGGCGAGGTGGGAAGTGCTAGGAATATGGAAAAATTCATAGAAGTGAAAGACTTATGCATTTATTTTCGGGTGAAAAATAAAAAAGTGTCAGTGTTGAAGGGCGTTTCCTTTGAGATCAATAAAGGAGATAGGCTTGCAGTAATTGGTGAAAGTGGCTCAGGCAAAAGCACCTTAGTTGATGCGATGGTAGGTATTCTTCCGAATAACTCAATCATTGAGAGGGGAACACTTAGCTTTAGGGGAAGAAGTATTCAATTGAATGAAAAATTAAATTCAAAAAAGGGTGGAAGTGATTTCAAATTTTCTATTATCTTTCAAGATGCTAAACTTTCATTAAACCCATCACTTAAAATAATTGAACAATTTAAGGACTATTTGCTCTGGCACAAGCTCTGTGAAAAATCTCAAGTAAAAGAAAAAACGACCCAAACATTAGAAAAACTCGGGTTTGAAGATATTGAAAGAGTGCTGGAGTCTTACCCACATCAACTTAGTGGTGGCATGGCTCAAAGAGTAGCCATTGCGATATTAGCATTGGGGAGTGCAAATTTATTGATTGCAGATGAACCAACAAGTGCACTAGATATATTAAGTGGGAATGATGTAGTGGATACACTTCTAAGACTAGAAGATCAGACAATGATGATTATAACCCATGATTTAGGGCTAGCAAAAAAAATAGCTAACAAAATATTGGTACTTAACAAAGGTAAGGTTTCTGAATTCGGTGCTATGGAAGAAGTAATAAACAATCCTAAAGATCCATATACAAGAAGTTTAGTTAATAGTTATAAAGAAAAAGAAGCATTAACGACTGAAAAACTAAAAACTGAAAAT
>CAZWEU010000070.1:0-4504 GCA_964632785.1 uncultured Lachnospiraceae bacterium | reverse complement strand
GGCAGCTAGTGAAGAGCTAACCGGCCAGGCGGAGATGCTAAAAGAAATGGTCGATGTCTTTAAATTAAAAGGCCATAACAAAAAAAACAAGGGGAAAAGCAAGGACCAGGAAAAAAAACCGACATCAAAAGGTCAAGTTGAAATTAGCCTGGATGACCATGGCGACGACAAGTATTAGATAAAAAATTTAAAAATGATTGACCTACTTAAAGATAAAAGGCCTTAGCTCGTAATTGTAAGAGCTAAGGCCTTTTATTATCCTCTTCACTTGAGATCAGCTGTTAAAAGGCTATCAAGACACTTAAGGTGGGCTAAAAGAAACCCGGTGCGATAATTGGTAAAAAAAATGAAAAAGATTGATTAATAGGCAAGAAAGAGTATAATTAAAGTAGGAGTGAACACTCACTTTGAGAGAGTAACTAGGAGTTAAAATGACCAATAAATTAATCCACCGAAAAGAAAGGATCATAATTTCAACCATCGAAGTCCTTGACCGGGTGGGGATTCAAAACTTATCGACAAAATTAATTGCCCAGCAGGAAGGGGTTTCAGAAGGAACTTTATTTCGCCATTTTAAAAACAAGGATGAGATTTTACTGGCCACCATCGATCACTTCGGTCAGTTTGACCATGCCATCATGGCGACTTGCCGTCAGCAAGACCTGGCAGGCCTTGATGCCATTCGTTGTTTTTTTAGAGCCTTGGCCGAATACTATCAAAATTATCCCCAGATCACCGCCTTAAACCAGTTATATGGGGAGTTAATGTATGACGAAGCCCTGCTCGGAAAAATTGAAGCACTTATAAGTAAACGGGAAGATTTTATTGGCCAGATGCTTGATCAGGCCAAGAGTGAGAAAAGCATAAGCTCAGAAAGCGATTCAAGCACCATGGCAGAAATGATTCTAGATGTGGCGACGGGAATTATTTTAAAATGGCGGTGGCAAGAGTATACCTTTTCAATCAAAGAAGAAACCATGGCCAGGATAGAAATCTTGATTGGCTTGTTCACCGGCAAGGACTAAGGTGTAAGAGGGTATGGAAGAGAAAATGAAAGCGAAAGAATTAAAAGAAAACCAAGATAAATTTGAACGGGCCTTTAATAAGTCGGTCGATGCCATCCTTATCTGGCAAGTGGCTGCTGATAAAAGCAGTGGCCAGCTGATTGAAGTGAATGAGACGGCGACGGACATGATCGGCTATGATTATCAGGAATTTTTTGCCATCGACAAGCAGGTGATTGGCTTTAATGATGAGATCATCCATTATCTAAAATCGCCTAAGATGGATAAGCCAATTCGTTTTAAGACGTCCATTAAAAAGAAAGATGGTCACTTTTTACCGGTAGAATTGGCCTGCAACCAATACAGTATCAAGGACCAGCCCATGCTGATGATGATGATCCGGGATATCAGCCAGCAGCTTCAAATTGAAAAAGACCTGCAGGAGGCCAAAGAAGAGGCTGAGCTGGCGGCCCGTGCTAAAAGTGAATTTTTAGCCAATATGAGCCACGAAATCAGGACCCCTCTTAATGGGATTGTCGGCATGGTTGACTTGCTTAAATTATCACTAAAAAATGACGACCAACAGGAAAACATTGACATTATGAAGACCTGTGCCAACGCCCTTTTAGACACCATCAATGCCATCCTTGATTTTTCTAAAATAGAAGCCGGTAAGATGAAACTACGAAAAAAGCCGACTGACCTTAAAGGCCTGATCGAGCGGATAGTCAAAGCCCAGATGCCCCTGGCAGCGAAAAAAAACTTGGCCATTAATTATTCCTTTTCCGCTGATTTGCCTATATTCATCATGCTTGATGGGCAAAAGCTCCAACAGGTCTTGAATAATTTGATCAGTAATGCTATTAAATTTACCTCGCAAGGGGAAATCTGGGTCAAGATTAAAAAGAATCCACCCAGCCAAGGAGAAGCAGACCGGCTGCTTTTTTGCATCGAAGACCAGGGGCTGGGAATTGAAGGCGAAAACATTGAAAGAATTTTTGAGTCCTTTGTCCAAGCCGATGCCTCTTTCACCAGAGACTACCAAGGAACCGGCCTAGGCCTTACCATTACCAAAGAACTGGTGGTCTTAATGGGTGGCCAAATCTGGGTGGAAAGTAGGACTGGCCTGGGCAGTCAGTTTTTCTTTACCCTGCCGCTTGAAGAGGCAAGGACCGACCCCTTTGACGACCAGCGGCGCCAAGTCTATGCCCTTGATAGCGACCACTTAATCTTGCTGGTCGAAGACGATCGGGTCAATCAAATTGTCATCTCAAAAATGCTGAGAAGCTATGGCTACCGGGTCGAAATTGCCGACCATGGCCTCAAGGCCGTCGACATGGTTAGGGCCAACGGTTTTGACCTGATTCTGATGGATATCCAGATGCCGGAAATGAACGGCCTTGAGGCGACCAGAGAGATTCGCAGCTTTAATGAGCAGATACCAATTATTGCGGTCACCGCCCATGCCCTTGAAGGCGACCGTGACATGTTTTTAGCAGCCGGTATGGATGACTACATCGCCAAGCCGATTCAAGTCGAAAACTTAATCAATGCCATCGAAAAGACGATTGCCCAAAAAAGTGTTAAAATTAATCTCGACCAGATTGCCATTATCGTCAATGAAGACGGCGACTATGAACTGCGAGAAAAAGAAAGGCTTGATGATCAAATGCTCGATGCCGATAAACTGGCGGCCTTAAAAGAAGCGATTTTGGCCCTAAACGGGCGGGTAGAAAAAAATGATTTTCAAAAAATTGAATCCCATGCCAATCAGATCAAACAATTGGCCACCCGCTTTGAAGTCGAGGCCTTAAAAACAGCGGCTTTTAAGATTGAGTTAGAGGCCCGAAGAGGAAATTTCCAAGAGACCGGGGAAAAATTAAGAGACCTCAATGCCCTTTTTAAAAAACTAAAACAAAGAGGCTAAAGACAAAGATCATAGGAAAATAAAAATAGGGACGCTGACCTTTCCGTGTTATCATAAAGGGGGTAAATTGCAAGTATGAGTCTTTATTTTTTAAATATCAGGGATGTGCGACCTTAGTAGGCCTGACGTTAACGATAAAGACGAGGAAAGGGCAAAATGAGAATTCTAATTGTAGAAGATGATTTGGCCAGTCGGCACTTTTTATACAAGGTGTTATCAAATTACGGGGCCTGCGATATGGTCATCGATGGGATCGAAGCCTTGGAGGCCTATTTGATTGCGGAAAAAGAAGGCGTAGGCTACCAGCTAATTTGCCTTGATATTATGATCCCTAAAGTCAATGGCCTTCAGGTCCTTAAAGCCATACGCGATTTTGAAAAGAAGCGCAAGCTAAGCGCGGTTAAGCGGGTAAAAATTGTGATGATCTCCATTTTGACAGATACAGGCTCGATTAAGCAGGCAAAAGACTTAGGCATCCATGGCTATCTTGAAAAGCCCTTGGAGCGTGAAAAATTAACAAAAAAAATGGATAAACTGAATATAAAAGCCCTTAATTGAAGAGAAAATCCCTTAAAAGCATTGTTTATTGTCACAAACTCTTGGTATAATAAGTGTATTATCGCTTAGGATAAAATAATGTTAGATGAAGGGATGGCTTAATCAAGATGAATCAGCTTAAAGATGATTTAAATTATTGTGAAGGACTGATAAAAGAAAATTCCAGCAGTTTTTACCGGGCCTTTAGGACCCTAGAGGGGGAAAAAGCCCAAGCGGTTTTTGCCATTTATGCCTTTTGCCGGCTTGCCGATGATGCCATTGATGAAGAAAAAAATCCGGAAATAGTTGCGACCATGCAAAGGCAATTAAAAGCCTTTAAAGGCGGTCAAGTGCCGGATGAGCCAATGTGGCGGGCCTTGGCTTGGGCTTTTGAGCGTTTTGATCTAAATTACGCCCCCTTTGCCGACATGCTCAGGGGCCAATTAAAGGATGTCGATTTTAAACAGGCAGAGACCTTGGCCGACTTACTAGACTATTGTTACCTAGTGGCCGGAAGTGTCGGCTTGATGCTCAATCCAATCCTGAGTAGTGACCAAAGTGGCCAGCTAGAAAACGCCTCCATTGAACTGGGTGAGGCCATGCAGATTACTAATATCTTAAGGGATATTGGAATCGATTATAAGATGGGCCGCATTTATTTACCAAGGCAGATGATGGAGGCCCATCAGGTGACAGAAAAGGATTTGGCCGGTCCCCTAGCCGGCGCGAATTTAATTAAATTATGGGAAGCCCTGGCTCTAGAGGCCGAGCAGCGATACGACCATGTTGAGAGCAAGCTTTCTCTTTACGACCGGGATGCCCGCTTGCCTGTCCTCTTATCGATTCGCTACTACAAGGGAATTTTGGCCGAGTGTCGGGAAAGTGGCTACCAAATGCTGGCCAAGCGGATTTATGTCAGTGATTATAAAAAAGCCAAGATGGTCCTAGCCATTAAGAAGGAATTAAAAGCTAAAAACCTTAAAGACAAGCTAGAAGGGGAGGAAGCCGAATGAATCCCTTATTACAAAATATTTTA
>CAZWEU010000069.1:0-4801 GCA_964632785.1 uncultured Lachnospiraceae bacterium | reverse complement strand
GATTGTTTTATAAAAGGAAAAAAGCCATTCACAAAAACTTGTGAATGGCTTTACACTTCTTTTGCAATAGAAGTAGAGAATAGAACATCACTGCATTGATCACATTAAAGATTTCATCACTTATGCAATATGTAGCTTATCAGTTAGAGCATCTTTCAAGACTTCTGAAAAGTTGATATTCTGTTTTTCGGCTAAGGTGTTCAACCATGATGGAATTGTTAAGTTTTTACGAACGGCCTTATTCCCGTGTTTTTCAGTATAGGTATCTATATCCAAAACAAGATACTGGATAAAGCCACCATCTTCTGGGACAATACTATTAAGAGATGAAGCCTTTGGTAACGGATTACCATCTTCCAATTCATCAAGCAACCATCCCGATGCAGCATCAATACCCATCTCGATTGCTTCTGCCAGATCATTCCCCTGACTAATACAACCAAGTAGGTCAGGAACTTCTACTGTAAATCCTTCACCAGCTTCAAAAGGATAAAGAATAGCGGGATAAACTAATTTCTTCATACGAATCACTCCTTCAATGGCGAACTATATTAAGCCCGCCTGTTTTTTTATGGATTTGACAGTTCTAAGATTAAGATCTCCGGAATGTTTCGGGATTGAAACTTTTCCGGGTTTTGTTGGATGTTTGTAGTGATTGTGTGATCCTTTAGTGTTTTTGTAGTACCAACCATCATCCAATATCAATTTTTCTACTTCTCTAAACTTCATCGTCGCCTCCTTGCAAGTATATTATACGCATTGTACGCATAAACGTCAAGTAAATTATACATACAATGCGTATAATATCTATTTCATATCACTCTGAAAAGCAATGGCCCTGCCAAGGATACGGATCTCGTTTAGCTCATCTTTATTATAAATACGTGGCGGAATGGTCGGCATAATTATTATGCTTTCTTTCCTGAGATATCTGCCAGATCCTATAGTGATCAAGAACTGGATAATATTGATCCACCGCCTTTTAAGTACGAAGGCCAGACCTATACCCATTATGAAGCGACCCAGAAACAACGACAGATTGAAACAGCCATGCGACAAAGTAAGAATGAGTTGATCGGTTATGATGCGATGGGCGATAAAGAAGCCTTTACCACGGCCAGCATTAAACTTCAAAGACAGAAAGAATTTTATAAGGACTTTAGTAATTCTGCCAATTTGAGATATCAGAACGACCGACACCAGCTACTTGGCTTTGACAGGAGTATCAGTCAAAAGAGTGTTTGGGCGAATAAAAAATATGTTAAGAGCCTTGAAGAAAAGCGCAAAGATGATATAATAAGTCTATCAGACATTCAAATTGGTAAAAGTTTAGGGGCTGCGGCTTTTAAAGATACCGTCAAACTTCCAAACGGAGATTATGCGAAATTAGTAGAAGGAAGCAAGATTATTAAAGTAGTTGTTTTCGCCGGTAAGGGAACGAAAAAGCCTGTAAAGGTAGCAAAGTATCTTAGTAAACAGTATAAGGTTCCTGAAAAAGAATGGAAAAAAGTAAGAGGCGAAGGTCTAGTCGATTTAAATAATAAACCAACTAGAGCTGAACTGCATTGGTTTGAAGCCGAAAAAGTTGGAAGGGTAAAAATGAAAGTAAAGAGGTGGTTTGATTGAAAGTAAAATTCATCGGAGAGAGTGATCCTTTAGCATTATTAAAAAATAAAGTATATGAAGTAATCAGTACGGAAAAGGGTTGGTACAGGATTATCGATGAAACAGAAGAAGATTATCTATACCCGCCTGATGTGTTTGAAATAGTAGAAGACTAAACCACCAAGCTTAAACAGTTAGGTGGTTTTTTAATGCCAAGAATCAGAAAGGGATGGGATATGAATGGCGAAATATAGAAAGAAACCGGTGGTGATTGAGGCGTGGCAATTTACAAAAAACAATTATGAACAAGGTGCTCCAAGATTCATCAAAGAAGGGAAAGACTTCATAACTTTATGGAGTCAGTGCGCCGGTGAAGTAATCGGCGGTGAGATTAAGACGCTTGAGGGTACAATGCAAGTCGATCAAGATGACTATATTATAAAAGGAGTGAAAGGTGAGTTTTATCCGTGTAAGCCAGATATATTCGAAATGACTTATGAGGCTGTTGCTGATTAGGAGGTGATCAACATCTCCCGTGAGACCAGGGTTAAGGTCTTATTTTTATGTCAAATTTTGACCGAGTCGATGCACAAACGGCAATCGCCACGATTGGGACAGGTCTTATTTTTATGTCAAATTTTGACCGAGTCGATGTCGTAAAACTACGATGCTGTGAGAGCGACCTCGTAAAAAGCGTAATGAGAAGGAGTAAACATGAAGCGTGAATTTTTAGAAGGATTAGGACTAGAAAAAGAAGCCATTGACACGATTATGGCTGAAAACGGTGCAGACATTGAAAAACACAAGCAAGAGACATTGAGGGTGGCAGATGAGCTGGAAGGCGTAAAAGGACAGCTTGAAGAAGCCAATAAAGCGATTAAAAGCTTTGAGGATCTGGATATTGACGGGATTAAGCAAGCAGCTCAGGAATGGGAAGAGAAATACAAAGCAGATACTGAGAACCTAAAGAATCAGATCAAAGAAAAGGATTATAGCTTTGCACTTGAAAAGTATTTAGGCGGCTATGAGTTCACCTCAGAATTAGCAAAAAAGGCCGTGCTTGCTGAATTAAAAGCAAAAGAATTTAAGTTGGAGGATGGCAAATTCTTGGGGGTTGATGATTATATGGGGCAACTCAAAGAAAACAATCCCGGGGCCTTTAAAACTGAAACTGATCCGCTTCCAAAGATCACTACGAAACCACAAGGCGAGCCAGCAGCGAATCCCAAGATACCCTTGAGCGAATTAATGAAACAGAGAAACAAAGAGCAACAAGATTATTAAACTTTAAGGAGGGCAAAAAATGCCACAATTTGATGCAAAATTATTTAACGGAGAAGTTTTTGGACAGTACGTTGAGCGTGTTCCAAATCTCAAACGAAACGAGTTAATCAAGTCAGGTGCCTTGCGTACCCGATCAGATCTTAAAACGATGTTCTCGGCTCAAACCGGGTCATACTTCGGGACGATCCCCATGCTGGGGTTGATCGATGGAGAACCCCTCAACTATGATGGGGTTACGGATATTACCGCAACCGGAACTAAGACATTCAGCCAATCGGTGATTGTCGTTGGTCGAGCAAAAGCCTGGACGGAAAAGGATTTTTCCGAGGACATAACCGGGGGCGAAGATTTTATGGCCAATGTTGGCAATCAAGTGGCTAGCTTTTGGGATGAGGTTGATCAGGATACCTTACTAGCAATTCTTGAAGGCATCTACGCCATGACCGGGGCCAAGAATCTTGAATTCGTCAACGGTCATACTTTAGACATTAGCTTGAATAAAGATGCGACCGGTTCGGTTGGACCAACAACCCTAAATTCAGCCATTCAAAAAGCCTGTGGTGATAACAAAGGAAAGTTTACTATGGCCTTTATGCATTCGGCGATTTCAACCAACCTTGAAAACTTGAATCTCGTTGAGCGATTAAAGTATACCGATGCACAAGGCATCCAGCGTGAATTATCAATGGGCACGTGGAATGGTAAAACGGTATTGATTGACGACGCCATGCCAACGGCAGCGATTCCGGCACAATATGAAGAATCCGTTTCAACAGCAGATGGTGCCTTAGAAATCATTGCCAACAGCGGAACTGTATCAGGTGCACAAATCAAGTTAGAAGATGTTACGCCAGTTGTTGCCGGTTATACGCCAGCAGAGGAAGATTACGTTGTATTAAACGATCCATACACCGAATACACGACCTATGCATTAGGCGATGGCACCATTGATTTTAGCGACATTGGGGCAAACTAGGGTGCAAAGCTAAAAATGAAAAAATAAAAAAAGCCGTAAATGGCTGTTTAATAATCTTTATGGCGTGCCCTGAGGGATTCGAACCCCCGACCTTCCAGGACAAAAAAAGAGATGTTGTGATTTGTCGAAATGGCCCATTAACATCTGGACCGTTTTAGGGGCTTCTCCTAGCTCAAAAAGCCTGGTGGCGTAAGTGTGGCGTAAATCATAAAAGCGTTTATCTTGGATTCCGCATTTTGCATAAATTCTTTTAACACGCTTATTGGAATTGTTTTGGTCCATGTGCGTCCCGATTGACGTACAGAAAACTAAAAAGTCATCATCGACTCTAATCTTGTAAGCAAGGAACTTTTCCTTTTGACGGATTTGATAAACCTTTAATTTCTTCATGATTGTTTTATCCACTGGGATTTTAATTGTTTTTGAGAAATACTTCGGGATCCGATCGGTTTCAGCAGCAAAGCGGATGGCCGGGCGAATAATCTTATTGATCCCATTTATAATACTAGTCTGTAGTGCCGTTTTTAAATAGCTCATTATACCAGCTTTGAATCTTTTTAGCCGTTAAATCTTTAAGGGGGATGGTTGCAACTTTTGAGGGTTCGATGTATTTCCGAAAATTACTATCATAAGTCTCTTTTGTCGATGGCTTTTTATCCATTAGGTGGACCTGGTATAACCAATACTTAACATATTCGCCAAAGGGCTATTTATCGGTCGAGAGGTCGCCATCCATTTCTTTCTTTGCTGTAGTAATCTTTTGTTCCATATCCGAAACCATTTTTGCATACAGATCCTTAGGTCGGTTCTCGTTATAGAATAATTGATAAAAATAATATTCTACTCCATTTTTCTTTTTTAGTATAGGTGCGTCTGGCCATTTATTCCTCCTTGTAAAATAGTGTTAGGGTAAAAGTTAAAAATCTTACCCGAATG
>CAZWEU010000068.1:0-5006 GCA_964632785.1 uncultured Lachnospiraceae bacterium | reverse complement strand
GAAGCCTTGTGACGCCTTCAAAAATGTCTTTCCCAAAAGTGGCCGAGACATCCAGTCCTATTACCACTTTGTCACCCGTAATGCCCATCAAACGGCCCAGAAATTTATTAAAGATAATGGCCAGTCCTGCCACGCCAGAGACGCCTTTCCAGCCACCCTTTTTCTTACTTTGAAGTATGAAAATGATTTTAGAGCCGCCATGCAGGAAAATGTCATGGCCGGTGGCGACTCGGCCGCCCGCGGGATGATTCTTGGAATGATCCTCGGTGCTCACTTAGGTTATGAGGCCTTGCCAAGCGCTTGGCTAAAAGACCTTAACCATCTTGATGCAGTCGATGACTATGCCAAGCTCATTTTGCCGGCTGATTAAAAAGTTAAAAAGACAGACAAGGGGCGCCCCTTGTCTGTCTTTTTTTCGGTCTTGCTTGCATTACTGTTAAACTAAGGTCCCATAGTTTTGCACCTGGCAAACAGGATAAACCCTAGGCTCTTTTGCATCAAGATTTTGATCGAATAAATTAATCTTGATCAGCTGATTGTTGTCATAAGTTTTAAAATAATAATTGCCCGATGCCACCGCCATGCAAGCCGTGTACTGGGTGTAATTGATGCCTTCGTCGGCAATCACATTACCCTTGGGAATGTCCACCGAGGCTAAAATATGAAAGACCGCCGTCACCCCTTCTTCTTCATCCTCGACAGGATTAATGGTTTCTTTGCCAAAAACCGCCCGTAAAAATCGTGCGGGTGGTGTATAGTCACCGGGCAGGCCAAAGCTTCCGCCACCACTGCCAAAGGGGGCAAAGCGAAGCCCTCCTAATTCAATCGGATTGACACTTTTTTGATTGACACCGATATAATTACGGATATTGGTCAGGTGCCAATTAAAGTCGGGGCTATTGGTCATCACACCAAGGGGATTATCATGAATGATTAGCCCCCCTTCCATCGGTTCAATTACGATGCTAGCACCCGATCGGTCACTGACAATCCAGTGGAGGGGGAGGGTGATGCCAAAATGGTCATTAACCTTATCAAGGATATTTAAGTCCAAAACAGCTGCCTTGGCCTCTTGGATCGTTGAAAAAGAGGCAAGCATCCAAGCCACCACTTCCTCTGGGGCCAAATTTATTTTGTTTTCAAGAGCTTCATGGTTATACTTGGCATAACCGGAAAAATATAGGGAGGCACAGGCCAAACCAGCTTCATTTAGGCCATCGGCTAAAACATGGGTCTGGTACTTGCGCCCTTTGCCCATAAAGCCGTAGGTCCCTAAGGGCTTGGGGCCTGGTTGGGTCGTGAGCAAGGGGTAATTTCTGGGAACGACAATAAAATCAGCCTCCAGATTAACGGAAAAATCCATGGTTCGGGCCAGTAAACCACTTCGATTGTCGGGCATTAGGGTTAAGCTTGTACACATGACACCACCTACTTTCTTTAGCTTTTATGATAACAAAATTTTGCGTAAATAGAAAGAATTAATTCTCTTCTTGGCAGTTAATTTTACCGTTTACCACTTAGCAACTTGGCCCGCGAGTAGGGGCTTTTGTTTCGGTAACACTGTTAATAAGCTCGATGATCTTAGCTAAGGGCTGGGCACCACTAATCTTTCTTTGACCATCGGCAACCAGGCATGGAACACCCTGGATTTGGTATTTTTTTGCCAGATCAAAGTCGCTCTCGACTGCCGCTTTTGTCTCAGCCCGATGGTAATGTCGCTCCCATTGGTCAAAAGCAATAGCACTTTTTTTAACACAGTCTTCAATCACGTCCTCATTTTATCCATCTATAAACCTCTTTTTGAAATTATTTAGCCGGTGTGCTTTTTAAATAATATATTTCTCTTTCATTTTTCATTTCCTTATGCAAGATAAAATCAAGGCTTTTCTTGACCTCTCTAAATTCCAAGTCTGTATCCGTTCTAAATTCGCTTAATACTGCCGTTTGTTCATAGACAGCATCAAGTTTTGTTTTAACGTCAGCTAAGTCGGTTTTAACGTCGCCTAAATCGGTCTTGACGTCAGCTAAGTCGGTCTTGACGTCAGCTAAGTCGGTTTTAACGTCAGCTAAGTCGGTTTTAACGTCAGCTAAGTCGGTTTTAACGTCAGCTAAGTCGGTCTTGACGCCGCCTAAACTATTTTCCAATAAATCTAATTTTTCTAAAATAAGGGCCTGAAATTCTTCATTACTCACAGCTTTTACCTGCCTTTCGCTAAATGAAATCCTAAATAAAATTTACTCTTATTATAACATGCTAAAAAAATATTTGACATAGTGAATAATAGGTGATGTAAAGAAAATCCTAGACTCCTAGGAAACTGGAGTATGATCCTTATAGAGAAGCCGAAACAGGAATAAGTTTATAAGTTGGTGTCAGGCGTTACTCCCGTTGCTCCACTTACAAGATACGAAGCCAATCACGAAGATCGTTTTCGGCTGGCTCTGATATCTCAATATTATAAGTTACCATCGATTATCTCTTGTCGTAAGTCTCCTATGACATTGGCCAGCGGTCGTTTTTTTCCAGCTTTGATAGCGACACGACTTTCGTCAAGGGCACGATAAAGTTCAATCTTTCCGTTTAGCGTTTCGTAAGCTTCGATACTCATAACAGCCAAGTCCCCTTGACCATTTTTGGTGATGAAGATTGGTTCTTTATGTTTATGACAGAGTTTAGAGATTTCGTTGTAATTATTTCTTAGATCCGTACTGGATTTAATAATAGGCATGTGATTTTCCTCCTTTGTTAATCTAAAGAAATTATAGCATAATTTCTTTAGATTAACAAAGAAAATAGCCGCTAGCTTCTTCCAACTAATGCCGCTACTAACATTCCAACTTTTATAATTTCGTGGCAGACACCAAGACTTCATCATTTTTGTATTCTTGCAACGATACCTTTATCGATCCACCATCTATCGCTTCAAAAAAATACAATTACTACTTTTAAAGAGAATCGCAGCCCTTGTGACTGCAAAATCTCTTTGTTTTTATGATCGATTCTTGTTTTTTCAAATTAATTTTGTTTTTTAAGAAAAGTTAATTCATATTTTTCAAATGTTAGCAAAAAACATGACTTTTTCATCAGTCCCCCCCCGCCCTCGCGACACGTTTCAACTGATTATTCCATTAAAATGGCCCCTTTTTAGTTTAACAAATACACTCCCTGTCACCCAAGCTTTTTTTCATTGACGATTCCGTGAAACTAACGTATACTTAAAGTAAGGAAACCAAGCTTCTGATTTTTTAATTTTTTTACGAAAGTATGAAAGGAAACTAAGTTAATGTTAAATTCAAAATTGAAACAAAATAATCCCCAAATCGAAAAAAAACGAATTCAAATTTCTTCAAAGCGTCAAATTACCATTCCAGTTAAGTATTATGAAGCTCTTGGATTAGCTAAAGAAATCGATTGTATTTGCTCTAACGGAATGCTTATTCTTACTCCTGTTAAAAAAGATAATCTTGCTTTCTCAGAAGAAATACTTGCCGATTTAATTGAGCAAGGCTATTCTGGCGAAAAATTACTTTCTGAATTTAAAAGGATTTCACATCAGGTTCGTCCGGCAATAGAAAGAATTATCGAAGAAGCTGATGCCTTAGCTAAGACAGCCTCCGCAAACAAGCAAGATCCAACAGATGCAATCTTTGGAAAAGATGAAGAGGAATATTAAAAATGCTTCCAGTGATTTACACACCCATAGCAGAGAAATTCTTTAAAAAACTCAAAGATAAACCACTGAAAAATGCTTTTAAAAAAGCGATTATGAGCATACGGGAAAATCCTGATATAGGAGAAGCTAAAATGGGTGACTTAAAAGGTCTTTATTGCCTTGAGCTGTATCATAACCGAACAAACTATGAACTCGCCTACCGGATATCTCAACTAGAAAACGGAAATATCGTTGTTGTCATCATGGCCGGGACACGAGAAAACTTTTATCAAGAACTAAAAAGATATTTGAAATAAAGGAAACATTTTACCCCTCCTTAAAGCCTACTTTTCCTACTTATAATATAGCACCTTTTTTCTTACTTTTACAATATTCGTCTATTTTCTTTCCTTTAAATACCAATAGCGATAGTCACATAATCACTACAAAACCTGTATTTTTTCAAGACTGTCGTTACCTCCGACAAAAACCGGGCAAAAAGAAGGATTGATTGGAGAATTCAAATTCTTCGCATCATGTTGTGTTATCCATTCAGAACAGGTACAGCATGCACGAACTTAGCGTATTCAACCGATTAACAATTATCTTTGTCCGGACTTTTTCACTGGTCCCGACTTGTCCCCCTGTCACCCTCCACTGTCACCCGCTAAAAAAACATCACCTAAAATCTCCAGCATTTCATCAAGGCTTGTGCCTTTTATACCTAAGTTTTTAAGATCAGGTTGGTCTTCCTTAATTTCTCCTATGAATTGAATGATATCATTTTGGATTTCTTCTACAGCTTCAATCCTACTTGTGGGCGATACATTAGCCAGTAGTCTGAAAATATCATTTTTGTGTTTTTTAATATCTTTTTTATCAACTCGTTCTCCAACTTCTTTTCTTTCTCTCATATCCAACCAAGCTTTGATCTTAAACAGGATTACGGTTTCAATTTCGATAAGTGAATAGCCATCCACCGTTCGTTTTCCTTTCACCAATGAATCATAATAAACTTCGTTTAATAATATCGCAGAAAAACTTACAATACTCTCATCGATATGAACGGGTGTTAGCCCAGTATCAAATTTTAGTTCCAAATTACTGGGTTGTTTACTGAATAGTTCGATCATTTTAGGAAAGGACGGATCTTTTGGTTTAGTAAATCGATAAAATTGATTCTCTCCTTTGTTCTTCTCACGATGCTCATAACCACCATCATCAATGAACTGCCAGAAGGTTTCTCCAAAAGATGAATCAAGAGCTTCAATTATCAGTACCATGTCTAAATCTTTAGATGCTCGAAATGATGCTCCCAGCTCATCCATAAGAATATCGCAAGCGGTTCCCCCG
>CAZWEU010000067.1:0-5272 GCA_964632785.1 uncultured Lachnospiraceae bacterium | reverse complement strand
GGGGCAGAAGGATTTGAACCCTCGGCACATGGTTTTGGAGACCATTGCTCTACCACCTGAGCTATACCCCTACCTTAACAACTCCTACATTATATTCTACTTACTTTAATTTGTCAAGACATCAACTTATTTTTGATTGAAAAAATGCTTTACACTTTAAGATCAATTTTATTTAAGCCTAATAATAAGGTATTTTCAGCAAGGATTGGCCTAACTTCCTCTTCAATGAAATCAACAACCTGTTCTGGCGAACGGCCAATATATAAATTTGGGTCAAGCAGTGATTCAATATCCTCTTTCTCTAAATTAAAGGATGGGTCGTTGACAATGCGTGCCATTAAATCATTTTCTTTCCCTTCAATTTTGACCTGATAACCAGCTTCCATCGATAAGACCCTTATTTTTTCGTGCAATTCCTGACGGTCTCCGCCCTTTTTAACCCCTTCCATAATAATATTTTCAGTTGCCATAAAAGGGAGCTCTGCAGCGATGTGTTTGCGGATTAACTTGGGATAAACGATTAAATTTTCAGAAACATTGATGGCAATTAATAAAATCGCATCCGTTGCTAAAAACCCTTCCGGAATGGAAATTCGCTTATTAGCCGAATCGTCAAGGGTCCGTTCAAACCACTGATTAGCTGCGGTTAAGGCCGGATTTAAGGCATTCACAATAATATAGCGTGAAAGGGCTGAAATTCGCTCTGTTCGCATGGGATTACGCTTATAAGCCATAGCCGAAGACCCTATCTGAGACTTTTCAAAGGGTTCTTCAACTTCTTTTAAATGTTGTAATAAGCGAATATCATTGGCAAACTTACTAAGGCTTTGAGCGATTCCGGAGAGAACATTTAAGACTTGGCTATCAAATTTCCGCGGGTAGGTTTGGCCGGTGACCGCAAAACTTTCCTTAAAACCCATTTTCTTAGTAATTTTTTCCTCAAGCGCCTTAACTTTTTTTTGGTCTCCTTCAAACAGTTCTATAAAACTAGCTTGAGTACCCGTTGTCCCCTTTGCCCCACGAAGTTTTACATGCTTGAGGACATGGTCTAAATCGGTTAAATCCATCAGTAATTCTTGAATCCACAAACAGGCTCGCTTTCCAACAGTCGTTAACTGGGCCGGTTGAAAGTGAGTGAAACCTAAGGTCGGGAGATCCTTGTGTTCCATCGCAAATAATGATAAATGATGAATTAAATTAACGAGCATTTTTTTAATTTGCAAAAGTCCCTCATTATAAACAATAATATCGGTATTATCCCCCACATATGCACTGGTTGCCCCTAAGTGAATAATTCCTTTGGCACTTGGGCATTGGTCACCATAGGTTTGGACATGAGCCATCACATCGTGGCGCAGTT
Source organism: uncultured Lachnospiraceae bacterium (assembly GCA_964632785.1). Lineage (GTDB taxonomy): Bacteria > Bacillota > Clostridia > Eubacteriales > Eubacteriaceae > Acetobacterium. Next base: position 3,912 of record CAZWEU010000067.1, on the reverse strand, counting down.
CCTTTTCTTTTTTAGCAGCCAGATCGTAATCAATCTCTGAAATTTTAGACTCAAGCTCATCGATTTGTGCTTGAGAAATATCAAGACCTAATTCCTTTTGCGTTTCGGCCAAAGCGACCCAAAGCTTTCGCCATGTTTGGAATTTATTATCAGCAGAAAAAATAGCCAGCATTTCTTTTGAAGCATAACGCTCAATCAAGGGGTTTTCGTAATATGATTTCATATTGATGCCTTTCTCGTTTTTTTAATATTTTTCGATGAATTCAATTAGTTTTTCAAATCCTTCTTCCAAACTGCTTACTGCAAAACAAAGACGAATTGTCCCCGGCATGCCAAAAACCTCACCCGGCATGGCTAGGGTATGGGCACGTTTCAGGAGGGCCTCACAAAAGCCAAGACTTATCTCTGAGTTGACGGCATGTTGTTTCTTTGCCAGTAGCCTTGAGATATCAACTAAAACATAAAATGACGCCTGCGATTTAAGATAAGTAAGGCCTTCGATCCGGTCCAGATGATTAAACATCACTTGGCGCTGATTTTTTAAAAACTCTAATTGCTTGTCAATATACTGGTTTCTCACTCTCAAAGCCATCAATGTTTCTTCTTTTACCGATTCACTCGGTCCTGACACCATATAATTCTGGATCTTTTTCATTTCCTTGATAAGTGTCTCATTGGCAGCCAGATAACTTAAATTTGATTGCCTTTTAGTTAAACAAGCTGAAAAATCACTAACCACAATACTGACATTTTTAATCTCCCTGTTTAAAGACGCAATCGAAATATGATTTTTACCATCATAGATAAAAGATTCACCTCTTTCATCCGAAATAAGAATTAGTTTTTTTTCAATAACAATCTCTGAAAGTCCTAATAATTCATCAATGGTGTAGGTCATCCCAGTCGGATTAACTGGATTGGTCAAAATAATTGCCCGGGTCTTTTTTGTTATTGCCCTTTTTAGATCTGCAGGCCTTAATTTATAGTCATCCCCTGGTGATAAATTAACAAGAATCGCTTTCCCCGATACTAATTGAACTATTTCTGGAAAGCCTGCTGGGTGGGGAAGCGGAATAATCACCTCATCTTGAGGATTAAGAATCGTTTGAAGAAGCAGTGATAGGGATGACTGAATGCCATTAGTAAGGAGAATATTCGTTTTTGGATAATCAAGACCATTATCAAGCCGTAACTTTTCCGAGATCATCTCCTCTAAGCTTTCAAAACCACCATCTTGTCGCCCTTCATGGTTTTCAGGTTTAATGCAAACATCTTCTTCAAGGGCAAGATTAAAAAGATCTTGCCCCAAATCAATCATGCTTTGGGCTTCTTCTAATAATTTTAGACTAGGGCATTGCCGACAATTCCGAATTCGCCTAGCAATCATCGCTGACTCCTTTCTATGGTCTTTCATAGACTTGGTAAAGTCGCTCAATTCCAATCACATGATGATTTAGGTTATCAATTTCAAGGATAATCCCATTAATCTGGACTGGACCTTTTGCCACCTCGAAGCGTTTTGGTCGCTTGGTCACCATCGTCTCAATGATGATTTGGCGATCAACGCCTATCACGCCATCACGTGGACCCGTCATCCCCAAGTCCGTTATGTAAGCCGTCCCCTTTTCAAGGATTCGTTCATCCGCTGTTTGGACATGGGTGTGGGTTCCAAAAACAAGGCTTGCCCAACCATCTAAAAAATAGCCCATTGCAACTTTCTCCGAAGTCGCTTCAGCGTGAAAGTCAACAAGGATGATATCGGCCTTTTTTTTAATCTCATCCATTAAGGGAGAAATGGTATTGAAGGGACAATTCATAGAAGGCATATATATTTGACCCGATAAATTGATAAGGGCAATCCGAATGTTTTCCCACGCAAAAAATTTTATGCCTTTACCTGGACAAGGCTCTGGATAATTAAGGGGCCTAACAATTTGGGGGAATTCCTCGATTGTCTGCAAAAACTCTTTATGCTGCCAGACATGGTTACCCATCGTCATCGCATCAATGGGAAGGTCTAAGAGTTCTTTGGCATTTTTAGTCGTTAAACCATTTCCACCTGAGGCATTCTCACCATTGACAATGGTAAAGTCGACCTGATGTTTTTGGATCAGATTCGCTAATTCAGATTTTAATATTTTTCGGCCTGGCCGACCAAAAACGTCTCCCAATGCTAATAATTTCATTTTTACCCCTATTCTTAAACGTAAAAAAAGGGGAGGTCTCCCCCCGGTCTAAACGGTAACGAATCGACCGAGAGGCATCCTCTCACCTTTATTTTGCAAAATCACTTGCTCTTGTTTCGCGAATTAAATTAACCTTAATATTTCCCGGATAATCCATTTCTGCCTCAATCTTTTTAGCAATATCTCGCGATAAAAGAAGCATCTCTTCATCGTTGACTTGGTCTGGTTTAACCATAATTCGCACTTCTCTCCCAGCTTGAATAGCATAGGATTTTTCCACACCTTCAAAGGATGTGGCAATTGTTTCGAGCTCCTGTAAACGCTGGATATAAGAAACAAGTGTTTCACGACGCGCACCAGGACGGGCTGCAGAAATCGCATCAGCCGCCTGAATCAGTACCGCTTCGATGGTGTGTGCTTCAACATCGCCATGATGAGCTTCAACGGCATGAATGACATTTTTATTTTCTTTATACTTTTTAAGTAAATTAACCCCAATTTCAACATGTGGCCCTTCCACTTCATGATCAATAGCTTTGCCGATATCATGGAGTAAGCCTGCTCTTTTTGCAACCTTCACATTGGCATCGAGTTCTGCCGCCATAATCCCGGCTAAATGGGATACTTCAATGGCATGTTTAAGAACATTCTGCCCGTAACTGGTCCGATACTTAAGACGGCCTAGTAGCCTGATAATCTCCGGGTGTAAACCATGAATACCGGTATCAAAACAAGCTTGTTCACCGACTTCCTTAATATGTGTTTCCACTTCTTTTTGAGATTTTTTGACCATCTCTTCAATTCTTGCTGGGTGAATTCGCCCATCAATAATCAACTTTTCGAGAGAAAGTCTGGCGACTTCCCGCCGAATCGGATCGAATCCTGACAAAATAACAGCCTCCGGTGTATCATCAATAATTAAATCTATTCCGGTTAATGTTTCAAGGGTCCGGATGTTTCGGCCTTCACGACCAATAATTCGCCCTTTCATTTCATCATTGGGTAAGCTAACGACGGTTATTGTTTGCTCAGCCACATGGTCGGCCGCACAACGTTGAACCGTTTGAGCTATTAATTCTTTAGCATTCTTTTCCGCACCAGCCTTGGCTTCAGCCTCAATTTGCCTAACCATAATTGCCGCTTCTCGTCTGGTTTCCTTACTCACGTCTTCGAGTAAGATCACCCGGGCTTCTTCAAAAGTTAATTCTGAAATCCGTTCTAATTCTTTTTCTTGATCGTCATATAAGGTATCGAGTTTTTCTTTTTTCTTTTCAAGATCTCGATATTTCTTACCTAATGTTTCTTCATTTTTTTCTAAATTTTGTGACTTTTTATCCAGATTTTCTTCTTTTTGCACAAGCCGATTTTCAAGTTTCTGTAACTCGCCTCGGCGCTCACGATTCTCATTTTCCAAGGATTCTTTCAAGCGCATATTTTCTTCTTTGGCATTAAAAAGAATCTCTTTTTTAGCTGTTTCAGCTTCTTTTTGGGCATCCTCGACAATCTTTGCTGCTATTGCTTCAGCATTCTTTAGCTTTCCTTCAGCAATATTCTTTCTGACCATAAATCCGACCAAAAAAGCCGCACCGACGCCAACAATTAAACCCATAATCATTAGAGTTTCGATAACTTTCACGTCCTCATTAAATTTGTGTCTTAATGCATTTTTAAACTCACCATGGACTATATTCTATCCTTTTTTAAAATTAGTGTCAAGAAAACAAAT
>CAZWEU010000066.1:0-5491 GCA_964632785.1 uncultured Lachnospiraceae bacterium | reverse complement strand
AGCTGCTTAAATTTACTGCCGAGGAATTTACACACAAAAAAGGACTTGACTCTTTCTAAATAAGGCGCACTGCTTACGAATATAAATAAAGAGGATGTAAAATGAAGGTTTTTTTAACGGTCTTTTTAATCGTTTTTGTTTTGGTGACATGGATCATGGCTTGGTTAAAGTTAAGTGATCAAAAAAAAGAGCAGCTTGCTCTTCGATCAAAAAGTCAATTACTCGAAAATGTAATGAATCAAATATCGGATTATGTCCTTATTTTGGATCAAAAAGGCTTTATTTTAAATACAAACACGTCTTTTCTTGATTTGATAAAACGAGGCGAAGATAAAATAATTGGAAAAACCGTTCATCATTTACATTCTAATTTTGATTATAATGACCACCGAGAAAAGATGAAAAAAAGTTTCTCTGAAAATAGTCACTATGATTTTGAGCTTGATCTTTTCTTAAAAACAGGAGAGCTTGTTCCACTTGAAATACGGGCACGTCAGTATCGAATTGGAGAAGCTATTTTCCATGGCTTAACCTGTGTTAATGTCAAGAAATCGAGCGAGCGAAACGATAAGATTCTTGAGCTAAAAGCAGAGCTTAATGAGATTCAACATTTAGCGAATACCGGCTATTGGGAAATGAATTATGAGACAAAAAAAATATACTGGTCTAAAGAATTATATTATATACTAGGATATGACTACAAGGAAGTCGATCCTAATCTTGATTTTGTCCACAGCATGGCTGACCAAAACGATCAAAGTCGGGTTTGGAAAGCCTTTCTTGATGCCTTTCAGATGCAAGAAAAAGTCGATACCTATTATCGCTTAAAAAACAATCGTGGTGAAACAGTTGATATTTTTTTACGGATCCGCCATTTCTTTTCAGAAAAAAATGAACACTTACGAACCATTGGGATCTTACAAGATATTAGTCAACGAACGAAACTAAAAAAAGAAATTACTAATCATCAAATTTTCGCAGAAAGCATCTTAAATAACAGTCATTTATTATACCTGTCTTTTACAAGTGGATTTTTAGTCCAGTCTATAAACCCACTGATGAGTGAATTGACCGGATTGAGTCCGGCTCAAGCTAAGGGTCTGCCACTTCTGGACGTTTTTGGCGACTTAAATGGCAAACAACGGCGGTTTGTCAATCGAAATCTGGACTTTAAACAACCATTGCCCTTAAAGGATAAGCAGGAAAAAACCCATTATATCCAATGGAATTATGCAACAGTGACCATAAAAGCTGAAGAGGTATTAAATTTTTTAATCGGAATTGACATCACCGAAACCATTGACCAGCGAAAAGCTCTTGAAATTGCCACCTTAACGGATGATATTACCGGTTTGCCGAATCGGAAACGACTCGATCAAGTCTTGATTAATTATTTTGACAAAAATGGAAAGCGTGAGGATAAACCGCTGACCTTAATCTGTGTCCAGATTGGTGGTATTGATCTTGTCGCAGATGGGTGTGGGCAGTCAGTAGAAGATCAGGTCCTAAAAACTCTAAGTGGGGCCCTAAATGACCGTCTTAAAGGGATTGGTCTCTTAGCCAAGCGCTATTTTGATCAATTTACCTTCTTCTATCCTCAAGGGCAAACAGATAAAATTGACTTGATCTGTTGGGAAATAATTGAAATCTTTAAAAGAAAAGTCAAGGTCGATTGCTGTGAAATTGATTTAAATCCTCGTATTGGGATTGCCAGATTTCCCAAGGATGCTAAAAATCGCGAGGACTTGATTCGTTTTGCCAGTGCCGCCATGGGAAAAGCTAAAGAGACCAATCAAGGAATTGTCTATTTTTCTCAGGCGATTGAGGAAGAGATCGCTGAGAAAGTAATAAATTTAAAACACAAAAGATAGGAGAGTTATATGTCATATAAGTGTATCGTTTTTGATTTTGATGGAACGCTTGCCGATACCGAAAAAAAAGCTTTTACTATATACAATCAATTAGCAGAAAAATACGACTACAGCTCAGTCACGATGGAAGAATTACAACATATAAAAAATTTACATGTCAAAGAAATTTTGGAGATAGTCGATATCCCCTTTCATCGTTTACCGCGGGTTTTAAAAGAAGGGCAGAAAATGATGCGGGAGCAATCCAGCGAAATCCGCGCTTTTAATGCTGACATTCGCGATTTTTTTATTAGACTTAATAAAGAAGTGAAATACAGTGGAATCCTAACCTCGAATATAAAAAAAACAGTCAATCATTTTTTGAAAAGGTATGAGATCGAAGATGAGATTAAATTTGTGCGATGTTCAGCCTTGATGTCTAAGGGCGAGAAAATAAAAAAGGTCTTAAGGCGTTTTCGCCTAAGCCCCGAAGAAATGCTCTATATTGGTGATGAAACAAGAGATATCGAAGCCTGTCAAAAAGTTGGCGTCGATGTGGCTGCGGTCAGATGGGGATATAACACCCCAGAGGCCTTAAAGCAATGTAAACCAACCTATATGATTGACGACCTTTGGGACCTGATTGAGATTGTTGAAAAAAAGAATCGAGAAATTATTCCAGTCTATTCGGACCAGCACAATCAGCAATTGAAAGAAAATCTTCCCGAAGGATGCTAGCGGCGTAGTTTGCTCCAAGAATGATAAAGTTGCAGTTATCTGCGACTTTATTTTAATTTTTGGGGCCTATTTAGTCGCGACAAATGCTAGGGTCAAAAAATAAGTGACACGATCAATTAGCGATAGTTCAGATAAGACTTCATTTTCAGCCAAATAAAAGGTATAATATAAAGCGATTATAGGGAAAATACAAGTCTTTATCTAAAGTAGAAAGGAACTTTGACAAAATATATGGATAAATTAAGTTCACCCAAGGTGGTGAAAACAATATTAAAAGAGTACGATCTTTATTTTAATAAACGTTTAGGGCAAAATTTTTTAATCGATGAGAACATTGTCAGAAAAATTGCTGAGATCGGCAAAATTAGCCGAGATGATCTTATTTTGGAAATTGGACCAGGGATTGGAAGCTTAACGCAGGTGATCAGTGAAAAAGCAGGAAAAGTGATCAGTGTTGAAATTGATAAAAAACTGGTAGTGGTATTAGAGGAACTTTTTTCAGACCATGACAATGTCACGATCATTCACAAGGACATCCTAAAAACTGATATCAAGGCCTTAGTTGAGAAAGAAGCCTTTAAAAACGTAAAAATAATCGCTAATTTGCCCTACTATATTACGACACCAATCATTATGGGCTTTTTAGAGTCAGACCTAGCACTTGAAAAAATGGTCTTTCTGATTCAAAAAGAGGTTGGCGAACGACTTTGTGCAAAACCGGGAACCAAAGCCTATGGCTCGTTAAGCATTGCTGCTCAATTTTATGCCGATATAAAAATAGAGTTTATGGTTCCGGCCCATGTCTTTATTCCCAAGCCCAAGATCGATTCGATTGTCGTCTCTTTTGTTAAACGAAAAGAGCCGACAGTCATTGTCAAAAACAAAGAGTTCTACTTTAAAATTGTTAAGGCCAGTTTTATTAATCGCCGGAAAACCTTGGTCAACAGCTTGACGACCAATAGTGATTTAAGCAAAGAAGAGGTGGTTGACGCCCTCAATAGCTGTGGGATTGATTTAGGGATTCGGGGGGAAGCCTTGACAGCAGAACGTTTTGCTAAGCTAGCCAATGCTTTAGAGGCACAGATGTTGAAAAATGATGAAATTAGGAGAGAAAAATGATAGAGGTCCAGGATCTAACAATTAAGTATCCCAATGGAAAAGGTGTGTTTGATCTTAGTTTTAAGGTGGAAAAAGGGGAGGCATTCGGATACATTGGCCCAAAGGGCGCGGGAAAAACAACGACGATCCAAGCATTGATGGGTTTTAATCGGCCGACCAAGGGAAGTGTCACAATCAATGATTTAAATGCCTATAAAAATGCCGCCCGCATCCATAAAAACCTAGGTTATATGCCAAGAGAAGTGGTCTTTTTTGAAGGCATGCGAATTAAATCATATTTGAAATTTATGATTTACTTAAGAGGCATTAAACCGGCTGATGTTGAGGCAAAAAAAAATGACCTTCTTGAACGCTTTGAGTTGGATACAAATGATAAGCTAGACCGTTTAGGATTAGAAGACCGAAAAAAGCTGGCCATTGTCAGTGCTTTTTTGCATGAACCGGAGATCGTGATTATGGACGAACCCTTTTTAAACCTTAATCCAGCCATGCAAACCAGGTTGGTGGATTTAATTATTGAAAAAAAGCGAAAAGGTCGAAGTTTTTTACTGACTTCAAAACTTTTCTCAGAAGTAGAACGGACCTGCGACCGGGTCGGTTTACTAAGAGATGGCTATTTAATCGAAAAGGATGATGTGATAGGATTAAAGTCAAAAGAATTAAAATCCTATTTGATTAAATTTGCAGAGCCACCTAATTTAGGGCAATTGAAAAAATATGGTTTTAAATACAAAGCGATCAATGCCCGTGATTTTGAAATTTATACACCAGGGGATCAGATTGATCTCTTGATAAAAATCCTCTCTCATGAAAAGATTCTGGTTTTAAATTCCAATACCCAAATTTTAGAAGAGATATTTTTAGACTTATATAATCAAAAGCAAGAGGTGAGAGCGTGAGTATCCCTTTATTTTTAAAAAATATTAAGGAAAATAGTTTGTTTTTATTGGCTTTTATTCTTTTGATGAATATTTATTTAGTGGTTATTATTTTTATGTATGATCCTAATGGTATCGGTGCCTTTAATGATATTATGGCCTTATTACCAAGTACATTAGTGCGAATTATGGGTTTTTCGGGCATTGAAAGTAGCATGACTGGCTTTTTAGGGGGCTTATTCTTTGGCTTTGCCATTTATCTCTTTCCCATGGTTTACGCAATTGCGATGGGGAATCGATTAGTGACAAAATATATTTACGACGGATCAATGGCCAATCTTTTGGCAAGTGCTAATAGTCGGATTAAGATTATTTTAACCCAAGCCTCCTATCTTGCTTTATCGATCGGCCTATTATTTTTAACGATTCAGATCGTTGGCCTAAGAGCAAGTGAGTATTTCTATCCTGGAACTTTAAATACTGACGTTTTTTCCCAAATGAATGGTGGCGCTTGTTTACTGACCATGGCAATAGCCATGATTGGTTTCTTATTTGCCTCTTTATTTAATGACTCGCGTTTAACCCAGGTGGTAACAAGTAGTGTCACGATCCTGTTCTTCATTTTGACTGTTCTTGGACGGTCATTTGAACGCTTTTCAATGCTTGAAAAGTTTTCGATCTATAGTCTCTACGATGGGCCAGCTCTTGCCGCCGGACAAGCAGACTTTGGCGCCATGATCGGGGTCCTTATCATGATCATTTTTCTATCCCTGCTTGCTAGTTTGGGTATTTTTGTTTATAAACGACTCCCGATTTAAAGCTTTAAAAAGACTTGCCGGCTTGCTTTAAATGAAGCCGGCAAGTCTTTTTTATTCAATTCGGTTTCTGAGAATGCCTATTTTTTCA
>CAZWEU010000065.1:0-5492 GCA_964632785.1 uncultured Lachnospiraceae bacterium | reverse complement strand
CGTATTTCCTCCTCTTTCCTAAATTCTTCTAAATAAATGGATTTGCAAATAATAAGATCAAGGCAACGATCAAGCCGTAAATCCCCGTCGTCTCAGCAACCGCGGCCCCCAGTAACATGGTTCTGACCACATCACTTTGGGCTTCCGGTCGGCGGCCCACTGCTTCGGCCCCTTTACCAGCGGCAAAACCCTGGCCAATCCCCGGGCCAATCCCGGCGATCATGGCAAGGCCGGCGCCAATGGCTGAAAATGCTTTAATAAACTCAATTCCTGTCATTTCTTATTCCTCCGTTGTTTTACACTCGTCTTTTTAAATAAATGGATTTGCAAATAATAAGATTAAGGCCACAATCAGCCCATAGATCCCGGTGGTCTCGGCAACCGCCGCCCCCAGTAGCATGGTTCTGACCACATCACTTTGGGCTTCCGGTTGGCGGCCCACTGCTTCAGCCCCTTTACCAGCGGCAAACCCCTGGCCAATCCCCGGGCCAATCCCGGCGATCATGGCTAGTCCGGCCCCAATGGCGGAACATGCTTTTATAAACTCAACTCCTGTTATGCCTTCAAACATTTTCTTACTTCCTCTCCTTATTTTTACAACATTTTTTAATTCTAGCTTTCATCGATCACGCCCTGCTTAGGTCACTTTCTTAATCCATCGCCATTGATATAAAGACCATTGACAGCATGACGAAAATGAAACTCTGCAATAAACCTGAGAAAATATCAAAATAAAAATGAAAGGGAATCGGGATCGCCAAGGCGACAAAGGTAAAGCCCGTCAAGGCACTGTAAAGTAGGCCCATAATAATGACCCCCCCTAGCATATTGCCAAATAGACGAAAGGATAAGGAGACCGGATTTGCCAGTTCACCAATAATATTAATCGGAAGGAGTAGTGGCAAAGGCTCTAAATAGCCCTTTAGATAACCGCCTAATCCCTTTGATGCCAAGCCAAATCCTTGGGTCATAAAAAAGGTCATCAAGGCCAAGGAGACGGTCACGTTTAAATCGGCTGTCGGTGGTCGCCCGCCAATCAAACCGACGATATTTGCCAGACCCAGAAACATAAATAATGCCAGCATATAGGGAGCAAACTTCATCTTGTCTTTTCCCATGGTTGATTCCGTCAAACCATCAATTCCATTGACAATTGTTTCGGCAATAACTTGTGCCTTTCCCGGAATCACCTTTAAATTTCGAATCAGTAATAAGGATACAATAATCAGTACACCCATCACAAGCCAGGTGTTCACCAAGGTCTCTGTGAGTGGTAAACCAAAGAGGTATCCATAAATTGTTGGTCCATCCATTTTTTCACCTCAATGTTAATCTTTTTGTTTGGCCCTTTCAGGGCCGGTCTTTTAGTAATACTTCACATAGTAAAATTGATAATTTTATGACAAAAAGCCCAATAATCAGACCAACTGCATCAAAAAAAGGAGCTATAATTGCCAAATATATAACAACACCGGTTAATAAGTAACGCATCAGGTATCTGGTCTGGACATAGGATTGCGCCTTATTCGGTGGCATTTTTATTGCTTTTTTTAGGATCAGGTGAATCAGTTTAAAATTAAGGATACTGTAAAAACTGCCGGCCAAAACCCCTAAGACAAAGGCCATTGAACCGCTAATTAGGCCGCCTAAGACCATCAGGATTCCGGCAATTAGGCCGGTAACAAGCATAATCCGGTTCTCGCGTGATAATTCATTCATCATTTCGATTTTCCTCATCCGCCTCCTCTTGTTCCTTTTTTTCTTTGATCGCTTTTTCACTTAAACGAATGGGAATAATATAGAGGTTTCTAAAGCCTCCCAAGGCCCCCAATACGGCAAAGAGGATGACAATCCATTGCCCTGTATTAAAATAATTTTCAATTAATTTGCCCAAAACAATCATAATGGCTATCGGTGCTAAGACGGATATGCCAATCTGAGAAATAAGGGCAAGATACTTGTAGGGCGAATCCTTGTTTTTTTTCATTTTACTTCCCATCTTTAAGGATGCATTGGTCCCTTTATAACAAAGTGTTGAAATTTTATCTGTCTTTGTTATTTTATTATCATTTTCTTTACTATGATATCATATTTTTTTTAAGCCGTATACATGGCATTTGCTTTTTTTGCTTTTTTTACTTCTTTTCAATGGCCGTAATCAGATCAATTCGCCGCTGATGACGGTCGCCTTCAAACTTAGAATTTAAAAAGACATCGACAATTCGTAGGGCCAGGCCGTCACCTAACACTCGGGCCCCCATGATCAGGACATTGGCATCGTTATGGCCTCTGGCCATTTCCGCCATAAATTCATTGGTACAAAGCGCCCCGCGGATACCCGCCACCTTATTGACGGCCATGGAAATGCCCAGGCCGGTTCCACAAATGGCAATGCCCAAGTCAACCTCTCCGGCTTGGACGGCCAGGCCAACGTTTTCACCATAGATGGGGTAGTCACAAGAGTCTTCCGAGTGGGTTCCTAAATCGAGGACCTCATAACCTTGTTTTTGCAAATGATCGCTTACAAGTTCTTTTAGCTTAAAGCCACCATGATCAGAACCAATTCCAATTTTCATTTTTTCTCCTCCTTGCTTTTATAAAAATGTATAAGCGGCCGCCTTATAAAGGCGGTTAATCAGGGCCAGGGTGGTGTTATCCATGGGGATGTCTTCGGCGTAGATGACTTCAACCCCCAGCTCGTCAAAGGTCCGCAAGCGTGAATATAAATTTTTGGCCATTTCGCGCGGATTGTCTTGGCTGCCCAAAGAAATTATAATCCCCTCTTGATAGTTGGCCATGGTCTCGTCGCGGCTAAGAACCCCATACTTCATCGGGCTTTTCTTGGCCTGCCTAAGGGCCCGGCGAATCTTATCTTTGATCTCAGCCGGGCTGCCCTTGACGACAATTAATTGGCCTTGGGGTGAGTAGTGGCTGTACTTCATGCCCGGTGAGATGGCTTTTTCGATTGTCGTCTCCTCCATCGTGGCCGGCGATAAGTCCACCTGACCAAGGACCCGGCGAAGTTCTGCCAAGGTCACATCCCCCGGCCTTAAGACGACCGGTGGCTCGCAGGTCATATCGATGACCGTTGATTCCAGGCCAATCTCGGCATCAGAGGCGGTGATAATGGCCGCCACCCGGCCATCCAAGTCCTCCAGGACATGCTTGGTCTCGGTCGGACTGGGCCGGCCCGACCGATTGGCACTGGGGGCGGCAATAGGGCAGCCGGCTCGCTCAATAAAGGCCTTCGCAATCGGGTGGTCAGGCACCCGAAGGGCGACGGTGTCCAGGCCGGAGGTCACTTCATCAGGCACACAGGGAGCTTTTTTAAGGACCATGGTCAAGGGACCCGGCCAAAAGGCGTCCATTAATTGTCTGGCTTTTTGAGGCAGGTCGGCGGCTAAATCATAAATGTCCTCACTCTTGGCCAAGTGGATGATCAAGGGGTTATCCCCCGGTCTTCCTTTGGCGATAAAGATCTTTTTAACGGCCTCGACATTAAAGGCATCAGCCCCAAGGCCGTAAACCGTTTCAGTGGGAAAGACGACCAGGTCACCCGCTTTGATCAGCTGGGCGGCTTGGTCTAATCCGTCTTTGTCGGATGCATCAATTATCCTTGTTTTCATTTTTCCACTTCCTTAAAGAGGCTCACCGAGCAGTTTTTGCTTGAGGGTCCACAAGTCTCGTGATAAATCAACGTGGTAGACATGGGGATTGACCATTCGTTTAAAGGCTGGCCACAGGCCTTCCTTTTCAGCTTTTAAATGGTCCTGAATCGCTTTAACCGAGGGGCTTTCATAGAGGCACTGGCCCTGTCTAAAGATCGGGACTAGGAGTTCACGCAAATAATAATCGGTAATGGTCCGTTTTTTCCAGGTGTGGACGGGGTGAAAAATCGTTAGGGGTTCACGCTCGTCTAAGGTCTCACTCTCCAGGGTCATCAAATCGGCCAAGGCCATGCCATTACTTTTGCCATAGATGCGGTAAATCTTTTTGAGGCCGGGGTTGGTAATTTTTTCCGGATCATTGGAGATTTTAAGCTTGGGCTTGCCATCAATGGCGGCTAATTTATAAACACCACCCAGGGCTGGGCAATCATAACCGGTAATCAGCTTGGTCCCGACCCCCCAGGCGTCAATTTTTGCCCCTTGCATTTTTAAATCTTTAATTAAATACTCATCCAAGTCGGAGGAGGCGACAATTCTAGCTTCTTCCAAGCCTGCGTCATCCAGCATTTTTCGGCATTCCCGGCTTAAGTAGGCTAAGTCGCCCGAATCGATGCGAATGCCGTAGCGACCGGTAATCCGCTTTTCGGCCAGGGCTTTTTGAAAGACTTTTATGGCCTTGGGGACCCCTTCTTCCAGGGTATTATAGGTGTCGACTAAGAGGGTTGAATTATTGGGGTTATAGAAAACAAACTTTTCAAAGGCTTCTTCTTCGCTATCGTAGCTTTGGATGAAACTATGACTCATGGTTCCCATGGCCGGTTGATCAAGCATTTCTTCGGTTTCGACCGCACTGGTCCCGACACAGCCGCCAATGACCGCTGCCCGGGCCCCAAAATAACCGGCTTCAGTCCCATGGGCCCGCCTTAGACCAAACTCCATAACGCCGTCGCCCCTGGCCTCTTCGATAATTCGCGAGGCCTTTGTCGCAATTAGTGATTGGTGGTTGATAATGGTCAGCATGGTCGTTTCAATGATCTGGCCTTGGATTAAGGGGGCCTTTACCCGAATAATCGGTTCGGCGGGAAAGATAATCGTTCCTTCGGGAACGGCGTCAATATCGCCTTTGAATTTAAAATTTCGCAAGTAATCTAAAAATAGGTCGGAAAATTCAGGATGGTACTTTTTTAAGGTGACAATATCGTCCTCACTAAAAGAAAGGCCTTTAATGTATTCAATTACTTGTTCTAGTCCGGCGGCAACGGTATAGCCACCACCAAAGGGGTTTTTACGAATAAAGAGATCAAAGACCGCTTCTTCCTCCGCCTTACCATCTTGAATGTAAACATTACCCATGGTCAGCTGGTATAAATCGGTTGCAAACTGAAGCTTTCGTTTAAAGTGCATGCATTTTTCTCCTTCTTTAATTACAGGTCTATTCTATCACTAGCACTCGGTAGAATTCAAACTTTTTTGACTGGTTTTGCTAGGGTCTTCTTCTTGATGACCACCCTTAAAGTGTGATTTTTTCTGCAAAAAAAGAAATGCCTTGGCATTTCTCTTCGGCCCTTTGGTAAAAAGAGGTCTTAGCCATTTTAATCATGCGCCTCGATTACCTTCTTATTCTAGCACAATCTTTTACTTTTGTGAACGTAAATATAGGGGTTTCATTGTTAAAAAATTACCTAATTAAAAGGTAGCCGGGCTGGTCTTTATTTAATGTTTCACTAATCGCTAAATCACTTACATTATTAACGACGATCCCTCCTTCAAGGGTTGACATGCCATTCTTTGGCACAAGTTTGTATTTAAGCATCTTTCCTTCAG
>CAZWEU010000064.1:0-6013 GCA_964632785.1 uncultured Lachnospiraceae bacterium | reverse complement strand
GCACTGGGTGGTCTAAAAGTGTGCACTGCTGGTCTAATTTAAAGGCAATACTCACAAGATGGATATTGAGTATTGCCTTTGTGTTTGGCAAGTTTAAAATACAACTTTTGGCAATAAGAAATACAATTACCAGTACAGTATGAATTATTGCATTAAAGCCTTCTCCTTTCGCCAACTATCTCTGTCAAAGATGACCAGGTGAGAATAGTGGATAATCCGATCTAAGATCGCAATCGTGAGCTTTTCATCGAATAGAAAGTTTTTCCAATGGCTAAACTCCATATTCGTGGTTATGATGAGGCTTTTTTGTTCATAGCATTTACCGATCACTTCAAAGAGAAGGCGAGCCCCTTCCTGATGAAGGGGGAGATACCCCCATTCATCTAGGACGATCAAGTCGTTTTTAAGTAGTTTCGTCATGAAGCGCTCAAATTGACCATTTTCTTTTACTTTAACCAAGTGATTGACGAGGTCATGTAGCGTATAAAAAACCACTTGCTTTTGCTGCTTTAATGCACTTTGCCCTAGGGCTAATGCTAAATGTGTTTTACCGGCCCCGATTCGGCCATAAAAGATCAAGTTTTCTTTGTTTTCGATGAAGTCCAGTGATTCCATCTTCTCTGGCGTAAACGTCTCCGAAAATGTGATGTCCTGGTAACTAAAGTCATCGAAGGTCTTAAGACTGGGAAATCTAGAAAACTTAATATTCCTTTCAATGATATTGGCCACACGTTCATCATACAAGGTCTTTAACAAGTCGTGCATGAATTGGTCTTTATCCACGTAAGAAATCGATTCATAGATCTCAAGGAGAGACTTACTTAGTCTTAACTTTTTCTGGTAAAAATTAATCATGTCTTTCATCGACGCACCTCTAGAAGTTGATTATAATCATCCAACGATGTTTTGTATTTTGGCATTTCAGGAAATCGGCTTTCTTTCAACTGGCTTTGGTAAAGGTTTTTATTCTCCTTGAAGCGATAAAGGCTTGTCCAGAGAGCCGCTGGCTCTACGATCGATCGTTCTAGGTTTTCAGACAGAATGCTTTCCGCCGTTTTCATATCGTGATGGATCATACAAAATTTAAGAAATTTCAAGGCTTCTTTTAGGTCAGCGTTGCCACGATTCGCCGTATATGCCTTCCAATTAGAAGGTAGTAAACTATAAAATCCTGAGTATTTGAGTGCCCGGGGACGATGCGAAACGATATCGATAAAATCTGTCCAATGGGTAAACTTTTGCTTTTCCTTAAAACTCCGTCTATGCTGTGTGATTTCAGTGTAATTCTTATCTTGAAGGATTAAGGTATTCGCTTGAATGACGACTCGGACCTGCTCTCCCACATGTTTTGGGGAAACTGAATAATGATTCGACTCAAAAGTGATATGCCCATATTTGTCAACTCGTCGATGTTCTGCTCGACTCGAATCAAACGACTCTAAAGGTAGGTCGCCCATCTTTGTTTTTTCCTGTTCAAGCAAGATCGTCTGGCTGACATCATGCTCATAATGAGCTTCTTCATTCTCTTTATCACACTTTTTTAGAATATCGCGATTCGCTTTTTGAAGATCAGTCGCATCAACTTCAGGAATAAAAAGATTTCGTCTAAAATAGCCGACCTTATTCTCGACATTCCCTTTTTCGTGCCCAGCGTTAGGGTTACAAAAGACCGCTTCAAAACCATAGTGGGTACAATAGCGAAGTAAGGTTTCAGTTGGAATGGCTTCGCCATACTCGTTTTTCTTACGGATTGCGGCGGTTGCCATCTGATCAAACCAAATTTTAGTGGGAACTTTCCCCATGTATTCAAACATGACCGCTAAGCTTTCAAACAAAGCTTGGGCCGTTTCAGAACGCGTGATCTGGCAATAACCAGCATTACTATACGGAAATGAGATAACAATCTCATGCGCTTTTATGGACTGGTTATTTTCGAGGATGTAGATTTCTCCGAAGTCCACCTGCGCTTCACCTCCAGTGTGTTGAAGATCGATAAAGCATTTCTCATCGTTGTAGAGTCGGTTCCTTTCTTCTTTGACGATATTTCGCATGGTTCGACTGGAGATTAAACACAAGTCCGGTACCTCCGCTTTGGCGCGTTGATAGATGACTTTAGCAGTATGCCGATGTTTCTTTTTCTTAAGCTTATCCTGTTTGAGGATCTCTTGAACAAATGGTCTGATTAAGTCGCTCTTGGTGGTTTTCGTTTTAATCTTAGGGGATTCATTAAAATCCTCACATTCAATGTATTTTTTGATGGTGCGATAATTATGTCCAGTTGCTTTTTCAATTTCTGTTAACGATTTTCCTTTATCATAAAATAGTTTTCGGATATAATGGATTTGAGTAATTGTCAGCACTTCCTTTCCCTCCTTCTAGATATTGGTCTACCTAAAAGGATAATTGATTGTAAGTGTACTGGCAATTACTTTCTGTATTTCTTATTGCCATTTGTTGTATTTATAGATTACCATAAACACCATTCCTTAGATTGCAAAGAACTTAATTATAATATGAAAGATATAGAGGACCTAGTATTAAAAAGCATTCAACTTCAATTTAATTTAGGAGTTGAACAAAGTAAATTACAATCAACCTATGATGATGTTACTAGGAAAAACAATGATATACGTAGTGACAAGTTAAACAAACTGAGTAAAGACCATGAACAAATAAAAAAACTTAAACGTGGTGATTATGAAAAGTATAAATTTAAAAAGCTCTCAAAAGAAGAATATTTTAAGAGAAAGAAACTATTAGATAAGCAACTAGAAGAACTGGACATAAAAATTAAGGATATTAAAGGTGAAGATATAGAATTATTAAATTCACAAAATGCTATTCGAAAGGGGATGTTCATTCACGAAAAATATATTGGTATAAACAGGCTTACAGATGAGTTAATAAATGATACAATAGAAGAGATAATTCTCGGTGACAATAACCAAATTGAGATTAAATTTAAAATATCTGCTCAAGTACCTGAAATTAATTAAATCAATATACAGTCATATAGAGGAGCAGATTTCTTAAGTAGAAGGTAAGAAATCTGCTCTTTTGTTATTAAATTATAATAAAACTTTTTTTGTGTCATCACCTTGACACCAGCGGGGACCGGTGGCATGTTATCGGTGGCCTCTCACTATATTAAAGAGATGAACCCAAATGCCCAGGTAGAAGTCTTTGGCCAAGAGATCAACAATCAAAGTTATGCCATTTGTAAGTCCGATATATTAATCAAAGGTGAGGAAGAGAAGAATATTGTTTTTGGAAATTCCTTTACCGAAGATGGCCACAAAGATTTAAAGGTCCGCTTTGCATTAATGAATCCGCCTTTTGGGGTCGATTGGAAAAAAGACAAAGCCTTTATCGATCGAGAAATTCAAGAATTAGGCTTTGATGGCCGCTTTGGGCCAGGCAGTCCGCGGACGTCTGATGGGTCTTTGTTGTTCTTACAGCATATGCTATCCAAGATGGCAGATGACAAAAAAGGCTCGCGAATGGCCATCATCTTTAATGGCTCCCCCTTATTTACCGGTGATGCCGGCAGTGGCGAATCAGAAATTAGACGGTGGGTGATTGAAAACGATTTATTAGAAGGGATCATCGCACTCCCAACCGATCTTTTTTACAATACCGGAATTTCAACCTATATCTGGATTCTGACCAATCGCAAGAATGAAGACTTACTAAGCGGTGGTGTCCGTAAGGGTAAGGTCCAACTCGTCGATGGCAGTCAGTTTTTTACTAAGATGCGAAAATCCCTCGGGTCTAAACGAAATCAAATTTCGAAAGATCAGATCGAAAGGCTGTCCAAAATCTATGGGGCCTTTGAAGAAGGGGAATACAGTAAGATTTTTGATAATAAAGCCTTTGGTTTTTTAAAAGTGACCATTGAACGACCCTTGCAGCTTAATTTTAAAATCGATGAAGTCCGAATCGAAAAGCTCTATTCTGAAAATGCCTTTGCCAAGCTCTATGATGAGGAAAAGATGGACGCCTTAGAATTAGAAAAGGAAAAAGGGACAATTACCAAAAAGCAAGAGACAGGCCTAGAAAAATTAAGAGCCGGCAAAGACCTGCAAGATCAGATCTTTCATGTCCTAAGAGAAAATATAGCAGATAAAATTTATTTAAATAGAGAAGCTTTTCAAGAAAAACTGGAAGTACTGTTTAAGGATATAAAGCTGACCAATGGCCAAAGAAAAGCTTTACTAATGGGCTTATCCCAAAGAGATGACCAGGCCAATTATTGCCTGAAAGGAAAAAAGAAAGAAGCTGATCCGACCCTGCGGGATACTGAATCGATTCCCTTATCAATCGATGTTGATGGCTACAATATCGATACGGCAAAACAGATCGAGAAAGAAAAAGCCAATATCCTAAATTATGTTGAGCGCGAAGTCGCCCCCCATGTTAAAGAGTTCTGGATTGATCACACTAAAACGAGAATCGGCTATGAAATTCCCTTTACCCGGTATTTCTATAAGTATGAAAAACTCCGGCCCTTTAAAGAGATTATGGCGGAAATTGGGGACTTAGAAAAAGAGATCCAGGCTGAGATTGACAAGGTGATAAAATGATGAGTAAGAGCAACAACCTTGAATTTAAAAGAGTATTGACCAGTAAGTTGAAAAAGATGAGCAAGTCTAAAATCACAAGTGGCCTAAGAAAAACCCATCAAAAATCTAAGAACCAAATAATGATTAATGATCTATCAGGTTTGCTTGACGATGGGTGGATAGAAATTAAATCAGATATAAAATGCCTGAGGAAAAACAAAATCATTTCTAGGATGAGTTCGATCAAGAGTTGTTTTTTGGTGGTGGCCAAATGACCTATGAGATAAAGTATCGACGTGAAGAGGAAATGAAGGATAGTGGGATTGAATGGATTGGTCAAATACCTAATAATTGGAGTATAAGAAGACTTAGGTATTTGGTAGACATTGATACTGGGAATAAGGATACACAAGATAGAAAAGATGATGGATTATATCCTTTTTATGTCAGATCAGATGTTGTTGAGAGAATTAATTCATATTCGTATGATGGTGAAGCGATTTTAACCGCTGGCGATGGGGTTGGGGTTGGACGAGTTTTTCATTATGTAAAAGGAAAATTTGCTTACCATCAAAGGGTATATAAACTATCGAAGTTCACAAATATACAAGGTAAATATTTATATTATTATGTGTCAGAAAACTTTCATAAAGAGGTGATGAAACTATCAGCTAAATCAACAGTAGACTCCTTAAGACGCCCAATGTTTAGTGATTTTCCAGTTGCATTACCAAGCATAAGTTTACAAGCAAAAATAACTAATTATTTAGACCACAAAACAGCAGAATTTGATTCCATCATAGCTAAAAAAGAACGTCTTATCGAAAAACTTGAAGAAGCGAAGAAAAGTCTTATTTCAGAAGTCGTTACCGGGAAAGTGAAAATAGTTGATGGAGAATTAGTGGAAAGAAAAACTGGTGAAATGAGAGACAGTGGGGTTGAGTGGTTGGGGATGATCCCTAAGGATTGGGAAGTTAAGAAACTTAAATATATATCGAAAAATCATCCAAGTAATGTAGATAAAAAATCCTATCCGGGAGATAAACCAATAAAATTATGTAATTATGTTGACGTATATTATAATGATTATATTACTAAAGATTTGGAGTTTATGAAAGCAACAGCTTCTAAAGCTCAAATTAATAAATTTAATTTAAAAAAAGGCAATATCCTATTAACAAAAGATTCTGAATCACCAGATGATATAGCGATACCGAGTTATGTGAATGAAAATATAAATAATTTAATTTGTGGATATCATCTAATGATAGTAAAACCTTTTAAGAGCTGTATAAGTAAATATATTTATTATCAATTTTTAACACCTGGGATAAAAAACTATTTTGAGACTGTATCAAATGGAGTGACAAGATATGGCATTGGTATTGGTGGATTCAGGATTAAGTCCGTATAATGGTGTAAAAAGAAAATAAAATAAATATGAGCCAAAT
>CAZWEU010000063.1:0-6098 GCA_964632785.1 uncultured Lachnospiraceae bacterium | reverse complement strand
TTCCGGAAGCTTCTTTTCCAGCCGTTGAGATTTGTTCTGAGACATCGGCGGCCGGGTAGATCATTTCACCGAGGGTGACATTGAAATTGGCCAGAAAGACCACCTTAAGCTGTTGATTGACAGCCGGATCATTATTGACCAGAATCCCGATTCGGTTGATTAGTTTAATAATCTCTTTGGCAAAGTAATAACCAGGAGCAGCCTTTCCAGCAAAGATAAAGGTCCGCGGTGGCATGTTTTTATTGCGACCATCTTTTAATTCGTTATAAAGGTGAAGGACATGTAAGGCATTGAGTAATTGCCGCTTGTACTCGTGGATCCGCTTGACGTGAATGTCAAAAACCGAATGAGGATCAATAATGATCCCGTTAGCTTCACGAATATGGTCGGCTAATTTCATTTTATTATCTAGCTTGATGGCCTGAAAGTCCGTGATAAACTTGGCGTCATTCTTAAAGGGCAAGAGGGCTTCAAGGTCATCGAGATTTAATTGCCAGCTATCGCCAATCGAATCATCGATCAAATTTCTCAGTTTAAGACTACTATTGATTAAAAAGCGTCGGGGTGTTACCCCGTTGGTCACCGAACCAAAGCGTTCGGGGAAAATTTGATAGTAGTCGTTAAAGGTTTCATCCCTAAGGATTTTACTGTGAAGGGCAGCAACCCCATTGACCGAATGACTACAGACAATGGCCAGGCTAGCCATGTGGACTTGGTCATCGCGAATGATCGATAATTTCCAGGCTTGCTCATCGGGGATTAAGCGATCATTCTTTAAGGATTCGAGGAAACGGTGGTTAATTTCCTCTATGATCATGTATACCCTCGGAAGCAGGTCTTTTAACATGGAAACCGACCATTTTTCCAAAGCCTCGGGTAAAACCGTATGATTGGTAAAGCTCAGCGCGTCATGGGTGATTTTCCAAGCGTCATTCCAGCTTAACCCTTCTTCATCCATTAGGATCCGCATCAGTTCCGGCCCACAAAGAGCAGGATGGGTATCGTTGATATGGATCCGGGTTTTTTCAGCGAAATTATCGAGGGATTGGTTATTGTTCTTTTTAAAACGGTTGACGATTTGTTTAAGGCCAGCACTGACAAAGAAATACTCTTGCTTAAGGCGCAAGACCTTGCCACCAAAGCCGGTATCGTCGGGATAAAGAATCTGGCTAATTGACTCGGCTTCCGACTTATGGCGAACTGCATCGAGGAATTGCCCTTGGTTAAAGCGGGGCAGGTCAAAATCTTCTAAGGGCTCAGCACTCCAGAGGCGGAGGGTGTTGATCGAATCGTTGCGGTAGCCCTTGACCGGAATATCGTAGGGAACGGCCCGGATGGCCTCATAATTTTCATGGACAAAGGTCAGCATGCCACTTATTTTTTGCGGCTGGACATTGCCATAATACTTAATGATGACTGATTCTTCTGACCGGCGGAGTTCAAAGGGATAGCCGTTTTTAAGCCAGTTGTCAGCGACCTCGACTTGTTCGCCGTCGATAATCTGTTGCGAAAAAAGGCCATACTTATAGCGAATGCCATTGCCATGAAGGGGAATCCCCATGGTTGCCCCTGATTCAAGGAAGCAGGCCATCAAGCGGCCGAGGCCCCCGTTACCCAGACCGGGATCGGATTCTTGGGCGAGGATCTTTTGGTAATCAAGGCCCAATTCCTCCATGGCCGTCTCAACAATGCCGTCGAGGGCCAGGGAATTGACAAAAGACTTTAAGAGCTTGCCAATTAAGAATTCAATTGAAAAAAGATGAACCTGCTTGCCCTGCTCTTGGCTGTGCTTGACGTTTTTCTTGGCCCACATGGGAGCAATTTCGTCCATGACCAGTTCAGCAAGGGCCTCGTATTGGTCGAGGGCCGATGATTCAGCGATCACATGCCCCGAGACCTCCTCAATCTTACATTTGAAGCCCGTTTTAAAAGCGTCAAGTTCTTTACGTGTATAGTTTGTTTTCATAAAATTTCCTTTCTGGAAGTTTCTTTTTTATTAAGATCGAATTTGATCTTTTTAATAAACTTATTTTATTTAGTGTGTTTGTTCCCCTTACTTGCGTGGTATGACCCGTTTGAAAACGACCATGGCTGAGGGGGGAATGCTGGCTAAAATCGATTGGCCGTGACCATGGTGGGGTTCACTGCGAGTCTGCATGGTTTTTTTGACCTTGCTATCCCGGCCTCCGTATTCAAGCGAGTCGGAATTAAAGGCCAAGCGGTAGCGCCCGGCAAGGGGAACACCGATGGGAAAGTCTAAATAGTCCATGGCCAAGAAGTTGATGACGACAATCAAGTGGTCGTCGGGATCGTCGGTCTTTCGTGAGAAAACAAGGATCGCTTCCTCATGCTTATCGGCGGTCAGCCACTCAAAACCGGCTTGGTCATCGGCCCATAAGGCTCGCTCGCGCTGATAGAATTTATTTAAATCTTTAATGTAAGCCTGACTTTCCCGGTGCTTATCGAATTCCAGCATAAACCATTCTAAGGGTTCACCCACCTGCCATTCGGAAAAGGGGGCAAATTCATTGCCCATAAAGGACAGCTTCTTACCCGGATGGGTCATCTGATAGGCATAAAGGAGGCGGAACTGATCAAACTTTTGCTCGTAATCACCAAACAACTTACCCAGGATGCTTTTCTTACCAGGGGTGACAGCGTGGTGGGAAAGGGGCAAGATGGTGACCATGTCATCAAGGGGCCCAGCCATCGATTGGGTTAAGAGCTGGTGAAATTGATGCCTAAAATTAGGATCAATGCTCAGATAGCCAAGGCTATCGTTCATCCAGTCTTGGTCCCACTGGAGATTGAAGCCCAGCTGAGCGATTGGGCCGGTGTCGGCCGCGGCCATAATGGCAAAAGGAAAATCCTTTAAAATAATGGCATTAAGGTCCTGTAAAAAGCCTAAGCCACTTGTCTGCTCGGCTGCTTGGTCACAAGCCGTTATGGCTGCGACATTGCCAATGCGCAGGCCATCGATATGGTAGACATCAAACCAAAAATAAGCATTGGAAAGTAAAAAATCTCGGACCTCGGCTTTGCTATAATCAAAAGCCGTTTCCCACTGGGGGTGGTTGGTGGCTTCATATTGGGGGCTGCCATCAAAACGACAAAGGCTATGAGGGTCACGGCAAAAATGACTGGGCACCCAGTCGAGGATAACCCCGATCCCCTTTTGATGGCAGGCATCGATCAGGTACATAAAATCACTTGGCGTCCCGTAGCGGCTGGTGGCCGCATAGTAGCCACTGACCTCGCAACCTAAAGACTCATCAAAGGTGTGCTCCATGATCCCCATCAGCTCGACATGGCTGTAGTTCATCTCGATTAGATAAGGGATTAAGGTTTCGGCCAGTTGCCGGTAGCTTAAATAATCCTCCGGTGTGTTTCGCCTCCAGCTGCCCAGATGAAGCTCGTAGATATTCATCGGTAAGTCAAGGGGGTCTTGGGTTAGGCGCTTAGCGCAATAGGCATCGTCTTGCCAGACGTAGTCATCAAGGGGCCAAAAGGCCGAAGCCGTCTTTGGTTTGACCTCGCTATAAAAAGCATAGGGATCGGCCTTGTAGGCTAGGGTCCCATCAGCTTGAGTGAGGGCGTATTTATAAAGGCCACCGGCTTCTAAGCCGGAAGTTGTCGCCTCCCAAATGCCGGTATCGAGGCGGGTCATGGGATTGGCCGCCAGATCCCACTGGTTAAAATCGCCAACCAGAGAAACGGCCTGAGCATGGGGAGCCCAGACCCTAAAGTGGAAGTGGGAATCACTGGCATGACCGCCGAAATAGGTATAACTTTTAAATTGTTTTTGCTTTAATACTTTTTTATCTTTCATAAAAATCAAATCCTTTCACTATAATAAACGTTAACAAGAAGTGCTTTTATCCTAAATGGATCCTTCCTTAAAGATCTTTTGCTTTAATTGGCCGGACCGGTAAAGGGCCCAGTAGAGGTTGACTTTCCCGCCTAAATTAATAATAACAGAAATAAAATAAAGGGCAATGAGGAGGGCGAAGAGGCCACCGAGACTACCATAAAGGGTCGTATACTTGCTGGAATTGTTAATAAAAAAAGCAAAGATCTGAAAGGCCACGGTTAAGCCTAAGAAGGCAAAGAGTGAGCCGGGTAAAGCCGATAAAAAGGGCAAGTGGTCGACTGGTGCCTTGCTATAAACCAAGTTAAAGACCAGGGTTGAAATGATCCAGGAAAACAAAATGGCAAAGATTTGGACGATGTCTGTGGCACTATCGCTTAGGCCAATCAGGCTTAAAATGGAAACACCGATATCGAAGCTAATAAAAGAAGCAATGATAATGATGATGATCCCAATGGCTAAGAGGAAGGTAAAAAGAAGGGATAAGGCCCAAACCTTAAGGTAAGTCCGGCTCTCTTCCTGGCCATAGGTTTGGTTAAGACCAATCATGATGGCACGGACAGCGATGGTGGCAAAAAAGAAAGAGATCAAAATTAAAAAATACCGAGACCCAGAACCATTAGTGGTTAAGCGACTAAGTAAATTGGCGACGTAATCATATGAGAGGCTGGGTAAAAATTCCTTTAATAGGCTATCCAATAAGCTTTCAAAGGAGGCGATAAAGCGACCGACGAAAGATATCAGAAAAACCAGCAAGGGGAAAAAAGCCAAAATTAAATAAAAGGACATTTGCGTGCAGATTCCAAAGAAGTCCGTACGGTCAAAGTCATCTTTTATAAAAAATGCGATCTGAGCGATTTTACTATTAAGGATTTTCTCGAGCATGGAATCCCGCCTTCCGGTTTAAAAACTTAAAGGAATAAAGGTTAACGACGGCCCCTAAATTAAGGGTAAAGGCGATCAAATAGACAGTGATCAACAATGAAAAGGGCCCTTGAATTTGAAAGAAAAACGTTGAAAAATCAAGGTTGACCGAGACAAAAAACCAATAGACAATAAAAATAATGACCCAACAAAAACTGACAAAGATACCGCCGGGAAGCGAGGCTGATAGCTTGAGAGGGTTTTTAGGGGCAAACATATAAATAAGGGTGAAAATAATGCTGGCAACGACGAGAAGGTAAAAAAAGGAAAAGATGCCAAGCACATAAGAGATCGTTTCCGAAAGTTGAAACCAGCTAAAGATCGTTTTCACCAGGTACTCACCAACAAAGTAAATAAAAAAAATCAGCAATAAGATAATTAAAAATAAGATCAAATAAACAAAAGCTTGCAGCCATAAAACAATTCCTAGCCGCTGGTCACGCTGCTCAAAAATGCGGTTTAAACTGACGATTAAGGTATGCATGGCTGAAACAGAAATGTATAAGGCAATAAAACTGATGACGATGTTGGAACTTGCTGAAAAAGAAATATCAGCCGCTTGGGTCTTGGCCATGTCCAAGTATTCAAGGATGGAGCTGGGGATTAGCCAATCGAATTCACCAAGGAAGGCCGTGTCTAAGTTTCGCGAAAACCACTTGGTAAAGTTAAAAAAAAGCATTAAGAGCGGCAAAAAAGCAGTCAAAATACGATAGGACATTTGAGCGGATAAATTCACAATGTTGGAATTTCTGCTTTGTGTATATAAAAAAGAAAAGAAATTCGTTGCTCTAATCATCTTAGCCCCTCAGGTTTTGAAAATAGTTAGCCAATTATGGTCCTAGTATATCATACAAAAGAGAAAAAGAGAATGAAAAAGGCCTGAATCTTTGTCAAAAGTTGCTTGCTGGTAACAAAATTTCTGGGACAAACAAAGAAAATAACAAAAAACTTGACAAATTTTTTTGAAAGGGTATAATAAAGAAGTCTCGCAAGAAAGGCGGAAGGGCTACACCTGTTCCCATACCGAACACAGAAGTAAAGTCTTCCAGCGCTGAAAGTACCTGGTGGGTAACTGCCCGGGAGGATAGGACCTTGCGGGGCCTTAATAGTAAAGAAAAGTAAGCAGATGATCTGATCGTCTGCTTTTTTATTTGCTGTTTTTTAGAAGTGACAGCCTTTCACGATATTCCCTATATAAAGGAAGACAAGTTAAGCCCGAGAAAAGCCAAGCAGATGATTTAAAAAGAATTGATAAAAAAACAAAAAAGGCCTTGACTCTTTGGGTAAAACCACCTATACTTAAGAA
>CAZWEU010000062.1:0-6328 GCA_964632785.1 uncultured Lachnospiraceae bacterium | reverse complement strand
TTTTCATTTTTCCTCCTGAATTTAGAAAAAATAATTTGATCACTTTTTCTATTTTTCCCTTATTATTTATAATTAATAGCCTGTCAGGTCATGACAGGTCATGTTTAATTATAGCAAAGGAGCTGTTTTATTTCAATGCTCAAGGGCTTGTATCCGTCGAAAAAACCGTCTATTTTTTATTTAATTCGTCCAAACCTAATATTTCGATTAAAAAAGTGGCCAGACTAGCTGGCCACTCTTTTTTCTGCTCTTTTTTCGACTATAAACCTAATTTTTCAATCCCGCGAAATAAGAGGCCTACACCAATAACCATCGGGACGATTATAAACCAATGATTAATTCCCAGTGCACTGGGAATGGTCGGACTACCAAGGTCGCCCCATGTTAAAACCGTCTTTGCAAAGAAGGGGTAGAGTTCGGAATATAAAAAACCACCAACAAAAACGCCCAGCAAGCCAAAGAGAGCATCGATATTTCCTTCGCCTACGGCCGCGCAACCGGTTCCCGGACAATAACCAATCAAGGCCCAACCGGCCCCATACAAGCCACCACCGACTAAGACGCCGCCGAGTATTAAGGACCGGCCGGCCACTTCAATCACCCCTAAATCAGCTAGGAGGTAGACGCCAACCATGCCGACTAAGATAGCGGTAAACATAAATTTAACAATGGTCATGTCCTTAAGTAAAAGGGCCCCAATTTGTTTATCGTATTTTAAGACGCGGGCCCGCTGAATTAAAAAACCAAATAAAATCCCTGCAATTAATCCATAAACTAGTGTCATCTTATTTACCGCCTCCCCGATAGATCAAATTCGCTACTGCAATGCCCAAAATAAAAAACATAACCATCGTTGCAAAACCACTGATCGAAAGCAAGATCGACGCGCTCATTTGCCCGGACGGGCATCCCCCCGCTAGCCTAGCCCCAACCATCGAGATCATCCCCCCGATAAAGGCAATCAAGTAGCGCTTTGGCTTTGAATCACCAAAGCGGGTGTGCCATAAGTCGGGGATTGACCGGAATTTAAATTCGCCAAATAATTTGGCGGCAATAAAACCTCCTAGTACCAGTCCAAGAACAAATAGGACTTGCCAAGTGATGGCCGGCTCGACGATCTTGAAATATTCGACTTGGGCAAAGCGGACCGGTATCAAGGCCTTTTCAAGCATCCCCAAAAAGATAATAAAGGATGTCGATGATCCAAAGTAATTGCCGGTTAAGGCGACTGAAAGAACGATCAGCAAGCCGCTCAAGGCCCCTGCGATGTAGGGATTCCACCCTTTGTCATTGTTGTTCTTCACCTGTAATTCCTCCTTTTGCTCTACTGCTAAAGTATTTGTTGTATCGTAACATACTTCACCCCTTTAGCAAACAATAATTATCGATTTTGTTTGAAAGATTTTGCTTCTTGATATGAGATAATACATATGTTACAAGAAAATACAAAAAAGGAAAGACCTCTGATATAATGTTGTTTACCACAAACTAACAAGAATCGGAGGGATCTTTCCTATGAAACCAATTATAACAGAAGAAATGAGATTTCGTCAACGAGTAGTTGAGTATGCCATTAAATATGATAACAATGCTAAGGCAGCAAGAAGATATCACACAAGCCGTCAGCAAGTTCAACGTTGGCGAAAGAAATATGATGGGACTGTAAATTCATTAGCAAATCGAAGCAGACGGCCGCATTTTCATCCCAATCAGCATACCCAAGCGGAGCTTGACTTAATCAAGCACAACCATCGCTATCATCGCCATGAAGGTTATGCTCAAGTTTACCGCAAGTTAAGAGACTCTGGCTATAAGCGAAGCTATGACTCAATGTGTCGGCAGATAAGAAAAATGAAACTGACTATCTCCCATAAAAGAAAGAGTTACCCTAAATCTAATTATCGTAAAAACACTGCGACTTATCCAGGAGAACGGGTACAGATCGATGTAAAGTTTGTGCCGAATGAGTGTATCGGCTTTGCCAGTTATCATAGCAGATACTACCAAATAACAGCAATTGATGAATATTCAAGAAAAAGATACTTGGAATTAGTCAATGAAAATAGCACCTATACGACATCCGAATTTTTAAAGCGATTAGAGAAAAACTTAGGATTCGCAATAAAACTGATTCAGACAGATAACGGATTTGAATTTGTAAATGATACCGATCGAACAAATAAAAAGACTAGATTTGAAAAACAGTTAAAAAAACTAGAGATAAAGCATCATCGAATCAGGCCGTATTCGCCTTGGCAAAATGGGATAGTCGAGCGCAGTCATCGGATCGACAATGAATTATTTTATAATAAAAGACGTTTTAGCAGTTATCAACAAATGGAGAAATCATTTAAAAGATATCGAAAACGATACAACAACATCGCACGGAAAATATTAAATTTTTCAACACCAAATGAAATAGTCGAAGCATATTACTCTAAAAATGCTGCTTAAAATAAGATTGCTTATGGATGATTAACGACGGATTACGATTACTTTTCTTACTGAAAGAATAATGAGTTAGCAATTATGAGTACCCAAGCATTATTTAGAGAATATTTTCAGAGGTCGTGTAACAAATGTTTGACTTCTCTAGAATTTTGTTTGAAAGATTTTGCTTCTCCTATTGCTTTATTTTTTTATAGTGATAAAATCTATAGCAAAACCTTTATTTTTTGTGTGGCCGTAATCGACTACAAAAACATGAGAAAAAGGAGATAAGCAAATGAAGGATAATTCGCACTTGGTCATGAAGGACGATACAAAACAATTCAAGAGAATGATTCTCATTCTTGGTTTTATGGGCTTTTTAGCTAATGGCGATAATTATGCCGTGGCCCCCTTGCTGATTAATATTTCAAAGGACTTAAATATTACCATCACCCAGACCGGTCTCTCGGTCACCTCCTATATGCTTTTCTTTGGCGTCTTTACCATTTTCTTTGGTCCGCTAGGCGACCGCTTTGGAAAAACTCGGGTCATCAATATCGCTGCTTTTGGAACGGCGATCTTTAGCATGTTAGGGGCTTTTGCCTATGACCTCCCCTCGCTCATTTTTTTACGGTCTGTTAATGGTATTTTTGCTGCCGGCATCTTTCCCGTCTCAATCGCCTTTATCGGCGAATGTTGCACCGATAAGAATCGGCAACGATGGATCGCTAAATTTTTTGGCATGATGTTTCTTGGTGGCGCCTCGGCAACGGCTATCGGTGGCATTATCGCTCACTTTGGCTCGTGGCGGGCCGTCTATTTTATCTATGGCTTTCTCGAACTTATTGGTGCTTTTGTCATGGTCAAACATTTAGAGAAAACACCCGGGGTCATCGATCGCCTAGATATCCGTGGCGGCTATAAAAAAGCCTTTAATAATAAGGCCCTGGTCCGTGTTATTGGGACGATCTTTTTAGTCGGTTTTTGCGTCTTTGGGACCTTTACCTATTCGGGCCAATTTGTCAATGATCACACCGGCTATAATACCTTATTTGTTGGTTTAATTCTTACTATTTTTGGCATTGGGACGGTTATTGGCGGTCGACTAGCACCCGACTTAAGGTTAAAATACAATGAAAAATTTGTCCCATCAGCGGCCATTTTAGGGGTTGTTTCTTTAGGCTTACTAAGTCTATCAAAAACACCCTTACTGATCTCGATTGGCTTATTTGGTTTTGGCTACGCCTTTATCTCCATCCATTCAACCCTTACCATCATCGCCCAAGGGCTGATGCCTGAATTGCGCGGAACGGTCATGTCGCTCGTCTCCTTTGCTTTGTTTGGTGGGGGCGCACTTGGAACCTTTGTCAACGGCCGGGTCTTAGAATTATCCGGTTTTTCAGCCATCTATGGTCTTGCATCGGTCTTGATGCTCATTGTTTTTTACATGACCTCAAAGGTTATCGATGTCAGTATCCATACCACAGAAGAAGGGGCCTACCCCGGTTAAGAGTATGCCCCCATTTAACGTGTGTTTCATAATCCTTAAAGATTGTTAACCGTGGTCACGATCCCATTTCCATCGGTCCCATTAAAACTAATACTAAATAACGACACGATGCTATCTTTATACCACGATCTTTCCACTTCTATGCTTCCATCATATTGCTGGCTAAGCGATATTTCGATACCTTCACTGCCCAACAAGCCTTTCACTTCGTCATAGGTCATGCCCTCAATGATATTTGCCGCTTGATCATCGCTAATGGCATTTTCTTTTCTGAAATCAGCTTGGAGTTGATATTCAGTCCACTTACTGCCACTCACCATCTTAGTAAAAACTGCGTTGGCATCGGTTGGCGATAACATGGTACTTAGTCCGATTGTCACGCCATAACCATCCTCATTTTCATAACTATGAATATCCGGCGTCAGTTCTTCGGCGTCGACCCCTAGGACCGCATCAACCTCTTCTTTTGTCTGGCCCAACTCGACCTTATTATAAAAATCATAAACCTGTCCTTGCTCTTGGGGATCCTCATTTGCCTCAGCACTTGGTTCAGCGCTTGGTTCGACACTTGGTCCAGCATCTGTGGCCCCATTTCCACAGCCTACTAATAAAAAACCTAAGCAAAGCAGACCCACCAATAAAATGAATAACACTCGCCCATTCATTTTAGACTTCAACATTTTACTTCCCTCCATTCTTTTTTAAACGAAAGTTTTTCCGATATTAACCTTTTCGCTTCTTTAAAAGCTTGCTTGTGAGGAAGCCAGCTCAAATGTTTTACAAACTTTTGATCATTTAAAGCTGCAATTGACCAGTCTTACATTCAGGCCTTTTTCATCAACCACACCACTGATCCTGGCTGAATCACCTTGGATTAAGGCTTCAGCTTTTTTTACTTCTGCCTTATCCTCAAAGAAACATTGAACACCTGTTTCCGCTGAGCCTTCTATCGCCACTAAAGTTACAAAGGTTTTACCAGCTACTTCTCCTCTAGCTAGAACTTCACCGTCAACTTCAACAAGCTTACCCCTATATTTCAGATCTGCACTTGCTTCATCTGCCTCATACTCTTTTGATAGTTCAGGCGCTGAAATGACAATGACTTCTTCTTTAACATCTGTTTGCGTTTCTTTAGCCGTATCATCCCCTGGGGATAGGCCTCCTGAATCATTGGAACATCCAACAATTAATAAAGTCATCACTAAACAAATCAACACGGCCACTGTTTTTTTCATTTAACTTCCTCCTCTATTCTTTATTTGTCTGGCTAAAAGTAATATACCACCAAACGTCGCTATCAAACGATTGTCAGTAATTATTTTTATTCTTCACCTGTTCCGATGTAGATATTTTCTTTATCAAACATCAATTCAATTGGCTGATTATAAAGTCGATTCACGGCATTGATATTTTCCACAAAAGGATTGATATAAGTGTCTTGTTTTTCGATAAATTCCTTCATCGTCTGGTCGATTCTTTTTGAGCCAAATTTTTTCTAAACGATTCCCCGCGGCAATTAAATTTTCATCCATCTGTGAATTACTAATGATTGGAACCTTTTCGATCACCTCACCGGTAAACTTATTAACGCTGGCTAAGCCACTTAATACACGAAACTAGATTGACGACTTAGACTTCTCTTCAAGCTGGTTATAGCATTTTGTGTAAAGTTCTCGGTAGATAAACGTACAATCTTCTATTTTATTAGTAATACTATCAAGGTATTCTGACGCAAAATTCTCCAAAAACATGACATCCAAGAAAGACGAAAATGAATACAGCTAAAGGGCTAGCTGATAATCTTTAAGCTCTGCCTGTATTTTTCTTATCTTTTTCATCACTTCTTGTTCACTTTGAAAAAAAGCCTTTTTATTGATTTTTGACATGATCTGTTGGTGATAAAAATCAATATATGATTGCTGCTTTTGTATTGAGCGTTGTCCCAATTATGCTTATAGTTGTTCAAGCTATCTAGCAAAAAACTAAGATCTCCTTTTAATTCTGACCTTTCTTTCTGAATCAAGAAGTCAAGCATTTCTTGTTGGACCTCCATGATGCTATCAAGCTTCTTGTCAACGTTCGCCAGAGCAAGTGCCATAAGTAGGGTTACCGGATCAAAGACCAGCGCTGTCAGGACAGCTTGCCCAATAATTTGATTATTGGAATTTAAATTAGTCAGGCAAAGACCAACCGCGACCACGCACTCATGTTGAGACGAAGGACAAACATTATGATTTCACCACCCGATCGTATTGTAGTATCACCACCACCAACATATGCCGTGATCATTTTGTTTATCATTAAAAAACAGCCGAAACGAAGTGTTTCGGCTATCTTAAACTAGAAACAATCTATTTCTGAAATTCTTGTTTTTTTACAAAAACAACC
>CAZWEU010000061.1:0-6523 GCA_964632785.1 uncultured Lachnospiraceae bacterium | reverse complement strand
GTCACGACGCATCATCCACCACTAGCTTTCTTACTCGGCCATTCCAATAATAACGTAAGACCGTCACAAAGTCAGCATTATCGGGCCGAATCAGCTCAGCAATGGCTAGGGAATCAACCGTCTCGTAGTCACCCCAAAGGATTTGAGAATTAATCACATAGCTTAAATCCAAATCATTTAGCAAACGAAACATATCCCTGATATTTTGTTCATCGACTCCAGCAAAGGCTTCATCTAGCGATAAAACCCGAGCGCTTTCTTTGTCCGCTCCCTCATAGCGAGCGTTGACTGCCGAAAACAAGGGGACGTACATGGCCATGGCCTTTTCACCACCACTAAATTTAAAGAAAGCGTTATTAGTCAGCTCTTTGCTAATTTGACCAGTCTTTTTAAAAAATAGTTTAAATTCAAACCACTTTCGATAATCAAGAACTTCTTTCATGATCGTGTGGAAGGTTAGATCGATATCATCTTCCTCCAGCCTTCGTCTAGCCAAGGCGATTTTTGACCGAAAATGATCAGATAAAGCTTTAAGATCGTCTTCTCTTAATAGTTTGCCGTCTGTTTTAAGTAAATTCACTAATTTTCTCGTATCTAGTTGTTCTTCTGTCTCAGCCTTTTTACTGGCCCATCTTAAACTAAAACTTAATCCCATTGATGTATCCATTTTCTCCATCAGTTGGTTCATATTGTCTACCCATTTTTCACTGTGAAAGATCCGCGCTCTTATTTTTTTACTAATGTTTTTAACTAAGATCTCTTCAAATAATTCCCGGTCACTTTCTTTTAAGAGTCTTTCTATTTCTCTCAAACTATCTCTTAGATAATCCGATAATTCATAAAAATTAACCACCTTACCAGCAACTTTAGCCGTGATGTTAAGGCGTTTACGTGCCTGATAAGCTTTTTTACTGACCTCGTCTTGGCCCCCATTTGAAGTGTCTTCAAAAATATAATGACTCCTTATGGTATAATCACAAAGGTGTTGGCTATTACTATTTAAATGGTCAAAAAGCCTCTTTGTAATTTCTTCTTTCTCTTGTTTCAGCTCCTTTTTTTCGATCAGATCAGCGGCCATTTGACCTAAATTCTCCTGCTGTTCTTTAAGAACATAGCCAAGTTTCACTTCTTCGGCAAAGGCTTCTTCAAGAATCTGATCCACTTTCTCAAGACCAAGCAGATCACCTTCTAACTTTTCCAACTCCTCACGCCGGTAGGCTCGCTTGGTCCGCTCCCTTTCTAATTGTTTAATCGCTTGCTCTTTTTCTTTTGGTCCATCCCTTAAAATGATCAGGCATTGGTCAAGTTCAACTTTAATGGCTTGATAGTCGGTCAACTCTAATTGCTCATCCAAGTTTTTAAGAGTAAGCTCTAAAGTCGCACGTCTTATGGTCATTTGACCCATTTCATAAAGAAGATCATCAAGTTCTTGAAGAATCTCCTCATAGCGGTTTTTTGCCATCCTTAAATCGCTCAATAGGTGACCTAAGTTAATTTTTTCTTTGTGCAGAGAATGAAGCTCATCTAGATAGGCCTCGGCAGACCCCTGAGCTTGATAAAAGGTATCTAAGTCCAAGGGAAGGGCAATTTGTCGGGTAAGTTGGTAAAGAGCTTCTTTGATCTTTGCCAAATCGTGATAAAGAATTTTTTCTTCATCACTTTTTTTAGCCACGGCTTCTGAGCTCATTTGGTAATTAAATTCGGCTTGTTTAACCATCTCTGCTGCCATGATCAGATCTTCCTGGTCAAATACTTGTGAAAACTCTTGATTTAAGATGTCAATCTCTTGCTTTATCTTTTTTAGCACTTTTTCCACATCGTCAAGACGGTCTGTGATTTTTGCCAATTCACCCTCTAATTTTTCTTGATTTTCGATGCGGTAGCGTTTTCGCGACGAAGAACCTATAAATTTAGGTGCGTCTAAGTGACTAGCGCGCCCCTTTAGAATGCCCAGCCGGTAATTTCCTTTTTCATCTAGGTGGGTATTATGATTATCGTCAATAAGAATGCTCTTTAGGACTTCTTCAACTTCCTCTAGCAGGCTATCACTAAGTGAATCATCCACCTTTAGGTAGTGATTAATCGTATGCGCTAGATAGTGTGGTGATGACACGATGTATTTATCGCCTGCCAAATCAGGCCCCAACGTCTCGCGAAAGGCCTTAGGTATAATCAACGCATCGAGTAAGCCCATCTCCGTCATCGCCTCTTCAATGGCGGATTGCGTCACCTGATCGACTTCTTCTGCATAATCTAGGGCCTTGTACAAAGGAACGTGAGGGATTCCCTGTTCTCGCAATTTCTCTCTACTTCTAATAACTTTTTCTTCGCGAAAGGGCTCTGGCTCTTTCATCTTTGTCCAATGATCGAGCTCTGCTTTCTTTTCCATTTTTTCATGATTGATCTTTGACCACAAGGACTCTTGCTCATAAAGAGCCTTTCTCTTTAAATCTTCCAACCTTTTTTGCTCAAGGCTAAGAAGCTGGGAACATTCAAAGAAATTACTATTGGGCCCAAATTGCCTAATCTCACGAGACAATTTAGTCAGTCCTTCATTTGAAATGATATATTCCTGATTGGTCTGGTTCTTTTGATAAAGTTTCTCCACACTTTCATCTTGAATGCCTAGCAACTGGCCATTGGCCTGTTTAAGGCTCACTTCTTTTTCTGTCCACTCTTTTTTTGCCTCATCCAATGCCATCAACAACTTTTCATAGGCTCCAGAAATCTGTTTTTCCTCTTCTAGGGCTTTAACCGCTTGATTAAGGCTATGATGATGCTTTTTTAACATACTAAAAACATAGGTAAAATCAAAGTTTTCTGCCAGATTTTTTCTAATCTCATCACTCATAAAAGCATGCTCTTCAAAAGCAATCATTTCTGCTAGACCGTCCATCTGCATAAGGTCCTTTAAAAGACCCTTTTTCCCAATTTCAATATCCTGATCGTGCTTACTCATTTGATCAGCTAGTTCTCTCTCTCTTTGCCTTTTTAGATCATGTTGTTTATCCTTATCTCGTCCTTGCCTCGTCAATTGATCAAGCTCTTTTTCATGTTCAATGATTTTCTCGCGGATCCTGACACTATCATGGTTCTCAAGCTGACGTTTTTTAGCTAGCTGGGTCTGGAGAATTATCTCTAACTCATTAATTCTTTCGTCGAGGTCGCCAATCATATTTGTTCCTTTGTCAATTTCTATTTCTTTTTTATCCTTTAAGCTTTTTACCTCTTTTACTTGCTGGCGGTGCTTATAAAATAGGGCCGCCTTATCATGGAGGATAAAACTGTTATAACGGTCAAAAGCTTGTTTGATTCGATCAGAAGCTCCTTTGCTTTCTTTAAGTTCCACTAGTTGACTCTTGATATTGTCCATGTTTTCAATGGCCTCAGACATTGGTCTTAGATCATCCTCCGACAAAGGCTGCAATGAATTTTCCATGATCTCATAGATAACAGTCGGCTTAAAGCCCTTGGATAACTTAGGACTCCGCAGTTGGACGAGCAGTTTGACTAACTCCCCATATTCTTCCAAATCATCAAAGCCAAAGATCAGGTCGTTCACCAGCTTCATATAGTTTTTTTGTCCTTCTACTACTTGACCGCCATCGCCAATCCGATTTTCCAACTCCTTCATTGTTAATGGAATTTTTTCGCCCATCTGCTTGTATAAAAAAAAGTCCTTTCCCACCTGCCGGCCATCGGTGATCGAAAAGCCCCAAGATTTTAAAGCCTTTCCTCGTTTCGCCCGAAAGCCCATGCCAATCGTTGCCGTATTTTGTGTCTGCTTCTTTTTAAACTCCATAAAAAGATATCCGATCGACTCATCTTTTTCGTCTTCTCCTAAAATGTAATCCTCTATTTTTCGTGACCGTGATCCAAAAGGGTCGAGTCGCTCTGGGCTTTTATTACCATCAAGCAGAAGCGGAATAAAACTTTGCATGGTCACCGATTTTCTTGATCCATTTGCCCCTCGTAAAAGCAATCGCCCCTGGGAAAATTCAAAGCTTTCTTCATCATAATACCAAAAATTAATCAACCCTGCCCGATTGATGATCCAGCGATTATCTTGCATTTTTTTTCCTTTCTTTGACCAGCTCCTCCGGATAAGTCCCTACCAATTTTCCTATTAATGGCAAGATTTCAATTTCCCGGCCCTGATCCACCTGCCTCAGCATCTTAAAGCTCTCCATATAAATAAGTAGATTTTCCGCCAAAGCAGGTGGCGACATGTCCCGAAATTCCTTGCTCCAATTTTTTCCCTTTTTTTCTTTTAGCTTAAGGACCCACTCATCGAAGGCGACTCGTGATAGGGTGATTCCTCCAGCAGTATTAATCAGCATTTTCTTTTCGCCTACCGCCGCTCGAATCACTGCGGCAAACAAGAGGGTAATATCACAGATCACTTTACGATTTGGAAAAACATCCTTAAGATTTTTCTCACTTGCTAGCACAAGCATAGCACTATGTTGGTGGACATGCAGCTGATAGTCCAAATATCTGGAAAAATCGCCTTCAATCACGCCCCGTTGTTTTTTAATATAATCATAGTCGACGTCATCAGCCCCCTGTGAATAAACAACTGGCTCCATCAACAGTTTTCGATAAACACGATGCCTGCGAATAATTCCTTTATCGGTGTTTAAATCACCCCATTCGGCCTTTTCAAGATCACTATAATCATTAAAGGTCATCATATCACTGGTAAAATGACGGACAAAATAGCGTGACAAACCTGTGCTCTCATAGAGGACTTCAGTCTCATAATGATGGGCAAATTTCTGTCCATCCCCATCATTAACCTTAATTAGGCCCAAGTTTTGAGCAAAGCCTAAGACCTTGATTAGCTGCTTCCGGTGGCTATACAAGGTCCAGTCAATTTTTTCTTTCCCGGGATTGTTGACCACAATAAATTCAGTAATTTCCGATAAAACAAATTGCTCATCTCGGGACCGGTCTTCTAAAAACATGAGTACCAGGCATAAAAGTAGGTATTCTTGTGTATGCGAAAATTCCTGAACCCCCATAAAGGGCTGGGCTGAACCAGGAATTTTTTCAAGCTTGATTAAATGCTGGTTCA
The DNA here is from genome assembly GCA_964632785.1 of uncultured Lachnospiraceae bacterium. Lineage (GTDB taxonomy): Bacteria > Bacillota > Clostridia > Eubacteriales > Eubacteriaceae > Acetobacterium. Next base: position 1,446 of record CAZWEU010000061.1, on the reverse strand, counting down.
TGATAACCTGATAACCTAATTTATCACCAAAAAAGTTTTTAAAGGCTGGGACGCGGTCCTTGACTCGGTAAAATAATTCCTTATCATTATCTTTTAGGACCCAATATTGGTCCAAGAGAATTTCAAGTTCACGCATCATCTGCCTCCTTCCTAGTCTCTAAAAAGCGAATCACATAGGCCGGCATGTTCAAATCGCCATCTTCACATTTTAAAAGACAACGTTTTTTTTGGGCTAGTTCGACTTGAAAAAGGCGACCATCCTCAGTTTTCCCTTTATTATCTAATCCAGAAAGACCTCTGCTTAGCCATTTCAATAGGGTTGTCCGGACATGTTGGGCAATTACCGGCAGCTTGGCAAAAGCAATTTGATCATCGCAGACATAGGTCGCCATGGTCTCTTGCTCGATTGATCGCTCTCTTTGGATCTGCTCCATCATCGCCTTTTTCCTTTCTTTATTACTAACAATGGGGATACGTTTCATCTTTTCTCGGCACCCACGCACTCTCGCCTGCAAGGGCACCACCCCCGGACTTTCGTCGAAAATTCGGCTATTAATGCTGTCAGTTTCCCTGATGTGATCTGACTTGATATGCTTCATCTGAACAATTCCAAAGGCTAGGCTCGATAATTGATGAGCCTCTTTGATACCACTACAACCATCAAAAAGGCTGGCCAATTGCCGATATTCTTCTTTTCGATTGATAGCCATGTTTCTACTTTCAGAAATTTGAGAGGCGTAACGAGTGATTTTTCTAATAATCTCGTTCGTGATATCCAGTAGCCTAGCGGCCTCACTTTCTCTTCCCTTGCCGCCTAAAAACCAAGCATTGAGACTATCCCAACGTCCGTAAATGTTTTCTCTGATCTCTGGCGCATCCCCCTGCCCAGAAATTCGGGGAATAGCCAGTTCATGGGCGATTGCTTTTTTGAGAACTTGATCAATCGTCTCCTGACTAAAACTCTTAAGAATTTGTTCAATGGCATTGGCATTGTTTTGCAAACCTTTAACAAAATCCCGCAGGTAGTCAATAAATTTATCCTTAAAAATCATAAATTCTTGCGTTTTCATCATCTCCTCAGCTTTAATCGAGTATAAATCCCGAATATAATCCTGATAATTTTGATTCAAGCGCTTAAAATCATTATTGACACTGGTCCACCAGTTGCCTACTTCCTTTTCGTTAAGAGCCGAAAGACTTGGTAATTTTTTGAGTTCTTCACGAAGGCGCTCTAAGAGGCTTGGCTCAAGTGACGCACTTTCTATTGCTAGATTTTCTAAACGAAGGGTGAGTCGTTCAATTTCGACACTATAAGGGGTCATCTGATATCTAAATTGTTTATTCTTAAATTCCTCTACCGTCGACACCTTAGCCGTATCTTGCAAGGCCGTTAAGTTTTTCCATGTTAATAAAACGTCTAAATCTTGTTTACACATTTCCATTGTA
>CAZWEU010000060.1:0-6716 GCA_964632785.1 uncultured Lachnospiraceae bacterium | reverse complement strand
TTCTTAAGTATAGGTGGTTTTACCCAAAGAGTCAAGGCCTTTTTTGTTTTTTTATAAATTCTTTTCAAATCTTTTGTGATCCTCAGGTTTTCACCGCAGAAGCCAATCTGAGGCTTCTGCGGTCGCCTCTTATTTAGCCTTCGATTGGTTTCATCGTGGGAAACAAAATCACATCACGAATACTATGCTGGTTGGTCAGAAGCATGACCAATCGGTCGATGCCAATGCCAAGGCCACCAGTTGGTGGTAAACCCACTTCTAAGGCATTAATAAAGTCAGCATCAAAGGGATGGGCTTCTTCATCCCCGTCAGTCATTTTTTGAACTTGGGCTAAGAAACGTTCTTTTTGATCTAAGGGATCATTTAGTTCTGAAAAAGCATTGGCACATTCGGCCCCGTTGATAAACAATTCAAACCGTTCGGTATAGCGTGGATCGTTAGGATCTTTCTTGGCTAGTGGTGAAATTTCCACCGGATGCATGGTCACAAAGGTTGGCTGGATGAGTTTATCTTCAACATAGTCATCAAAGACCTCGGCCATAATCTCCCCAATGCTTTGGTTATCGTCAACACTAACCTGTAATTTTTTCGCGGCATCTCTGGCCTCATTGATATCAGTCATCACATCAAAGTCGACACCAGTGTGGTCTTTTACCAAGTCAACCATTCTCAGGCGTTTAAAGGGTGATCCTAGGTCAATCTGACCATCACCGTATTCAACCACTTCAGTCCCATTGACTTGTCTAGCCAAGAAGCGATAGAGTTCTTCAACCATATCCATGACCTGATGGTAATTGGCATAGGCCTGGTAGGATTCAAGCAGGGTGAATTCGGGATTGTGAGTGGCATCCATGCCTTCATTACGAAAGACCCGGCTGACCTCATAAACCTTATCAAAGCCACCAACGACCAAGCGCTTGAGGGGTAGTTCCAAGGAAATACGCAGGTATAGGTCAATATCGAGGGCATTATGGTGGGTCTTAAAGGGACGGGCGTTAGCCCCACCGGCTAAATTGGCTAGGACCGGCGTCTCTACTTCGATAAAACCGCGACTATCGTAAAATTCTCTGATCTTCCTGAGGATTAAAGAACGTTTTTGAAAGACCTCTTTCACTTCAGGATTGACAATTAAATCGACATAACGTTGGCGGTAGCGTAGATCGGTATCCTTTAAGCCATGATATTTTTCGGGAAGGATCTGAAGGGACTTGCTTAGCAAGGTCAACTCCAAAACCCGAACCGAGATCTGGCCCATCTTGGTCTTAAAGATTTCCCCTTTGACCCCGATGATATCACCGATATCATAGGTTTTAATCTCCTCATATTGGTCACTGAGGTTATTTTCTCTCAAAAACAACTGGATTCTGCCCGTCGAATCTTGCAAATCATAAAAGGATACTTTCCCCTGGCCACGCTTTGACATGATTCGCCCCGCCATGGCTACTTGGCTTTCTTCAAAGCCTTCATAGTCAGCTTCAACCGCTTTTGCATAAGCTGTAACGGGAAAGCTGCTTTCTTTAAAGGGGTCTTTTCCTGACTCCTGTAACTTAATTAACTTATCTTTTTTAATTTTTAATAATTCACTTATATTTTCTTCCATTAACCGCTGCTCCTATCTGCTAATTTCTATAATTTGGTATGAGGCTTCGCCATCAGGGATTTGTACTTTTACCACATCACCAACCTTGGCCCCAATCAGTGCTGAACCGATTGGTGATTCATTGGAAATCCGGTTATTAGCTGGGTCGGACTCAGCTGAACCAACAATTTGATACTCGGCAATTAAATCAAGTAAAGCATTTTTAATCTTTACCACGCTACCAACACCAACATCCTCGGTGTGGATATCCTTCTCATCAATCACGACGGCTACTTTTAGTTTATGTTCTAATTCAGAAATACGCCCTTCAGTAAAGCCTTGTTCGTTCTTGGCCTCGTCATATTCGGCATTCTCACTTAAATCACCAAATTCGCGGGCGATCTTAATGCGCTCGGCGATCTCATGACGCTTGACGGTCTTTAAGTGTTCCAATTCTCTTTTTATATTCTCGTAACCGTCGGCCGTAATGATCAATTCACGTGTGTTTTCCATCATCTTTCTTTCCTCTTTCCAATTACTTCTGCTCCCCATAAATAATGAACCAATTTTTCAGGTACTTTAACGGTCCCATCAGCCTGCTGATAATTTTCCAAGATCGCAGCGAATGTTCGTCCGACTGCTAGACCTGAGCCATTGAGTGTATGCAGAAAGCGGGGTTTATGTGTTTTTTCATCTCTAAACTTAATATTTGCTCGCCTCGCCTGATAATCTTCAAAGTTCGAACAGGAGCTAATTTCGACATAACGATCGTAGCTGGGCATCCAAACCTCAATATCATAGGTTTTAGCGGAACTAAAGCCTAAGTCTCCCGTACAAAGCTCAACCACCCGGTAGGGCAGGTCTAATAATTGCAGAATTTCTTCGGCGTTTTTGGTCAAGCTTTCTAATTCCTCATTAGAGTGGTCGGGGTGGACAAATTTAACCATTTCGACCTTATCAAATTGATGGTTACGAATAAGACCCCTGGTATCACGACCGGCTGAGCCGGCTTCTTGTCTAAAGCAGGGGGTGTAAGCCGTCAGGTACTTAGGCAAATCGGCCTCTGATAGTATTTCATCGCGGTATAAATTGGTCAAGGGCACCTCGGCCGTGGGGACTAAGAAATAATCCTTACTAGGCAGATGAAAGGCATCCTCTTCAAACTTTGGTAATTGACCGGTCCCAATCATTGAGTTGCGATTAACCATAAAGGGTGGAGAGATCTCCGTGTAGTCATGTTTCGTGCAATGGGTATAGAGCATAAAATTAATCAAGGCTCGGGCTAATCTGGCCCCTTGCCCCTTATACATCGAAAAGCGAGCACCTGTGACTTTCACAGCCCGTTCAAAGTCGAGAATATCTAAATCAACGCCGATATCCCAATGGGCCTTAATTTCAAAGTCAAAGACCTTGGGTTTTCCCCATTGGCGAATCTCTAAATTATCCGTCTCATCGTTTCCGACCGTAATCCCCGGATAGGGGGTGTTGGGCAAGAAGAGCAGTTGGTCGCGGATGGCTTGGTCAAGATTACGAACTTCATCGTCGCGCGCTTTAATTTGCCTGGATAACTCTTTCATTTCCGCAAAAATGGCTGAGCAATCTTGCTTATTTTTTTTTAATTTCGGAATTTCTTTGGAAACTTGATTTTTTTTATTTTTCATCTCCTCGACCTGCTTAAGTAGGTCGCGGCGTTTGTGATCATCTTCTAAGACAGGGCCCAAATCATATTCCCCACGTTTATTAAGGGCTTCTTGGACACCCTCTTGATCGTCTCTAATTCTTTTTATGTCAAGCATATAAAACCTCCTAAAGTTTTGCTAATTCTTAAGAAACACTTTCCTGCATTTGTTTAAGGACACTCTCTAACTCACTTATTTTTTGCCCATACAAGGTCCAGTTTCCCGCTCGTTGAGCGGCTTGGGCCTCTTCAAACAAGGTATTAGCCTGGTTGATAAAGGTATCGGCTATCGCTAGTGACGAGCCTGGCCTACTTTCACCATCGGCCTCATCTTTGGCAAGGCCAAACAGTTCTTCAATCCCACCCCTTAGGCTATCAGCCATAATTAGTTGGTTACCATAGGAAAGAATCACTTTTTTCACTTCTGGTAAATTATTATCACCACTGGCCGCTTGGATATAGACCGGCTCAACATAAAGGATTCCGTCTTCAATGGGGATAGTCATCAAGTTTCCTCGTAATACCCGTGACCCTTGTTGACCTAAAAGAGTTAATTGCGGTGAGATAATCGTATCTTGATCAATTCGCTGCTCGATTTGCATGGGCCCGTAAACCAACTGTTGTTTGGGGAACTGATACAAGATCAGTTTTCCATACTCGTCACCGTCGGATACCCCGGCTAACCAAGCATTCATATTATCTTTGTCTTTAGGCGTAAAGGTCGCCGTTAGCATAAATTCTTCTTGCCGCTGGGGAAGCTTCATGATGATATAAGATGAAGCCAAGGATACTTCTGTTTTTTCCGACTCGGCATATTGACTGGCTGCTTCCCATTGATCTTCTTTATTATAGAAAACTTGGGGATTAGTCATGTGGTAGGTTTTATAGATATCCGCTTGAATATCAAAAAGCGTCTTCGAATAACGGATATGGTCTCTGATTGAAGTCGGCATTTCCGAAATATCTTTTAGTAAGTTAGGATAAATTTTCCCATAGGTCTCTAGGACCGGGTCCTCTTCCACTTGATAAAAATCGACTTCACCACTATAGGCATCGACCACTAATTTAACCGAGTTTCTAATATAGTTATAACCACTGTCATTAAAAGGTGTCGAGTAGGGATAACGGTCACTGGTTGTAAAGGCATCGATGATCCAATAGAGTTTGCCATCGGCGATGGTTAGGTAAGGGTCGCTATCATATGATAAAAATGGGGCAATTTTATTAATCCGCTCAGCCACATTTCGGCGGATGATCATTTGACTATCCGGGGTAATTTCATTGGCTAATAAAAGTTCTACCGAACCATGATAAATGGCAAAGGCCAAGCGGTTTAAAAAGGTCATCGGAATACCGGCTGTCCCAGAATAAAAAACCTCTTGGTTGTCATCGCCCTCAGGATAATCAAACTCCGGCGTGGTGCAATTGGTCACAATATAATCATAATCCATTTCACCAAAATAAATCCGTGGCTCAGTAATCTCAATTTCTGCATGTTCGGATTTTGGCGGTATATCTTTAATAATTAATTCGGGCTGTCCTGAAGCATTGGTTTCATTAACCGGTGACATGGCCACACCAAAGCCATGGGTGTATTTTAAGTGCTCATTGACCCAGGTTTTGGCCTGGTCTGGTAATAGATCATTATTAATTTCGCGACCACCTAGGAAGACCTGGGTATAATCGCCATCGATCATGTAGCGATCAACGTCAACATCGTAAAATTGATAGTAATTCCTTATTCCTTGCAAGGAATTATACATATCCTTGGTCGGGGCCTGGTCGTTGATGGGGATATTATTAATGGTGATCTCATTTTCTTCAATATCTTGGGCCGTCAATTCTTGACTGCCGGAAAATTCGACGACTTCAACATCCAGTAAGTCGTAGGCTGTTTGAGTAAAGGCAATATTATTAGCAATATATTCTTCTTCCATAACAAATTGATTAGGCACGACCACTAGGGACTCATAAATCCCCTGGCCAGCAGCCCCCAGTCCAGTAACCAAGACTAAAATAATTGGGCCGGCGAGAATAAATTTAAAATTCTTTTTGACACCACCAGCAATGGCAATAATTCCTAAAACAAAGGCTAAAGCAGCTTTTAAGATGACGATCTTTAGGCCCACATCAATGTCGGCCGCGCCCGGGCCAAAGACAATCCCCGATTGTGAATATAGATAGTCATAAGCTTCAAAAAGATACTGGGGGGTTAAGAGGATTAAAAAGGTCCCTACTAAAATCCCAATTATTTTAAGATTCTTTTTTGCATAATCTTTTAAATATTGACCTGAGTTCTCTTTGAGGTCATTAAAGTTTTGATCCTGATCAAAGAGATTGATTTTATTTTTAAAGATATTCTGATAAGCGTAGTAGACAATGATAATCAAGGCTGCCCCTAAATAGAGCGATCGAACAATCAGATAGATCATTTCAAAGAAAGGTTTGGTAAAGAAATAAAAGGAAACATCTTGATTAAAGATCGGGTCAGCTAAGCCAAAACTGCTTTGATTGACAAATTCTAAATACAAATACCAGATTTGGCTGACGACAAATAAGGTCGCCAATAAAGAAACTCCTAAAACAAGGAGTAAATAAAGCCACTTATACTGTTTACTCCTTTGCTTAAATGGAAGATGATCTTCAGGCTTAATGCGTTTTACTAATTGGTTTGAAAAAATAACCATACCGGCTAGGAAAATTAAAAAAGCCGGTATCCCCAATTGGATTTTGGTGATCAACTCCTTTAAGAAGACTTCCGTATAAGCAACTTCTGAAAACCACATGTAGTCGACGTAAAATTGAACTAAGGATAATAATACAATTACCACTGCCGCAACAAGACCAAGAACGATCCATAAACTTCTTTTCTTTAGAGTCATCCTTCCTCACTTTCTTTATCATTATTTAATTTTACCATTATACCATAAGTTTTAAAGAATTGTTGGAAAATTGTCACCGTAAAAAGCCCCTCCTTAAGGATGTGATTGTCGCCTTTCACTTAGAGAAGAGACTCTTTTTAGCTCCTTATGACAAAGGGGCAATTCCCGCCAGATCTAGAATCTCAGGGATGCGATTTTCCCAACCCAAGGCCATAATGTGGACGCCTTGGCAATAGTCTTTGCATTCCTCGATCAGCCGAGCTGCGATTTCAACCCCGCTATCACCGGCCTTTGTTTTTTCTGGATTGGCCTTTAATTCCTCAATCATCTCCTCTGGCACGTGGACACCGGCGACATTATTGTTCATAAAGCGACACATGCCAACACTCTTGGGGATGATCAGGCCGACTTGGACAGGGACATCAAATTGTTTTGCTTTTTCCATAAATTCACAAAATTTATCGGGTTCAAAAACCCCTTGGGTTTGAAAATACTGAGCCCCGGCGACCACCTTTGCCTCCATCTTAGCCAATTGAATGTCAACCGAGTCGCTACAAGGTGAGACTACCGCCCCCTT
>CAZWEU010000059.1:0-7009 GCA_964632785.1 uncultured Lachnospiraceae bacterium | reverse complement strand
TCAAAGAACATTCGGGTAAGATTTTTAACTTTTACCCTAACACTATTTTACAAGGGGGAAGTTGTTTGTGAATTATGAGAAAATTATGAAATCATTAAAAAATAATGGTTATAAGGTATCTTATTATGAAACACAAGAGCAAGCATCAAAATATCTTGTTAATAATATTAAAGCCTATACAATTGGTTTTGGTGATTCTCAAACGCTTGCTAAAATGAAGCTTGCTGAGCTTTTAGTAAAAAAGAATGTGGTAATTGATCCATCAACTTATTCAGGAGTAGAGTTTTATGATATCGCGAGAAAGACGCTTCTGACCGATATTGTTCTAACATCGGTCAACGCTGCCGCTGAGACAGGTGAACTTGTTAATATTGATGGGGCAGGGAATAGAGTAGCGGGATCATTATTTGGTCATCAAAAAGTCTACTTTATTTTTGGAAAAAATAAAATAGAAGCAACTTTGGAAAAAGCGATTTGGCGCGCACGCAATATCGCTGGCCCACAAAATGCTAAACGGTTAGGCTGTAAAACACCTTGTGTAATAAAAGGTGATCGTTGTTATGATTGTTCTAGCCCAGACCGAATTTGCAATAGCCTAAATATTCATCTAAAAAAAATGGAAGGGGTTGAGGCTGAAATTATCATGATCAATCAAAGTTTAGGAATTTAATGTAGCTGATCTTTAAAAGTGCTGTATTTATAAAGGTAGAACTTTTTAGATATTTATATGTTTAGTTTGTTGATGTTAATAGAATTATATTAGAAAGATTTAGTGATGAGTATAATTTGTGAGATATGAGTGATAATTAGTAAGGCCTATAGCCACACTAAACGGATAATTAGTGTGGCTATAGAGCCAAAATAAATATATTAAATATTTATTTCCTCAAGCCATTCTAGAATACGAAAGGATATAGTATGAATTCTATTATAGGACAATTTAATGCATACTTAGCTAGTCATAAGAACTGTAGCCCATCTTCCATCACTGCTTATAACTATGATCTTGTTGTTTTTCTGCGTTTTATTCGCTATCGGCTAGAAGATAATTACAAACGCTCATCAATTGAGTCACTATCAATTAATGATATGGATAATAATCTCTTAAAGCAAGTTACACCAGAATTGATTGACGACTTTTTTAATTATTTGAAAAAGGATCGAGAAAATAAAATATTGGCCCGCGGCCGAAAGCATAGTACACTTAAAGAGTTCTTTCATTTCCTCACTTATTACGCCTATATCCTTGATGAAGATCCCATGGCAAGTAGTGTTTCCCCTAAAGGCGAATCGGTTAAGGATGTCAATACCCTTAGTATCACAAATGCTAAACGACTGCTTAAGTCAATATCCGGTATTCACGAAGAACGTGACCGCGCCATCTTAACTATCTTTCTAACTTGTGGCCTTCGTCTCTCGGAACTATGTGGTCTTTTGCGAATTAATGACTTGGGAGACTTTCTTCTAGTCAATGGTCGCTATCCTCGTAGCCTACCCATCAATAAACTTTGTCGTGAAGCTCTTGATGCTTATCTTCCTAGCCGTGACAAACATATGAACTCCCAGGGAAGTGGTCATCTTTTTATTACTGATAAAAAAACTGGCATTAAACCACGAACAGTCCATGACATTGTTCGCAAGCACTTAGACCAAGCCAATCTCGATTCAAGTCTTTATACAGCCGAATCTCTTCGACAAACTTGCACCATGCTGCTTATTGAGCAAGGCGAGGATTTAGATACCCTGAAAGATTTTCTTGGTTTTGCTACGACTAAACCGCTTGATCGTTATCTTAAAAAAAATGAAAAAAATAAATTTAAAAACCATCCTCTTGATTGTGATGATGAGTGAATTATGAGTTTGTCATAATAAGAATTATGACAAACTGGTAAAAATCGCCCAAAACCTTGCTACCATTGGGATAGAGCCTTTTTCAGGCTTTATCTTTTTTATTTTTTTTACTTGAGTTTGTCTTAATACATGATATAATTATAATAAGGCAAACTGATAAAAAGAAGGTAATAAAATGAAAAGTGTCGATCCCATCCGCGATTTGAAAAAAGTTGAGGCCATGAAGATTTATCTAAGAGGTAAAAACCTAAGAGATTATGCATTGTTTATTGTGGGGATTAATATCGCCCTGCGGATTTCAGATTTGCTTCGTCTTAAGTGGTCTGATGTTTTAAAAAATCATAAGACTTTTAAAGATATTTCTATCATTGAAGGAAAAACTAAAAAAGCGCGCCGGATAAAATTAAATAAGACATCTCGCAAGGCACTAAGTGAACTTCTGAATAGTTTAGATACTTATTTACCTGATGACTTTATTTTTAAGTCTAGAGAGGGAAGCATGAAAGCAATATCACGACAGCAAGCACTAAACATATTCAAAAATGCTGCTAAGGCAGTTGGAATTAATGATAATGTTGGAACCCACACTTTAAGAAAGACCTGGGGTTATCACGCCTGGAAAAAAGGCTTTAATCCTGCTTTAATTATGGATACCTTAAATCACACCAATTTAAGTGTTACAAAAAGATACTTGGGAATCAGCCAAGATGATATCAATAATCTTTACGATAATTTAAATATTTGAAAATTAAAAATAATTTTCATTGATCCCCTAATAAAACAGCCTACAATAATATAAAAGGATTTGATAAGATGATTAAACTTGATCGGGAATTTTATAGTCGGGAGACATTAATTGTTGCCAAAGACTTGCTTGGTAAGATATTAGTTCATCATACCAATGGCTACATAGTAAAAGGAAAAATTGTCGAAACTGAGGCTTACTTAGGTTTAAATGATAAAGCTTGCCACTCCTACGGTGGAAAGATAAGCAAAAGAGTCGCAACCATGTATGATAAAGCAGGCACAGCCTATGTTTATTTCATTTGGGGAAAATACTCTTGTTTTAATGTAATAACTGTCAAAAAGGGCGTTCCAGAAGGTGTTCTAATCCGGGCGATCGCGCCAGTTGAAAATAAGGAACAAATGATAGTAAATCGTTTTAATAAAAATCATGAAGAATTAAGTCAATACCAGAAGAAAAATATCAGTAATGGCCCTGGAAAGTTAACCTTATCCTTAAATATTGACAGAAAACTAAATGAGGAAGATTTATGTGGTGATAAATTATATCTAGAAAGGGGTCAAGAAGAAAAATTTAATATTATTGAAACAAAGCGTATCGGCATAGACTATGCCCAGGAAGCGATTGATTATCCTTACCGGTTCTATATAGAAGACAGTCCTTATGTATCTAAGAGATAAAAAAGATAGAAGAACGAATTTAAAGGTTAAGGTGGTGGCAAATGACTATTATAAATATTGATACTATTGAAATTAAAGTGATACGAAAAAAGATTAAAAATATCCATTTGACCATCCACCCACCGGAAGGGCAAGTTCGCCTTTCCGTACCGATTAGTATGGATGATCAAGCAGTAAGGCTTTTTCTTTCATCAAAGCTTTCATGGATTAAAAACCATCAAAATCGTTTGGCCAATCAAGATAGACCCATAAATCAAGATTTCATCACTGGAGAAGATCATTTATTTTTTGGTCAGTCCTATTTGCTCACTGTCTTTGAAAACTCTAGAAAACAAGGCATCGTGTTGAGTGATCCTAAAAACATGAATCTTTATGTCAAACCTGGGCATACGAGAGATAAACGTCAAAAAATCCTTATTGAATGGTACCGGGTCGAATTAAAAAAACGTATCCCAGCAATTATCAAAAAATGGGAAAGAATAATCGGGGTGAAGGTTGAGGACTGGGGCGTGAAACGGATGAAAACTAGATGGGGAACTTGCAATATTAATGGCAAGCGCATTTGGATCAACCTTGAACTAGTCAAGAAAGATCCTCGCTGCCTAGATTTTATCATCGTTCATGAAATGGTCCACTTACTGGAGCAAAATCATAATGAACGTTTTAAAGCCTATATGAGTCAGTTCTTACCAAACTGGCAAAGTATTCAAAAAGAATTAAATAGAATTTAAAACTTAGGAGGTCTCTTTATGCCATTTGAAATAATCCGCGATGATATTATAAGGGTAACTGTTGATGCCATTGTTAATCCTGCCAACACATCTCTTTTAGGCGGTTCAGGAGTTGATGGTGCAATTCACAAGGCGGCTGGACCAGACTTACTTGCTGAATGTCGTAGTCTCGGTGGCTGTCAGGTTGGGGAAGCTAAGATCACAAAAGGCTATCAGCTGCCAGCCAAATTTGTGATTCATACCGTTGGCCCAGTTTGGCGTGGTGGTAAAATGGGTGAAAAACGACTATTAGAAAACGCCTATCGAAATTCACTGGAATTAGCAAAAAAACATAGACTTAAGAGCATTGCCTTTCCCCTTATTTCTTCAGGTCTTTATGGTTATCCCAAGGCTGAAGCAATCAGCGTCGCTACTGCTACCATTGGCGATTTTTTATTAGTTAATGATATAAAAGTCTTGCTGGTCGTTTATGATCAATCATCGTTTTTATTGTCTGAGAAATTATTTTCATCAATTAATGAATATATTGATGAACGATACATTAAAGACTACCTTGAAGAATATTCGCTAAAGCATAGTCGAATGCTTACAGAAGGTCTTAGTGATTATCAAAAAGATACTTTCAAAGAATCACTAAGCCAAGAGCTGGTAAACCTCGATGGTGTGATGGCCCATTTAGATGATAGTTTTTCACAAATGCTCCTACGTACCATCGATAAAAAGGGAATGACCGATTCAGAAGCCTATAAAAAGGCAAATATTGACCGGAAGCTTTTTTCTAAAATCCGTAATGATCGCGACTACCAACCGAGTAAACCAACAGTGATTGCTTTTGCCATTGCCCTTAAACTTAACCTTGATGACACGAAAGATCTCCTGCTCAGGGCTGGTTTTGCCTTATCAAGGTCTAGTAAATGTGATATTATTATCGAATACTTTATTGAACAAGAAAATTATAATATCTTCGAGATTAATGAGGCCTTATTTGCTTTTAAGCAAAAACTCCTAGGTGTTTAATTTTAAGACGAAGTCTTTGTCGCATAGCAAGCGACCAATGCTTCGTCTTAAAATGGTATTCTTTAATCATAATAAATGATTGGAGGATCACACAATGAAAAAAGGATTAACAGAATTAGTATTTATCTTAGATCGAAGTGGCTCAATGGCTGGTCTTGAAAGTGATACAATTGGCGGTTATAATGCCCTCTTGGCAAAACAAAAAAAAGAAGCGGGGGAGGCCTTGCTAACAACAGTCCTCTTCGATGATCGCTATGAATTGCTTCATGATCGGATAAACCTTGAGAAAGTAAAGGCAATAACAGAAAAAGAATATTTTGTCAGGGGATGTACAGCACTTCTGGATGCGGTTGGAAAAACAATTAATAAAATCGGTCATGCTCAAAACGCTACTGCTGAAGTTGATCGGGCTGAGCATATCATGGTGATCATCACCACTGATGGAATGGAAAATGCCAGTCGGGAATTTTCTTATGAAAAAATTAAAGATATGATCAATCATCAGAAGAATAAATATAATTGGGAATTCATCTTCCTTGGGGCAAATATTGATGCAATTGAAACTGCTGCCCGCTTTGGTATTGATCAAGAGAGAGCGACAAACTACCATGCCGATCACGCGGGAACATTACTTAATTATCAAGTGGTCAGTGAAACAGTCAGTTCTCTTAGACAGAATCGATCCATCTCAAAAAATTGGAAATCTGAAATTGAAAGTGATTTTAACACACGCGGAAGCAAAAAATAATCCTTAAAACAGTCTAAGGCTAGCTTTGTTGCCACAAAACTGTCATATTCCTCTGCTAAGATTAATAAAAAGTGGAGGAATGAATATGACACTTATTATTAATGTAGTGAGCGCATGGCTAGCTCTTATTCTGGCTACACTTCTAGCGATTATCTATTTATTGCGAGTATTAAACAAAGGTAAAAGTAAGAATAGGCTAATTTCAACAATCAATAAAAAACTTAGAAATAGCCATAAAGCAATGGGAATAGCTTTTGTAGTCATCGCCTGTATCCATGGGTTTTTCTCATCAGCCGTTATTTTATCCTTAAATTTTGGAAGCCTATGTATAGTAAGTGGAATTATATTGGGACTAACGTATTATCTAAGAAAACTATTTCCAAAAAAAATAAAGTGGCTTGTGCCTCATCGGGGCCTAACGATTGTGCTCATTCTATTTTTAGGATTACACCTTTGGGAAATCGGTGGCCTTATGGGACCGGAAAGTTTTTTAATGAGTGCCCAAAAAGAACTAGAAAATACAGTTACCAAGCTCTACAGCAGTTCAAAGGTCTCGCCACCAGATCAGTCTTCTGATCCAAGGGATTTAAATCAAAGTGATCACTTAGTCGAAAAAACAAATTTATTTTTAGGAACTGTTGATTTAAAAGATGGCATCTACACTGGGAGAGCCGAGGGCTATGGACCGGATCTGACAGTATCGATTACTGTAAAAGATAACGAGCTGACCGATATTCAAGTTATCTCTCATAATGAGAATAACGAGAAATATTATGGTAAGGCCATTGATGCTGTCCCAAGCAAAATGATCGCCGAACAGACAATTCTCGTCGATACAATTTCTGGAGCGACTCTTACCTCTGAGGGCATTATAAAAGCAGTTTTAAATGGACTTGAACCAGCTGTTATTTCCGGGACACTAGCAAAATCTTAAAATATAAATAAAAAAATATCTCATTAGTAAAAAAGACTGTGACTTACAGTCTTTTTTGCTAGCAATCATACTTTATACCATAAAACGCTCTCTTCTTTAGCAAAAGATAGAAATCGTTGATATTTTAAAACTATCGGTTATAATAATAAAGACGATAACTTTTAAATTAGTGAAAGAACATATTCATCTGAATACTCACAGAACTGGAAAGTAGTTATTTATTTAGGAGGAACGATGAAAAAAATAAAATGATTAAGTCCGTATAATGGTGTAAAAAGAAAATAAAATAAATATGAGCCAAAT
>CAZWEU010000058.1:0-7227 GCA_964632785.1 uncultured Lachnospiraceae bacterium | reverse complement strand
GCAACGCATGGTCTGAAAATAGGCACTAGTGGTCTATTATGTAGGCAATACTCAAAAGGAGCAGTAAGATGAAAAGAATGTCGAAGTTAATGGCCTTAATGCTGGTGTTTCTAATGGTTTTTATGGTCCTACCTATTTCTGCTTTCGCTATGGAAGAAGAAACTTTGCCTGAAGAACTTCAGGTTGAAGCTAGTTTGGCAGAGATTGAAGAGCCGGTCGCTGATGAAGAGCCGGTCGCTGACGAAGAGCCGGTCGCTGACGAAGAGCCGGTCGCTGACGAAGAGCCGGTCGCTGACGAAGAGCCGGTCGCTGACGAAGAGTCGGTCGCTGACGAAGAGCCGGTCGCTGACGAAGAGCCAATTATTGAAGAAGTTGCCGAAACTGCTGTTGTGCAAGCAGAAGAACCGATTGCCGAAGTTGCTGCAACAGCTTATCTTGCTCTAACCAAAGGTGGCATGACCATTAACGTCCTTGCCAACACAGTTGGCGATGGTTACTCCTTTGATACTGCAACGAGTACCTTGACCCTTACTGACTTTATTGGTGAGCAATTATCAGCCCGTGTTTTTGGTCAAGCATTTTCACTCATCTTTCATGGCAAAAACATCCTCGGGACTGATAGCGGTTTTGCCATTGATGTCGATGGCGACCTCCACTTAGGCGGTAGCGGTGAACTAATCGCTGCTGGTTCTGCTATTGTTGGTGAGATGGGCGGAGGCATCAGAGCTCTTGGTGATATTGTCGTTGATGGTGGCTCCTACTATCTCCGCGGCTTAGCTGGCGAAGGTACCGGGTCTACCGCAGGAATTATCGCAGGTAACAATGATGGAACAACCATTACTTCTGGTGAACTCATTATCAAGAATGGCGTATTTGATATTGACGTTCGTGATTCTGCTGATCGTGGCGCCTTTGGAACTTATGCCTACGGCGATCAAATCGTTCGTGATGGCTGGTTCGATATTTATGCCTATTCCGATTCAGGTCAATCTATGGCGATGGGTGCTTATGAAGACTTAGTCTTCCATGGTGGCTATGTCGATGCCTTAGCCGTAACCGATACTGGTGTCGCAAGTGGTCTCTATGCTCGTGACTGGTTAGTCATCAATGATGGTGTTTTTGATCTCGTCACTCTAGGCGGAAGCAATCCTCGTGCTCTTCGAGCTGACGGTGGCATCTATCTTAATCCATGTTACGGTGATGTCGACACGACCGCATCTGAACTACACTTAAGCTGTGGCTATGCTAGCTACATTCCTATGCGTACGGAAAACCCCAAAACAGGTGTTGATACACTTGCCATGGAAGCATTACTAGCTAGTTTAAGCCTACTCGCTTTACTTGGCATGACAGTTATTATAAAGAAAGAAGCATTCCAGAAATAAGCCTTTACAGGAAACAGCCGAAACATGGTTTCGGCTGTTTTTATGTTTACTCCTAACTGTTTTTGATAAATGATCCTATTTTTAGATTCTCCCTAAAAACGTGATAATCGAGAACCATTTATTAAAGCCACTTGTAAATGAATACAAGTTCGATTATACTTAGATATAGAAGTATATTAGTAAAAATTTGAAATACGAGGATAAACATGGATAATAATAAAAACGATATGAAAATTGCAGTATTAATCGATGCTGATAATGTTTCAGATAAATACATCAAATATATTTTTGATGAAATCTCAAACATCGGGATGCCAACATTTAAGAGAATTTATGGCGATTGGACTAAGCCCCAACTCTCCTCTTGGAAAAGCGTCCTTCTTAACTATTCAATCACGCCAATTCAACAATACAGTTACACAACCGGGAAAAATGCGACCGATGCGGCCTTAATTATCGATGCCATGGATATTCTTTATTCGAGTAACATCGATGGTTTTTGCATTGTCTCGAGCGACAGCGACTTCACCCGATTAGCCACCCGACTTCGTGAAGCTGGAAAGTATGTCATTGGAATGGGCGAAAAGAAGACACCCACGCCCTTTATTTCAGCTTGTGAAAAGTTTAAATATCTTGAAGTACTGGCAAATGATCCTACCCAAGAAGAACAAGCTAATGATACAAATGGCAAGGTCGAAAGTCGTAAAGAAAGCATGGCTAGTAAGAAAGAATTAATTCAATCGGTAAAAATAATTATCAATGAAATCTCCGATGAAGATGGTTGGGCAAATCTTGGTGAGATCGGTTCGCGCCTTAATAATCGCTATCCTGATTTTGATACCCGAAATTATGGCCACCAAAAGCTTCGACCACTACTTTTATCCCTTCATCAATTTAATGTCGAGGGCCGAAAAACCAGTAAGGGTCAAAACACCCATTATGTCGCTCGGATTAAACCAAGCGGAAAATAATTTTCATAGTTTTATGATGATCTAGTCTTTTTTAACCAGCTAATCGTCTTGTCATCAAACCAAATAGCCATCTCTCGCTTCAGCGATTCTTCTGAATCACAGCAATGAATTAAATTCTGACAGCTCCGCTGCTTACGATTTGCTTCTTCAAGAGAATCCAAGCCTAAATCACCCCTGATTGTACCCGCTAGAGCCTGTGATGGGTCGGTTGCCCCGGTCAATTGCCGGGCATTTTTAATGGCTTCAGAGCCATCTTGACTTAAAATAATTGGAATCATTGATTTTCCAACATAATCATTTTTCATTATTTCCGCAAAGCTTGGTCCTAATTTTTCAATCACTTCCGCATAATGCCTCAAGATTATCGTTTCATTGACATCTTGATAACTTATCATTTCAATTTTAAACTGATTGTCAATAAAACGTTTCAAAATTTCTGCCACCACTCCTCTTTCTAGTGCATCTGGTTTCATAATAATTAATACTTTTGATTTCATCTTTTCCTCCACTCTCTTTCTTTCTTTAATCATCTTTAAAAACGGCCTTTATTTCAACCTTACCTTCTGATTTTTCACGATTCACAATATAAATTCCCATACTTACGATCGAGACAGAAATAATCGTCGTGATGCTGAGAAATTCTTCTCCTAAAAAGATACCCGATAAAACCACCCCAAAGACTGGCACCATAAAGCGATAAATAGCAACATTTCCCACTGGATTATGTTTTAATAAAATGGTCCATACAGAAAAAGCAGTTGCTGACAAAAAGGCTAAGTAGATAAATAGAAAAATACCTTGGATAGGAACAAGCTTAATTTCTCCTCCCAGCAGTAAACCGGTTGTTATTAAGATAAGGCCGCCAAAAATCAGTTGATAGGCAGTCAGTACCATGGCATCAATTTTCTGTGAAAAGACGCGAGTTAATACTGATCCTAGCGCTGAGGCTATACATGCAAAAAACAAAAAACCTTCTCCCGTTAGCAAAAACCCTCCCCCAATTGGACCTTTATTCAGTTGGATAATAATAACACCTGCCATCCCTAAAATTGATCCGACCATCTTGTTTGACGATAATTTCTCATTCTTAAAGACAAAATGAGCAAAAAAAATGGCTAAAAAACTGGCTGATGCATTGATGATCGCACCTTTAACCCCACTTGTATTGGATAGACCAATATAAAAAAATATATACTGACAGGTGGTCTGGACCATTCCTAAAATAAGCATTGGCTTTAATTCATTTTTTTTTGGAACAACCCATTTGCGATAATAAATACGTGTGATGAAAAAGGTTAGTATCCCTGCTAGGGTAAAACGGTAGCCAGCAAATAATATTTTAGATCCCGTGCTAGTGATATCAAATAATTCATAACCAATTTTTACCCCCGGGTAGGCACTACCCCACAGCAGACAACAAAACACTGCTAATCCCATAACAACAAATTTATTTTGTAATTTATTGGCCATCAACGCCTCCTGCTATTTAAATTTATGTCATTCTTTACAACGATCAAGTCAATAAAAAATAGGGTGGTCACCCTATTTTTTGTAAGTCTTATTTTTTATAGTTCAAAGTGGGCAATTAACTGATACTCTTTATTGTCCGATGAATCATCGATATAGTGCCAGTTTGCAGGGTAGCCAATGCCACGCGCTAAACCATAGAGCATGTAGAGAAAAACACCACCATCGGTGTAGTTTTCTTCTTCATGGGGTTTTATAATAGCCAATTCAAGATAACCGTCTTTAAGAATAAGACGGGTTGGTTGGTCATTTTTATAGGAGGGTGAATTGCGTACATAATACAATAAATCAAGGACACCGCGGTTTTTCATATCAGAAAAGCGAGCAACATTACCCCATTCATATAAAAAAACTGTTTCCACGACAGAGAGGCGATTTTCTTCCTCTGTATCGATTAGGGCTAAGCCATAAGGATCCTGGACATATTTAGAAGTCCGATTGATAATTGAGTACTCTTTTTCATTTTTTTCCTCTTCGAGTGGTTTTCCAAATCCCAGTAAATATTGAACCACTCCTTTGCGACCGGATAAAATTTTTGCTTGTTGTTCAGCTGTCGTATCGTGTAGACTAATCCAACAACTGCCTAGCTTCATATCGTAGAGTCTTTTAACAATAGATTGCATGTAATAAGCACCCATTACTCGGTGTTCACGACTCAGATCATCGAGCCGTAAGGCAATATAGTGAGGGCTTTTTATCATGACACCACCATAGCCACCATAGCCATCTAAGTCTTGGAAGACATCATTTCCTTCTTTTAGAAAAACAAAGGAAAAGCCCTCTTCTTTGCCAATCCCACTATTTAACTCACTTAAATAATTCATTAAATCACTTAAAAGACTATCCTCAACCGCCTCATTAATAAACTCGCGGGTTGAGCGATTATTAATTGTAAATTCTTTAAAACTCATCCTCTTCCTCCATCTTTTCTTTTATTACTATCTTTACCCTTTATTACTATTCTTAAACCAATATCCCCTGTCTTTGCTACATTCGCCATTCAAGCACTAAACTTAAAAAACCCTTCAATTCCTTAGTCTTTGGATCATTAAATATTTCATTACTCGCTCCCACTTCAAGAATCTGACTATTGGCTAAAAAAATGATCTTTTCACAGGCTTTTCGGGCAAAGCCCATCTCATGGGTAACAATCATTGTTTTTAGCCCTTCTAATTGGAGTTCCTCTAACATATTTAAAACTTCCGCCGTATATTCCGGATCAAGTGCTGAGGTTGGCTCATCAAGTAGCAGTAATTTGGGCTTAATGGCAACGGCCCTGGCAATAGCAATTCGTTGTTGCTGACCGCCTGATAATTGAAAGGGGTATTTGTTTTTTTCTCCCGTTAAACCAAATCGGTCAAATAATTTTTCAGCAATTAAAATGGCCGCATCACGTTTCATCTTAAAGGTATAAATCAGAGGTAAAATAACATTTTCTTCAGCCGTATAATGTTCGAACAAGCCCTTTGATTGAAAGACAAAACCGATCTGGCGACGATATTCTTGCAGTCTACTTTCTTTGAAAATTATTTCTTCACCATCAATTTTTAAGATTCCCGAATCTGCTTCTAATAAACCGCCAATAATCCGAAGTAAGGTCGACTTCCCCCCACCTGACGGGCCAATAATTGCAATTGAGTGAATCTCTGACTCAAAATTAACATTATCTAATACCTGCTCACTTTTAAATTTTTTACTAATCTCAACTAGCTCGATATTCATGATTAAACCTCTTTTCCAAAGCTTTCGATCCAAGCGAGATGGCAAATGTCAAGGTGAAATAGAGAATGCCAACAAATATATAATTCTCAAATAGCCTAAAATTATCGGCTGAAATTTCCTGGACCGTCTGGGTTAATTCAATCACTGCAATAACGGAAAGAAGCGATGAATCTTTAATAATCGAAGCAAATTGGCCTGCTAGAGCTGGCAAAATTCGCGACAACAAAATTGGTAAGGTTACTAATTGAAGGGTTCTAAAGGGTGTTAAGCCAATTGATTTAGCAATTTCATATTGTTGTTTTTCGATACTCTCGACACCACCTCTGATAATCTCGGAGATATAAGCACCTTCAAAAATAGAAAGAATCAAAATTCCAGCAAGATAGCGGTTAGAAATCCCCCAAGCAGTCCCAATAATATAATAGAAGAAGTATATCTGCACCAGCAGTGGAGTCCCTCTGATAATTTGAACATAGGTTTTAGAGAAATAATTAATAAATAGTAACTTTGATTTTTGCCCGATTGCCGTGATTGCACCAATTAACAAGCTCAAGACAAGGCTTGCTGATGAGATGATGATGGTCATAATAAAGCCTTGAATGATCCGCTCTTTATATTGTAACAAGGTCCTAAAATTAAGGCTTAGGCCAATTGAATCAACCGACCACCACAAGATCCCTAAGATGATAAGTGCTACCGCCAAGCCACTAATTAATTGATTAAGCCACGACTTTTCTTGTCTTTTCATCGCTGACCTTAATCAAAAAACCAGGGGAAATCTTGAGCATCAAAAACTTCTTTTTCTTCTTTAAGGTATTTTTCATTTAAAGCGTCAAATCCCTTTTCCTCTTTAAAGGTCTTTATAAAGCTATTAATCTCTGTCAATAATTCCTCGTCTCCCTTTTTGACTGCCATCCCCCATTCTTCACCATCCTTAAATGATACCAAGATGGCCTCAGTTGTCTCAGGGTTTTCTTTGTTTTGCCGGTAAATTGTTAATAAATCATAAATAAAGGCATCGGCCTTCCCTTGAATCACCTCTGTAACACAGGCACTTTCGGATGATAGACGGTTAATGGTCGCATTTGCTAAATTCTTATTGGCATAAATATCGCCCGTCGTTCCTTTCTTAACAGCGATTGTTTTTGTTGGATCATTTAAGTCGGATGCTTCATTTATTTGAGCGTTTTTATTGACCAGCAAACCCAGGTATGTCTGGGCATAGGGATTTGAAAAATTAATAACCTCACGGCGCTCGTCGGTGATGGTCATCGATGAAATAACCACATCGACCTTACCCGTCTGCAGTGACGGAATTAAACCATCCCAGTTAGTATTTTCAATTTCAACTGGTCTATTAAGATAGTCGCCCAGTGCGTAAGCGAGATCAACACTGACACCAGTCGGATTTCCAGCTTCATCTTTAGTTTCAAATGGTGGGTATGCCAATTCCATTCCGACCACAAGTGGATCAATCGTATTTTTATTGCCCGCACTTGTGCAACCGCTCATTAATAAAAGTAGGATTGTTATAAAGATGATCATTATTTTTTTCTTCATTTTTATTTTCTGATTAAGTCCGTATAATGGTGTAAAAAGAAAATAAAATAAATATGAGCCAA
>CAZWEU010000057.1:0-7267 GCA_964632785.1 uncultured Lachnospiraceae bacterium | reverse complement strand
ATCAGCTGCTTAAATTTACTGCCGAGGAATTTACACACAAAAAAGGACTTGACTTATTTTCTCCTTTAGTTTTTTATCATAATAACTGTCATTCTGTTTCATATTATACTATAGATACTTTAGCTGTCAAAAGCAATTTCAAAAAAAGTATTAAGCCCAGTCTATTTGATTTTTCATTGACAACAAGTCTGCTAATCCGATTGTCTTTTGATAAATTAAAGGGTACAATAATAACAAATAAAAATACTGGAGGAAGACATGAAACGACAAAATTACATTACTTGGCAAGAATACTTTATGGGGATCGCAAAATTATCGGCCCGCCGCAGTAAGGACCCTAATACTCAAGTGGGTGCCTGTATTGTAAATCAAAATAATATTATTCTCTCGACCGGTTATAATGGCATGCCAAAAGGCTGCTCAGATGATTTGCTTCCTTGGGAGCGGGACGGTTCTTTTAAGGAAACAAAATACGCTTACGTCTGCCATGCTGAATTAAATGCCATCTTAAACTCCGATGGTCGCTCCCTTGAAAACTCAATCCTCTATGTTACTTGTTTTCCCTGCAATGAATGCGCCAAAGCGATTATTCAAGCGGGAATCAAAAAAATCATTTATTTAGAAGATAAATATCCGGATTCTGATGCCTCTGAGGTTTCTCGGTATCTTTTAACCATGGCTGGAGTTGTCTTTCAACTCTTTGAGGGGAAAATTGATTAAGCCCAATTGCCATTGACAAAGACAGGAATCTCTTTCCCCTCGGCCGTTATTCCGATAATAGAAAGATCATCACTCCCAATCATAAAGTCGACATGAACCTGCGACTGATTCCCCCCAATCGCTAGTAAGCCTTCTTTGTCTAATCCTTCCCCACCTTCAATCGTCGTCGGATAGCATTCGCCCAGAGCGAGATGACAGGATGCATTTTCATCAAATAGGGTTTCATAAAATAAAAAACCCATCTTTGATATTGGCGAATTATCCGGAACCAGGGCCACTTCACCAAGCCTTTTTGCCCCTTCATCGGTTTCAAGTAACATCTTTAAAATGTCATAGCCTTTCTCCGCTGAGAAATCAACGACTTTACCTTGTGAAAAAGCGAGACTGAAATTTTCTATCAAATTTCCTTGATAGGACAAGGGCATTGATGCCACTACCCTTCCTTCTGCAAGCCGACAATCAGGGCAGGTGAAAATTTCCTCGGTTGGAATATTGGGGAAAAAGGCAACTTCTTCTGGCGTCTTTTCACTCCCACCTTGCCAGCGATGGTCTTTCTGTAGACCAAGGGTAAAATCAGTTCCATTCTTGCTACGATAGTGTAATTTTTTAAAGTGATAACGATTGAGTAGAGCTGATTTTTTATTTAAATGAGCATCGTGATTTTTCCAGGCCAAGGTCAAATCCTCTTCATCAATCCGAACGGCTTTAAAAATTGCCTGCCAAAGTCGGTCTATTGCTTGGTCACTACTTAAATCTGGAAAAATTTTTTCAGCCCATAATCGTTCTGGCAAAGCCGCCACACACCATTGAAATTCACTGTTCATCATCTTTTTATAATAAGGTGCTAAAGCGTCGTGGTTGGCTTTGGCACTTTTTTTAAGTTTTGCCTGATCAACGCCAGAAAGAGCTTCTGGATCATTTCCAATAATTGTAATAAAGGCGGCCTTATTCTCTGCATAGTGATTTCTTGAATCGGCTAACCATTTCGGCAAACTTTCAAAAATATCAAGTTCTCCATAATCAAAACGTAATCGACTGGTCTTGATATCGTTATAAAAAACGATCACTTCCTTTGCCCCGAATCGGTAGCCTTCTTCCACAATCATTCTTGCAAACTCATAATTTTCAACACTAGAGCTAACAACTAATTCTTGACCGACTTGGACATTAACACCCATCTGAACGATTAATTGCGCATATTTTTGCAAATAGTTTTTATCTTTCATTCGTATACCTTCTTTCTTGTGTAATCACTAGTTTACCGCGATTGATGGGATCCTTCAAGCTAAAAATAGTTTTCCTTTAATTTTAAAGCCCTTCTCATTAAATTTTTCCATAAAAAAGGCTGAAAACAAATTTGTTTTCAGCTTTTTAATGGATTTAGAAATCAATCACACAGTCGAAGTTGATTCTGCCTTTAAAGAATCTAGGCGACTGTTAATTTGCTTAAGCGCATCTTCATGATAATCGGCCTGATTCTTAGCAAGGTCTGTTCATTTTCCAAATATTCACTGCTGGCTTGACAATCGAAACGGCGACGATTCCTTGCTCTTTTGCGATCATCTCGTCTACAGCCATTTATTCTTCCTTGATTTCTACCACCATATAGTCTCGTTCCATCTCTTCTGGGCATTCTTATCCTTTCCTTTCTTAATCAACTATTCTCGTATCATTAACGTCTCACATTTAGGGCATTTAACGGATGTACAGGGAAAACCTGAACGGTGGGGAACTTTTTCACCACATTTGGGGCATAAACAATTTCCATCGGGTCCGGCCTTGAAACGGCCACCTCGACCACCTGCTGATCCACTGCCTCTTGGTCCTGTTCCATCTCTTCCTGGCATTTTACGTCCTCCTTTTAGTATAAAACATATGTTCATAACTATAGTACTCCACTTTATAACATATGTCAACAACTTCTTTGAAAAAAACCACTCCTTTTGGAATGGTTTTTTTCAAATTTAGTGGGTATAATCAATGATTTTGATGCCATCGCCAACTTTTTTCTTTATCGCTGTTTCCATCATTTTGGCATTAGGACAAATAAAAGAAATCGGATTTCCTCTCGTTATACAAGAACATAAAACAATCGTATCCGCCCCACGTCTTACTAGCTCAGCTGCCCGGCTCACTGCTTTTTTACCGGGACAACCTCCACAGCTAACAAAGCCAACAATCTCGATTTCTTCCTCAATTCCTTCAAAGGCACATTTTTTTTCACGAATGACCTTGAAATCAGCCGTTCCCGGACACATATCCTCTGTTTGCAGACAACGAATTAAGCCTACTTTCATTGATAACCTCCTCTTTCTTTTATTCAAGCCTCAATTTAACGAATGAAATGAGTATAGACTTTCTTTTCGACTTCCGGTTTATAAACTTTTTCTTTCCCGCTTTCAAGCAAATTTAAGGCCCAGGCCATATTTCTTGCCATTACTTCAATCGTTTGAAGACCTTCAGCATCCTGCTTAGCTTCTTCTTCTTTTAGACCATGAATGACATGCCAATAAT
The DNA here is from genome assembly GCA_964632785.1 of uncultured Lachnospiraceae bacterium. Lineage (GTDB taxonomy): Bacteria > Bacillota > Clostridia > Eubacteriales > Eubacteriaceae > Acetobacterium. The sequence continues at coordinate 4,033 of CAZWEU010000057.1, read as the reverse complement.
TTCCCCCCACTAAAAGCATTTCACTATAGGACATATAATGGTTAAGACCATCAAAGGTCGGTAAGCCACCAGACCGTCTTACTGCTACAACTGATGCCCCAACTTTATGCCTAAACAAACCGCCATTTTTACTGGCTACGTAAAAGACCCGATCACAAAATGATTTCATACTTCCGGCAATGCCAGCAAAGTGAACCGGGCTTCCGAGGAGGATGGCATCAGCTTCTTTCATCTTTTGAATCCCTTCGTTAACGCAATCCTCTTCAAAAATACACTTTTCATTTTTATGATAGCCACAAGCATTACAGACTGCACAGCCCCGTATCGGTTTTAAACCAATATTAAAAATTTCAAAATCAATATTCTTCATCTTAAAAATCCGACCTGCTGCTGCTAGTGCTGTATATGTATTCCCTTTTTCATGAGGACTTCCATTAATTCCGATCACCTTCATAGTAAATCCCTCCTAATATTTATAATAATTTCATTATACCATAATCATTAAAAAAATCGATCTTTTCAGCTTTCTTTTCTTATGCTATACTTATGTCATTACTTTAAATTAGGAGATTTTAATGAAAAATTATATCATTCGATTTTTACGATTAAACTTTGGCCTCTTCCTTTATGGCCTTGGCATCATCATCACCATGAAAGCCAATATTGGTTATGCCCCCTGGGAAGTCCTCCACTCAGGCATCAGCCAAACATTTGGAATCAGTATCGGCCTTGTCAACACCGGTGTGGGCACAGTAATTGTCCTAATTGTTTTTTTGATGGGCGAAAAAATTGGTATCGGTACTATTTTTAACATGTTTATGATCGGCTTATTTATGGATCTCATTTTATTTCTAGACTTTATCCCGACCTTCCAAAATTGGTGGTTTGGCTTAGTTATACTAATCCTTGGTCTTTTTACCATTGCTTTTGGCACCTATTTTTATATTTCCTCAGCCTTTGGGGCCGGTCCACGCGACAGTCTGATGGTCGCCGTCACCCGTAAAACCGGTTGGCCAGTCGGCTTATGTCGAGCCGTCCTCGAAGTCTCTGTCGTCGTCATCGGCTATTTCCTTGGTGGCATGGTTGGGATTGGAACTGTTGTATCCGCTTTTACAATCGGTGCCTGTATTCAAATCACCTTTAAAATTACGGCCTTTGATCCAACTAAAATTGAACACGAGACCTTTGGGATTATGATTGCAAACTTAAAAAATCTTTCTAAAAACAATTAAAAACCTTTCTAAGAATCGTTAAAAATGCCCCGGTCAAAATGACCGGGGCATTTTTTATGAAACTAATTTTTAGGTCCTTATTTACTTGCTGCTAAGATGTTTTTTTTGATTAAGCGACCAATAAACTTAGTTGCTTCCACAATAACAATTGGCATCAATGAGGCCAGTCCAACGATCAGCCATTGGGTCCCTGATAAGCTGACAACCTTAAAAATCGGTTGGAGCATGGGAACTAACATCACGCTTAGTTGAAGAACAAGAGACAAAGCAAGTGCTAACCAGAGATAACGATTTGAAAATAAAGCAGATGAAAAAATTGATTTCTTCTGCGACCGGACATTAATGGCATGACTGAGTTGTGATAAACCAAGAACCCCAAAACACATCGTTCTGGCAACATCAATACCATAACTGATCAAATCCAATTCAAATACCAACAATGAAATCACCGCTAATACAACTCCTTGAAATATAATCCGTCCGCCTAAACTATTGGCAAAAATACTCTCACTCAAGGGGCGTGGTTTTTCAGCCATAATGCCTGCATCTTTTTTTTCAACGCCAAGGGCTAAGGCTGGTAAACTATCAGTGATCAAGTTAATCCATAATATATGAATGGGTAACAATGGTTGTAACCAACCAACAAGGGATGCCGTTAGCAGGATTAGTATTTCTGCAAGATTGCAGGACAGTAAGAAATGGATGGCTTTTCTAATATTAGCATAGATTCCCCGTCCTTCTTCAACAGCTGTAACAATCGTTGTGAAGTTATCGTCGGTTAAGATCATATCTGCTGCCTCTTTCGACACATCCGTGCCGGTGATCCCCATGGCACAACCAATATTGGCTTTTTTAAGGGCTGGCGCATCATTAACCCCATCACCAGTCATTGCCACAACTTCTCCGCGTTTTTGCCAGGCCTCAACGATTCGTACCTTGTCCTCTGGGGCCACACGGGCGTAAACACTAATCCTTTCAATCTTATCATTTAACTCAGTATCATTCATTTTTGCCAGTTCAAGCCCGGTATAGGCAAGGCTATTTTGGGTGAAAATATTTAGTTTTTTAGCAATGGCCACAGCTGTATTTTTGTGGTCACCAGTAATCATGATCGTCCTAATACCAGCTTTTTTACAAAGGCCTATGGCCCCCTTAACCTCTTCGCGGGGTGGATCAATCATCCCATTTAAACCGGTGAAGATCATATCGTTTTCTAAATTTTCCATGGAAATGTCAGGTTCATGATCAAAGCGCTTGTAAGCATAGGCGATGACACGGTAAGCCCGATCGGATAAGTCATTATTTTTTTTATTTAAGTCAGCCTGTCTGTCATCACTTAATCGGTCAATTTGATCCTTGGAAAAATAATGACTGGCTTGATTTAAAATAACGTCTGGTGCACCCTTGGTTAAGGAATAATACTCCTTACCGATCTTATGAACCGTTGTCATTAGCTTTCGTTCCGAATCAAAAGGTAGTTCAGCAGTCCTGGGATACTTTTCTTCTTCGACCGTCTTTACAAAACCAAATATCTGAGCCAAGGACACCATGGCAATTTCTGTTGGATCACCAATTTCTTGGACCTCTTGGCCATTTTCGACAATTGACGAATCATTACAAAGAAGACCAATTTGAATCAGCATTTTTTCTGAAGCCGATAATTGCCGCGATTTTAATTCCGCCAAATCAGTGATTTGGCCATCGGCAAAGATGGTTTCAATGGTCATTTTATTTTGAGTTAAGGTCCCTGTTTTATCGGAACAAATAACCGAGGCACTACCTAAAGTTTCAACAGCGGGAAGTTTTCTAATGATGGCATTCTTAGAAACCATCCGCTGGACACCGATGGCTAAGACTACGGTGACAATCGCTGGCAACCCTTCGGGAATTGCCGCAACGGCTAAACTAATGGCTGTCAAGAATAATAATAAGGGCTCACCACCACGAATCATGCCGAGCACAAAAACAACAAGGCAGGCAATGATCGCTCCAATGGCCAGAACTTTTCCCAATTCTTCGAGTTTTTCTTGCAGGGGTGTCTGTAGGGTTTTTGAGCTTTGAATCATCCCAGCAATTTTCCCAATTTCCGATTGCATGCCCGTTGCACTGACCACAAAGCGACCGCGACCATAGTTAACCAAACTGCTCATATAAACTGAATTAACCCGGTCGCCTAGGGCAGTATCCACCTTGTCGATATCGATCATCTTTTTTACAACTGGCACCGATTCACCGGTTAGAGAGGATTCGGTGATCTTTAAAGAAGCCACGTCAATAAGCCGCCCATCGGCGGGAACAATATCACCGGCATCGAGTAAAACAATGTCACCGGGAACTAGATCAAGTGATTTAATAATTTCTTGTTGGCCATTTCGAATGACTGTCGCCTCGGGAATGGTCATATTTTTCAATGCTTCCATGGAATTTTCGGCTTTGTTTTCTTGAATTGCTCCAATTAAAGCATTCACTAAAACGATCATCAAAATTAAGATGGCATCACTTAGTTCACCCACTAAGCCGGAAATAAGCGCTGCTACGACTAATACCATAATTAAAAAATCTTTGAATTGGGAAAAAAACATCACTATAAAGGTTTTTCTCTTGCCCTCATCCATTTTATTTTTACCAAATTTTGCTTGTCTTTTTTTAGCTTCTTCATGGCTCAAGCCATTTTTTAAATCGACCTGATAAACCGATTCAAGTTCGTCCTCGGAAACTAAATAGCCTTCTTTTTTTTCCACATGACTACCTCCTCGTATAATAGTAATTGCAAGGAAATATTATATATTTTTATAGAGATA
>CAZWEU010000056.1:0-7302 GCA_964632785.1 uncultured Lachnospiraceae bacterium | reverse complement strand
AGCGGGGTTAAGACCTTATCCAGGCCCTCGTTGGTTAAGCGATCGGCGAAGGCCCCTTGTTTTTGGACAATCGTCAAAAGCCCTTCCTCCTTGGCCATTTCCAGGTCGGGAATGGTCTCAATCGCCGCTGCCATGGTCGTTTGGGTATATTTAGCCTCGTCGTATTGGTCCTTAACCGCCGAATAGCGGGCATAGCCGGGCAGTAGCAGCAAATAGATGCCGGCTGTTGCAATTAGAAAACAGCTAAGGATATAAATTAAGATTTTTTCGCGTCTGGTCAGTTTTTTCATCTCATTCGCCTGCCTTCATGTAAGCATCAAGCTCAAAGGCAAAAACAACCACCTTGCTGGTGCTGGTCGTCGAAGTCGGTCGCGTTCCGGTTTGGCCGGCAATGGCGGTCGTTGATGTCGTCTGGCTTCTTTCCATTTCCCGTTCGGCGTAACCAACATACTGGACATGGTAAAAATACCCGGTCCCTTCAAGCCGTTCGATATACTGGGCCGCCTCACGTTCATTATTGGCATAGGCCGAGAGATGGAGGATGCCGGCCCCTTCATCATAATCCATGGCGGTCCATTTAATCACCCCGTTTTGCAGGGCTTCTAATTGCTTGAGCCGTTCACTAATAATCAGGGGTTTAGAACGAATGGCTTCATCGATGGTCTCCAGCTTTAAAATCTCCCCGTTGATGACCTCTAATTGGCCAGAGAGATTGGTTGCCTCCATAAAAAGATCTTGATTTTCCGGGTCTTCAATATAGGCATTCATTTCCAGCAAATTGTTGTCCATGTTTTTTTCCAAGGCGAAAAAAGCTAAAAAGGCACCGACAAATAGGGCCACCATAAGAAGGGGAAAGATCATCGCTTTTTGAAGCTTGCTTAACTCCCTCTTCTTTTTACCATAATTTTGGTAAACCTTTAAAAGATCAATGGGTTTTTTATGAGCAAAAAAACCGGTCGCCAGCAAAAAATAATCTCCAAAATCAGCTTCAACTTGCGACCGAATGTTGGGCGTTTTGGGCATCATAAAGAGGTTGACCTCGGTCATCATCACCTGCAACTCATCAAGTTCCGCCTGGTCAATGCCCACGTAGAGACTCATATTTAAAAGCGATTCATATTGCTGGGACTTATGAAATTGGATTAAGGCCGACAATTTGCTATAAAGCTCATCCCGAAATTCCGGGCTTCCCGGCTCGGCCATCAAGCGGTAACGATTAGAAAAGATATACTGCCCCTGGTCAAAGAGAAGGGAAAACATATTGTTGCCGTCGACAATATTAAGGGCAAAGGTCTTCCCCTTAAAGTCCTTGGTCTGGCTAACGTATTGGATGATGGTATTTAGGCCGACATCAACCGCTTTAATTTTAATCTTCAGGCGTTTAAAGATTTCCCCATAAACATCTAAAACCCCTTTTTCAAGGCCGATGCAGAGCATATTTTCTTTTTTCTCACCGGGAATCAAGCTATAATCGACAATTAAATCCTTATAATTGCCGGCTGTATCCTCAAACTCACGGATGGCCAAGTCTTTCATTTCCTTGGGCTTGAGTCGGGGAATCTCGATATTCTTGGACAGAATCAGGCCACTGTCAATGATCAGTTTGGCATTTTTAAAGGATCTGGTTTTTCGGGCTTCTCGTAAGGCCGCTTCGACCATTTCCGCATCGGTAATGACGCCATTAAGCATGGCCCCTCTTTCTAGGGGGGTCGTCTGAAAATTTTGGATGATCAGATTTTGTTTTTTCTTTGTTCCTTGGATGATTTCGATGCTGGTGTTTGAAAAAAAGACAATCGTCTCCATAAATTTTCCTCCTATCCGATGTTTTGATACAATGTCATAATGGGTAGCATGACTGATAAAATAATCGCCCCGACGACAATGGCCATAAAGATAATCATGATGGGCTCGATAAAGGTGACCAGGCGAGTTGTGGCCATTTCCGCTTCATAATCAAAGGCATCGGAGACATTTTCGAGCATCTCATCTAACCGGCCCGATTCTTCGCCGATATAAATGGTCGCCACCAGTTTCGGATCAAAGCCATCAACACTTTCAATGGCCGTCGACAAGGGCTCACCGGTTCTGACTAAATCGACGACTTGGGCAAACTGCGATAAAATGTAGGCGTTACCGACTGTCGTCCCACCGATATTAAGGGCGTTGATCATCGACAAACCACTCGAATAGAGTGAGCTTAAGTTTCTGGCAAAGCGGGCCGTATAAATGGTCTCTAAGAGCTTGCCAATTTGAGGCAGCTTTAGTTTAAAGCGGTCCATGGCCAAACGGATTTGCGGGACACTCCTTAAGTAAAGGCCGACGGCGATGATAAGCAGGACGGCAATGATATAAAAAAGACCGTACTGGGTCAGTGAATTACTAATCACCAGCATAGCCCTTGTTAAAGCCGGCAATTCAATGTCCTCAAAAAGGGTGAAAAACTGGGGCAGGATCAGGGTAAAGACCAAAATAACCACTAAAATCGTCGTGCCAAAGAGGATGATCGGATAGGTCATGGCACTTTTGATCTTTCCTTTTAGCTTGTATTCCTTCTCATAGTGATCAGCCATTTTTCGGGCTGAATCTTCTAATTGGCCACTGGCTTCGCCAGCTTTAAAGATATTGATCATCAATTCCGGAAAAGAGCCGCCACTGACTTCCATGGCTTCTGAAAGGGTGTTGCCCCGCTGAATTTCATCGTAAATGGTTTCGTAAACTTTTTTAATGGCTGGTTTGACATCCCGCTCTTCCATGATCTTAATGGCGCGAATCACCGAGATCCCCGACCCCAGCATGCCGGCCATCTGCCTGGAAAAGTCCGACAACTCGCTGGATTTTAGCTTGTAGGGCTTCTTGACGTTTTCCACTTGGCTTATTTTAATCAAAAAAAGGTCATCTTCGCGTAAGAGGCGACGAACGCTTTCTTCATCGACCGCCTCCATGGTCCCTTGGATGATCTTTGATTCCATGTCTTTCGCCTTGTACTTAAAAATAGGCATAGGTCCTCCACTTTTATACTATCCTACATTATAACCCAAATAGGCTAAAATAGCACCTTATTATTGGCCCACCAAAGTTTTGAGCAACAAAGATGCCCAGGCAAAGATAGGGGCCAAAGGCCATATGCTTGCCCTCTTTTTTTTGGACCAAGATAAAGATGGCCACCCCACCACCAAACAAAAGGGCGATAAAAGTCGCTAGCAGGGTGCTGGGAAAGCCCAGCATAAAACCGGCCACTGCCATTAACTTAATATCCCCACCGCCAAAGGCATCAGGGATGATAAAAGTCAGGATAAGCATGGGGGCCGAGACGATAAAGACGCCAATCAGGCGGGAGGATAGGCCAATCTCGGGAAAGACAAAAACACTTGCTAGCGCCGGCACCAGCAAGGCGATCACCAGAGCATTAGGAATGGTCATCGTATCAAAGTCGATAAAGGTAATGGCAATTAAAATTGCGGTCACGATAAAGACAACTAAAAATTGCAGGCTTGCGCCAAAGACCAAGAAAGAGACCACGGTTAGGACTCCACTTAATCCTTCCACTAAGGGATAACGCCAAGCGATCTTTGTGCCACAGTGAGCGCAGCGGCCCCGTAAAAAGAGAAAGCTAAACAAGGGAATATTCTGATAAGCCTTGATCGGGTTTTTGCAAGTCGGGCAAAAGGACCGCCCCTTGGCAATGGAAAGCCCTAAGGGAAGGCGGTAGATGATGACATTTAAAAAGCTGCCGACGACGATCCCGAGGATAAAGACGTAGAGGTAAAAGATGAGAGTGATCAGTGCCAGGTTCATAGTTTTTCCTTTCTGATATAAAGTGGCTAATGCAAGACCTTAGAATTTAAAAAGCTCCCTACTTCCAAGAATTGGAAACAGGGAGCTGGCCTCACGGCAATGGGAAAACGTTGCCTATATTCATTCCTTTTCTAGACTTTTATTATACGTCTCTGGGCCTGTCTTGTCAATCTCTGTTGATCTTATTTCAACTCTTTGCAAAGCAAAAACTAGGCCTAAGTGGGGGGGAACTCGGCCCCAATGTCAGCTTGAGAATCATGGGGAAAGCCATCATTGAACAACTTGCCATTTATCGGTATTTTTAAGGTCTTCTTTGAAGGTTGTCCACGTTCTACCATTAAGGTCTGTCATTCTAAAACTCTCAATTGCATGATTAGAATTTGTTTCGATATATTCATACCACTTGCCATTGTCATGGTTAAAAACCAAGTTGGTTGCCCATTTATTTGTTGCCCCTCCATCTTTAGCCGGGTTGGTATAAATGATCGATTCTGTCGGTCTAAAGTACCGTCCGGTCCAAAGAAATAGGGTTGGATTCTCAAAGTAGAAGACCCTTGTTGGTGTTTAGTTTTATCCAATACTGACTGGGGGACAAGCTCCCACTGGCCACCATTTTCGGCTAGGACTTTTGCCCGATAGTTATCATTTGATAAATTATTATTCTCGATGCCTAAATAATCTTGCACTTCTTCATTTTTCATATCTACCACTTCATCTAGGAGGATCAAGGTTTCCGGGTAAAGCCTGCCATCAGCAACCGTTGTATGTTCTGTGCAGTACACCCTGGCCACCACCTGATTGTTTTCATGATCAACCACACCATAATATTCACCACCCCCGGGGCATAAGTGGGCTTGGTCTCCATAGTTGGCCTCGGTAAAAGCATTAACCGTTAGATCCGTAGTCAGCCGAGATTGGCTTTCAAAGAGCCTAACAATATCCTTGCGTTGGCTATCACACAGGGATTCCTTAGCATGACTGACAAAGCCTAGCATGGTTGGAATTGCAAAGGCTGCTAAGACAGCCAGAATAACCAAAACGACGATCATCTCAGTTAGGGTAAAACCTTTATTATCCATCATAAACCTCTATTTTTTTATTATTATACCCTATTTTCCTTTTTTATCCTTTAAAAAATAGGGGTTCAAAAAATTTAAATACCTGTCCTTCCCTAATCCCGTCTTTTCTTTTCGCCGACCCTTTATTTTTATTTCTTTAAGATTATTCCAGTCCTTTTGGGGTATAATCAATTACAACTTAGAGTGTTTTTAATTTGCTGATCGAACTTATCGAACTCACTCATTTAATGTGGGTTTTTCACAAATCACAATTTTCACTAATCATAAGATCTGCCTTTGCATAAGAAAGTTGTTTTATTGCCAAATCGATTTTATGGAGGAAAAATATGTGGTCAAAAACTTTAACTAATAAAAATGGTTTTACCCTCGTCGAGATAATCGTTGTTTTAATCATCCTGGCCATCTTGGCCGCTTTTACCATCCCGACTTATCTTGGTTATGTCAAAAATTCAAAAGTTTTGATGGATGAGTCAACCGTCGGTCTCTTAAATCGGACCACTCAAGCTTACCGAATCAGCCATCACCAAAGCGACCCGGACAGTGATCCCTTTAATAAGGACAGCGAAACCTCAGAGAACTTGTTAGACTTGCTCGTTGACGGTGATTATTTATCAGCCACTGATGTTTCTCCGAAAGCAGAGGGTGCTGAGTTTAAATGGACACACGGTGTGATCGGTGTGGGAACATGGTCTTTGGCCGATGCGTCTAAGGGGAAAGACGAATATGCCAGCGAAGCCGAGGCGGAAGCTGCTGGCTTTGAGTTTAAACCTAATAGCGACGGTGGCTATACGATTATAGGTTATGATGCAAGCATGGGTTTGGATGTTATCATTCCTAGTAAAATAGGGGATAAACCGGTGACCCATATCGGAGACGGCTCCACGAATTTTAGCTCCTTTGCAAATAAGGGCTTAACCTCAGTGACCATTCCAGATACCGTTAGATTCATCTCAAAAAATGCTTTTAAGGATAATGCACTAACATCACTTGTAATCCCAAGTTCGGTTAAGTTAATAATAGGAGACTATGCGTTTGCGGAAAATCAGCTAACCAAAGTTACAATTCCAGACTCGGTGACGAATATAGGAAGTTTTGCATTTTCGAATAACAAGCTTACGTTAGTCACCATCCTAGGCAAACCACAACCAATACATCCTAATGCCTTTGCTAATAATGGTGCTACAAACAGTATAAATACGGAAGAAGCCCCAGGTGTCTTCGAATTGATCGATAACAAATGGAAAAAACAACCAGACTGACCTTAGAGAAGAAGAGACCAGTAAAAAAGTCCGCGACTTTATTAAAACCACCCAATAAAAAACGCTTGACCCTGCCACAACTAGTATACCTTGCTGTCAGGGATCAAGCAGGCCATCAGACTTTATAATCTAAACCGAAAGGGGAAATAAAAATGGAAAATAAATTAACGATTCTTTGGACCAATGCCGATGTCCTCACGTCGGAATTTATGGTTTTTATGTATGCTGAAAACAGTCTCAAGTACGACTGGTGGCAGGAAGTCGAAATCATCGTTTGGGGAGCAACAAGTAAATTAGTGGTCGAAAACAAGAGCATTCAAGAAAAGCTCTTAGACATCGAGAAAAAAGGTGTCAAGCTACGGTTTTGTATTTCCTGTGCCCAAAAACTGGGTTTGGAGGATGATATCAGGGCCTTAGGCTTTACACTTGAAAAGATGGGCAATCCTTTAACCGAACTTCTTAAAAAAGACGGCAAGTTATTAACAATCTAAGTTGGGGCTGGCCTTGGCCACACTAGAAAGAGACGCTTTGACCTACTCGCTAAAGTGTCTTTTATTTGCTAAATTCATTATACGTGGAGGTATAAAATGTATGAAAAATTAAAATACTATAAATATCAGGCATCCGGCAATTCCAGCAATAATGCTGCTGGTAAGAAAAATAACGAAAAAAACATCCCCATACTTAAGAATGACGATAATAAAAAAGGAATCACTTGGAACTTTTCGGGAAATATTGATCTTGATTTTTTAAAGCTCATGAAAAAGTTCTTTGTTGGCTGTTTTTGTGTCGCATCATTTATTTTTATTAGCGGTCTTTATCTTTTTAGTCGGAAAAATATTAAAAACAAGTCATCCCGGCCGGGACACGAGAAAATTTTTATCAAGAACTAAAAGACATTCTAAGATCACTGTAGCATATAAATCTAGAAAAATAGCTGCTGAATTCTCCGTTGAAATTTTAAGAAGTTTAAAGTGCACCTTGGCAAAGTACAAAGATGCTAGTCTTAGAAAGGTTTTTTTCTTCTTCTACCCTCTCATCTTGGAGCTAAATTGACTTCTTAAAAGCATTCTAGCTACTCTCGAGTGTGGTGACACCCCCGTCCCCGTGTCACCCCCGTGTCACCTCCATCAAAGAGCCAAGAACTTCTTGACATCTTCGATGCTTGT
>CAZWEU010000055.1:0-7345 GCA_964632785.1 uncultured Lachnospiraceae bacterium | reverse complement strand
AAATATAAATCAACTGACTCTTTCCCTGCTTAGTTAAGAGAATAAACACTTGCCCTTGACCCTTCTTCTGATCCTCAATTAATTCCTTTGGGAAAAAGGATTGATAGAATCCCTGACTCAGTTTGATAATCTTAATCTGAGAGTAGATTTTTTTAGGCGGCCAATTTTTAAATTCCGATAAATAGAGCTGGTGGTTGGCCTGGTCTTTTAAAAACTCGAACACTGCTTCTTTAGCTAAAACGTCAGCCTGACAAAAGCCTGGTTCTTTCAATTGATTATGATAAAAATAATCATAGATCAAGCACTCTAGCAACAGGGGGCTCAATAAATTTTCTTGGCGGAAATAGTCGTGTAAGATCTCAAACAATTTTTCTTTAGCAATTCCCTTGTCGAAATAACCTTTTTTACCCCACCACTTGGCCAAATTACTTAAAAAGCTAAAGGGCTTTAAGTCGTCATTGGAAAAAAAGAGCATTTTAATGGTTGTCGCAAAAAAACCACTATTATAAAAGCGATCCAGTAAGGTCTCAATGTCACGTAATAAATAGAGTTCTTCAGCCGTCAGGTAAGCATTTTTGACAATTTCATAGGGCGGAAAATCAGAAAAAATATAATCATGCTTTAATGATTCATTCCTGATCTTTGTTCCTTTAAGCCCTTTTAAAAAGCCTAGTTGTAACATGTCTGGCCTTAAAGCGACCACTTCATTAAACGATTTTTCAAAGATATTAAAGCTTTCATAGGGTAAGCCAGCAATCAAGTCCAAATGGATGTGAATGTTTTTTGCCTTTAATAATTGGCGGACAGGTGTTTTTGTTTGCTCAAAATTAATTGGCCGATCAATAGCCTTTAGTGTTTTTTCATGGGTCGTCTGAATCCCAATTTCAAACTGAATTAAGCCTTTAGGGGCCTTGGAAAGACATCTTATCATGTCCGCGGAGATCTGATCACCCGTCATTTCAAAATGAAAATTTGGCAACCGATCCTCTGGCGAATATTTGTTTGCTTGATCGATGATGTAGTTAAAAATTTTGATGGCTCGGTCGGGGTGACAATTGAAGGTCCGATCGACTAATTTCACCTGTTTGACCGCCATTTTAAAAAACAAATCAATCTCTGAAAAAACGATATCAAGAGGTTTAAAGATCAGCTTCGTGTCGAGGGACGAGAGACAGTAAGAACAGCGATAGGGACACCCTCGCATGGTCTCGTAATAGATGATTCGATTACTAAACTCTGCTAGCTCGCCGATCTTATAGGGTGATGGGAAATCACGCTCAACAGGATTCATCGGCCCCTTCTTTTCTCTTTCGTGATCATCTACGGCCAATCTAAATCGCTCTTTTACGTGTTTAGAATAATAAACCCCCTCGATGGCTGTCAATGAATGAGCTTTTAAGCCCTCCATCACAAGGGGTAATTTAAATTCGCCACTGCCGGTCACAATGCAATCGATAAAAGAATATCTGGCTAAGATTTTTTCCCAGTCAAAACTAACTTCCGGGCCACCTAAAAAAATCACCGCTTGCGGTCGCGATTTTTTAAGGAGTTCGGTAATTTTTAAGACCAATTCGATATTCCAAATATAAGAAGAGAACCCATAAACATGGGTTTTTGAAGCGAGGAGACGGCTCATAATCCGATTAAGCGAATCATTGATCGACAGCTCTAAGAGTTCAACTTCTAAATGACTCACTGTCTGTCTTAAGTAACGAATCGCTAAATTCGTATGACTATACTTGGCATTAATAGCGACTAGCACCAGGTCTTTCATTTCCTTTTCCACCTTATACGTTAAAACGAAAATAGGTCACATCGCCATCTTTCATGATGTAGTCTTTACCTTCAACTCGGGTGATCCCCAACTCCCTTGCCTTTATTTCTGATCCCGCTTCAACCAATTGATCGTAGGCGGTAATTTCTGCCCGAATAAAACCGCGTTCAATATCACTGTGGATTTTGCCAGCCGCCTGCGGTGCCTTTGTTCCTTGTTCGACTGTCCATGCTCTTACTTCTTGAGGACCGGCCGTTAAGAAGGTGATTAAGCCTAAAAGCTTATAACCCGCTGTAATAACTTGGTCTAAGCCCGATGCTTCTAAGCCGAGATCCATTAAAAACTCATTTTTTTCCTCGTCATCTAGTTGGGCAATTTCTTCTTCAATTTTTGCCGATATTTTAATGATCTCTTTATGTTCACCAGAATAATTTTTTAAAATTGTTTGGCGCAAGCGTGTAACCATGTCATTATCCTCAAGCAAGTCACTTTCCGAAACATTGGCTACATAGAGGACCGGTTTGGTTGATATTAATTGTAGGCTTTCAATAAAGTCCCAATCTTCTTGGGAATAATCTGATTCACTAGGCATTTTTCCAGACTCTAAAACATCATGAAGTTCTTCCATAATAGTCATATTTGCTTTTTCTTGCGGATCGGTCTTGGCTATTTTTTTATTTTTTTCCATTCGGCGATCAAGTATCTCCATATCGGCTAAGATTAGTTCCAAGTTAATCACATCTAAATCGTCAATGGGATCAATTTTCCCATCGACGTGAACGACATTTTCATCTTCGAAACAGCGAATAACATGAACGATCGTATCGACTTCTCGAATATGAGATAAAAACTTATTCCCTAAACCCTCGCCCTTGCTAGCCCCTTTTACTAGTCCGGCAATATCGACAAATTCGATCGTCGTCGGGAGTTTCTTTTTTGATTGATACATTTTTTTTAATACATCCAGGCGGTCATCAGGTACTGAAACGATACCTAGATTAGGATCGATGGTGCAAAAAGGATAATTCGCTGATTCTGCTTCAGCTTTAGTTAATGCATTAAAAATGGTGCTTTTTCCAACATTGGGTAAACCCACTATACCTATTTTCATTAAATACCTCTTTAAAATAATTTAATTTCAATCCATAATATTTAAAAAGGTGGATTTCCCTAATCCAAGCGATTAAGAAGTGCCACCATTTTTGGGTCAATGTTTAAATTAATCCTCTTGTTTTTTAATTGCGTTTTCTTTCCATAGGGCATCAAGATCGTATCGCTCTCGCTCATCGGTCTGAAAAATATGGACGATCACATCAAAGTAATCCATTAAAATCCAACGGCTTTCTTGACTTCCCTCAACCCCCTTAGGGGAGAGCTCCAGCTTTTTCGCCTCTACTTCGATATGGTCAGCAATTGCTTTCACCTGTCGTTCTGAATTTCCGCTGGCAATAACAAAGTTATTGGCAATCGTTGTTTTCTCGGTCACATCCATCATCACAATATCAAAACCATTTTTGGCCTCAATCCACTCACTTATCTGGATAGCAAATTCTTCTGGTGTAATTGAAATCACTCCTTTATTCTATACTTTTAAATTTTGAAGCATATCATTTCGTGCTGAAACAGTGCATTTATGCATCAGCCGTCCTTTTTTTATTAAATAACTTAATGACTCATCCAAGGCCCCTAAAACCGCTTGATCAAGATCGATACGAGCGATTTTTCTCAACTTTTCTACCCTCGGATACCGCCGATTTGGTTCAATAAAATCGGCTAAATAAATAACTTTATCGAGTTGCGTCATTTTTTTTCGCCCGGTTGTATGGTAGCGAATTGCATCAAGGATCATCTCATCATCAATCCCAAAGTCCTCTTTGGCAATAATCGCCCCTACTGGTCCATGGAGCAGCTGGGGTTCTTCTAGCAGAAGACGATCAATTTTTATCTCGTGGGCTCTGGCGATTTTTAATAGTTCTTTTCCTGATAATTCTTTTGCACAATCATGAAGCAAGGCGGCTACGCTAGCCTGATCAAGGTCAATATCGTAGCGTAATGCTAAGTCTTTAGCCGCCTCTAAAACACCCATCGTGTGCCTATAACGCTTGGTATTTACATATTTTTTTAACTTTTTTTTTATTTTTTCTTCAGTTATCATTCTCTTTTTCCTCAGCTTTGTGGGTAAACGTAAAGTTTATGGTCATAGATATAAGATTCAACTGACTCAGGGATTAGATAACGAATAGAGTCCCCGTTTTTGACTCGCGTCCTGATACCAGAAGAAGCAATGTCAATTTCGATCATATAGAGTTTATGAATCACCGCATGGTAACGGTCCCTTAATTCCTCAATTCGTGCATTCAACTTTTCCTGCGAATAGCCAGGTCGAAATGTTGTAATAAACTGAACCCTACTTAAAAGTTCCGGTGCCCCTTTCCACATGGTAATCTCAAACATTAAATCACCGCCAGCAATAAAATAAAAATCACAATTTGGATACTTCTTTTGGACCACAGAAATTGTATCAATGGTATAAGTCGCTCCAGATTGATTAATCTCATGCGTCAAAATATCGAAACCATCATTTTTTTCAATCGCCAGTTCGACCATTTTCAACCGATGTTCTTTAGCTATTTTGTCTTGTGATAATTTAAAGGGATTATTCCCCGTCGGTATGAAAA
The DNA here is from genome assembly GCA_964632785.1 of uncultured Lachnospiraceae bacterium. GTDB lineage: Bacteria > Bacillota > Clostridia > Eubacteriales > Eubacteriaceae > Acetobacterium. The sequence continues at coordinate 2,893 of CAZWEU010000055.1, read as the reverse complement.
GAACTTGATCGAGTTGAAATTGATCTCTTGCTGACTCGGCTAATAGTAGGTGGCCAATGTGAATAGGGTTAAATGTTCCACCAAGTAGGCCTATTTTTTTTCTCATTTTCTTCCCTTTATTTCATTTTATTAATCACCTTAGGTGATTTTTTTAAGGCTACTCGTTTTCTTCAGCCGTTTAAGCGCTTTCGTGTTTTTAGATGGCACAATTATTTTAGTTTTAATTAAATTCTTTTTATATAAAATAAACTTGCTACCAATGACAGAAACGACTTCTGCTCTAACAGCATCAGCCAACTCCTGTCCGATTGTCTTGCTATCAAAAGGAGCATTTTTTTGAACCTTGCCCTTGATTAATTCTCTAGCGACAATGGCATCATTTGTTTGTCGAATAAGTGTAGGGGTAACCCCTTCTTTTCCGACGTGGATCACATCTGGAATCTCAGTGGCTAATTTTTTTAAATAACTACGTTGTTTACTGGTTAGCATTGATTCTCAACTTTCTAATAAAGATTATATCATATTAATTTATTAAATCTATGGTCCTTAGCTAAAATACTCAAATTCAATTTCATTGAGGCGAACAAGGTCTTCATCTTGAATCTTCATCTTTTCTAATTGATCAAAGACGCCTTTATCTTTTAGAACCCGTTGAAAATATCCGACGGAGTCAAGATCATCAAAGTTAACCGAGTTAATCAGGCGCTCCAGAAAATCTCCTTTAACGATGAAGACATGGCCTTCTTGTTCAATGGTAAATTCTTTATCCTTCACTTTTTCTTCGCTCTCAACTTCAACTTCAAAAATCGGTTCTAGCTCGCCAATCTCTTCTAGGAGAATAACCAATCGGTTTAATAAAGGCTCTAAACCAAGATGAGCCACTGCTGAAATTAGAAAAACTTCATAACCTTCTTGTTGCAGCTTTTGGCTGATTACATTTGCCGCCTCTTGATCCTCAAGAAGATCAAGCTTATTTAAAACAACTAACTGGACTCTCTTTGAGAGTTTTTCATTATAACGTTGAAGTTCCTTGTTAATTTTTTTAAAGTCCTCAAGTGGATCACGCCCTTCCGATCCTGATACATCTAAAAAATGAAGGAGCAGTTTGGTTCTCTCGACATGTCTTAAAAACTGATCACCTAGTCCTGTCCCCAAATGGGCATTTTCAATTAAGCCAGGAATATCAGCAATTACAAAGGGTTCGGCATTTTTCCATTCGACCACACCTAAATTGGGGGTAATCGTTGTAAAATGATAATTAGCAATCTTTGGTCTTGCTTTTGTGACAACAGAGAGAAAGGTTGATTTACCAACATTCGGAAAGCCAACTAAGCCAACATCAGCCAAGAGTTTTAGTTCTAGAATTAAGGCTTTTTCTTCACCTTTTATCCCCCCCTGGGCAAAGCGAGGCGCCTGGCGCGTCGCCGTAGCAAAATTCATATTCCCTTTTCCACCCCGACCGCCTCGCGTAGCGACAAAGCGTTGACCAGGCTCAGATAAGTCACAGATAATTTGATTGGTCTCACTGTTTTTGATAATCGTCCCTAACGGAACTTTGATTATTAAATCCTCAACGGATTTGCCTGAACGTTGGCCACCCGTTCCATTACCACCATTATCTGCCTTATATTTTCGTTTATATTTAAAAGGTGCCAAAGTCCGAAGCGATTGATCAGCGACAAAGACAATGTTGCCACCTTGTCCTCCATCGCCGCCATCCGGACCACCATTGGGCACGTATTTTTCACGACGAAAACTCATGCCACCATGGCCGCCATCACCGGCCTTTAAAAATATTTCTGCTTTATCTACAAACATACTACCCTCACTTTTTAGGTTATTTACCCAATTCATATAAAATAAAACCTCTTATCAGGATTGATCATAAGAGGTTTTATAAATGATTTATTTAAAAATAAAAGCTAAATGACTGCTTTCGGATAAATACTCACTTGCTTTCGATCTCTTCCTTTTCGTTCGAAGCGGACAACACCATCTTCTAGAGCAAATAATGTATCATCATTTCCTTTTCCGACATTTAGACCAGGATGGATCCTCGTCCCCCTTTGTCTGACTAAAATATTGCCAGCAAGAACAAATTGTCCATCGCCTCTTTTAACACCTAATCGCTTTGCATTACTATCACGACCATTTCTTGAACTACCTACTCCCTTTTTATGAGCAAATAATTGAAGGTTCATTTTAATCATGTTTTTCACCTCCTATTTTTCTATTTCTTTTAATTGGATATATTGACCATAAGCATCTTTAATTCCTTTAATACCAAGAATATAGGTTGAAATTAAAAGATCTGTTTTTGCTTGGAGCTCTGGATCTTGAATTTCTGGAAGCTTAAGGTTGACCAACCCTTCATCGACTATTTCTTTTAAATCCTGTCGTCCCACTACTTCTGTCAAGCCATTGAGAATACTGATTGTTAAAACCGATACTGCGGCACAGACAATGTCTTCACCGTGCTCAGCATGACCAGCATGACCTTCGACGTTAATCTCATTGACGAGGTCATTTTTTCTAAAAATATCAACCTTAACCATCTGTTAGGCGTCAATACTGGTAATTTTAACTTTCATAAAGGGTTGACGATGACCTTTTTTTCGCCGATAGGCTTTTTTTGCCTTGTATTTAAAGATCGTGATCTTTGGTCCTTTTGCGACTTCAAGAATTTCACCTTTAACACTCGCGTTTTCAACAATTGGCATTCCAATTGTCATCTCACCGTCTTTATTAACTGCTAAAACGTCAGTAAAGATTACTTCTTTAACGTCTTTTTCCTTGAAATTGATTTTTTCAATTTGAATCACGTCATCTTTCTGGACTCGGTATTGTTTACCACCTGTTTTAATAATTGCATACATATTTACACCTCCTCTTA
>CAZWEU010000054.1:0-7536 GCA_964632785.1 uncultured Lachnospiraceae bacterium | reverse complement strand
ATCAGCTGCTTAAATTTACTGCCGAGGAATTTACACACAAAAAAGGACTTGACTACCAAATTCGCCTAAATTTATAGATTCATAAAAAAAAACAGCAACATTTTAAAATGCTACTGTCTCTCTTAAACCCTAACCATAATAAATTTGATCCAAAATAAAATCTAGTCTTTTTCTGCAACTCCGATCATCTTTAGCCCTAAAACAACAAATCATAGCTGGTATTAAATTCTTTGAATTTATTGTTACTACTTTCTAAAGCAAGACTGGCTTTTTTATCCTCTTTCAGACTAAAATCAAGGGCCATAAAGTAATCTTCAGGAACATCGAAGGATACTTCAATATCCCATTTTAAATTCAAATTAGCATTCATTAGCATCTCCTTCTCTAGGTAGCCATTTTGCTGCAACAACCACTACTTATTGCTCTTTTCTTGCCGTCTGCTCATCCTTGCTTTTTGCCATCGTCTTGTTAACAATTACCACCGCAACCACTACTGCTGTAATACCACCAACAAGTTTTCCTACTACCATGGGGAATATCATCTCTTGAGCTACCCCTGCTGTAAAGCCGAGATGGTCTCCAAATACAAAGGCTGCGCTTACTGCAAAGGCAACATTGATAACTTTCCCGCGATCATCCATGTCTTTCATCAAGCCAAACATCGGTATATTATTTGCTAGAGTGGCGACCATGCCCGCTGCTGCAACCTCATTCATACCCAGTAGTTTACCGACTTTAAGGAGTGGCTTATTAAACACTTTTGTTATTACATAAACCATTGGAAATGCCCCTGCCAGAACGATCGCTATTGATCCGACAATTTCGATTCCATCCGAAATCGGTGCCATGCCGGGAATAATAACTAGGCCTGTCAGCGTTTCAATAATTATTGATGCTAGGCCTATGGTTATGACGATTACCACACCTTTTCCAAATATCGTAAAACCTTTTATCATCTTATCCGGAATTCGCCATAGTCCTAAAGCAATTAATAATGCAACAATAATGATTGGAACGAGATTGCTTAATATCATTCCTAACCCAAATCCTGCTGCAAGCCCACCTGCTAAAGCGCCGATAGGAATTGTAATCATACCTGCTAATATTCCCGTCGCCAAAAATTTATGGTCTTCCTCTTTAATTATGCCAAGTGCTACCGGGATGGTAAAGACGATTGTCGGCCCCATCATTGCTCCAAGAATAAGTCCGGCAAAGAGACCCGCTTCTGGTGTTAAAGCCATTTCCATGGCTAGTGGATAGCCACCCATGTCATTTGCTAAAAGAGTGGTTGCAAACATGGCCGGATCGGCCCCTAGTGCTTGGTATACCGGTGCTACAATCGGTGTTAATATCTTTGCCAGTACCGGTGCAAGAGAGATTACCCCGACCATAGCAATCGCAAGCGAACCCATTGCCATGATCCCTTCTTCAAATTGTTCACCTAAACCAAATTTATTTCCAAGAATTCTATCGATTGCTCCTAAAGCCATAAAAACAACCATTATGTAAAGAATAATGTCATTAATACTCATCTATTCTTCCTCCTTTATCAATATTTTTTTAATTCGATTATTTATCCTTTGGTAAGATTTCTTCAACCTCATTATGTGGTCTTGGGATAACATGGATGGATAGTAATTGTCCGACCCGATCAGCAGCGGCGGCTCCAGCATCGGTAGCTGCTTTTACGGCCCCGACATCACCTCTAACTAGTACTGCGACAAGCCCTCCTCCAACGTGTTCTTTTCCGATAAGTGTTACGTTTGCCGCCTTGACCATCGCATCTGCTGCCTCGATTGCTGCCACTAAACCTTTTGTTTCGATCATTCCTAATGCGTTTTGTTTTGTCATTTAAGATCACTCCTTCTTATTATTGTATTTTATCTAAAATTAAAGAACATACTTCTTGGATCTTTTCATCGTCTACGATATTATAGTCTTGCTTTAATATATTTTTTATATTTACTATAACTTCTTTCCTATTCGATGGTTCTTCTTCTTTTTTAACATCATCCATCTCGTTTGCATAGACCGTATTAATTCCACCCTTTCTTATTTCATCTTTAGCCCCTGAGGTAAGAATCATATTTTCTTGGATGCATATTTCTTTTTTATCTTTTGAAACAAATTCCTTATAATTATTTTTGGTAAGCAATATCTTCTTCACATCATCACCCCTATCTTTATAATAATTTTTCAAATACTTCTTTCCTAGGAGATGGTATAACTACTTTATTTATAAGCAAGCCATTTTCTTTGCCAATAGTCGAACCCGCTTCGATCGCTTCATTTACGGCACTTACATCTCCACTCAATGTTACAAAAGACTTACCGCCGATTGCAAAACCAAGCCTTATTTCTATTAAATTTACGGCAGCCGCCTTTGCTGCTGCGTCTGCTGCTACAATGGACGTCGCAATACTAAAAAATTCCATTGCACCGATCGCATTTAATTCCCCTATTTCAGAAGCGCCATTGATTGCATTAATAAGTTGAGGATGAATATTTGATAAGATCAAATCATCTACGATATATACGCCGCCGATATCTTTTCCGGCTTGAACAGCTGATTTAACTGAACCTACGTCGCCTGCTACAAGGACTATATATTTGCCCGGACAGATGGAGTTTGATAATATTAATTCTACTTCAGCCGCTTTTAACATCGCATCCGCACTTTCAATGCCCTTTACAATGCTATTGAATTCTAGAAGTCCGATTGTTTTTATCATAAGGTCACCTCATTATCTTCCATTTCAATAACAATTTTATCGTGAATCTCCACAACTTTTCCACTTAAAGATGAATGAACATTCGCGCCCATCTCATCTTTTTCTACTTTTGCAATCATCTGACCTTTTGACACCTTATCTCCGATGGCCACAATTGCTTTTGCTGACCTACCGATATGCTGACTTAAAGGTATGGAGACTATTTTTGCCTTTACTTCATTTAATTCTCCTATTTTTTGATCTGAATACTTGCTAATATCAAGTCTGGCCATCAATCTTCTTGTTGGAATCTTTCTATATTCAATCATCTCTCTACTTTCAATACCAAGATCTCCTTTCTCCGCCCTGATCCCTTTTTGGGCTAAATCTTTTTTGACAAAAATATTGACTAAGCGAGGTGACAAACCCATCGGACAAGCATATAATTCGCATATCCCACATTCGCTACATAAAAGTGCTTCTTTCATAATTTTTTCATCCTGCTTGGCCATACCCACATTTCTCATGATTCGGTGTGGTCTTAACTGATGGCCTAATAGGTATCTGGGACATAAGTCAGTACAATATCGACATTGAATGCAAGCTGTTCTCGTTTCATTTATAATCGTTTGAAGCGGTTTTCTTTTTCGTCTAACAATATAATGATCTTTTGCTAAAACAATTAAAGACCCATCCGTTTTCTTTATATTCATTTTTGCTGCTTCATTGTCATCTATTATTGTCCCCATCATTGGACCGCCAATAATGATTGCATGTTCTGATAAGCATGCCCCTCCGGCTTCTTCGATGCATTCTTTTATTGATATCCCGATTGGCACTTTTAATATCCGTGGATTATTTACTTCCCCCACTACCGTTAGATACCTTTCTATTACCGGCTTATCATCTATGGCATTGTATACATTAATCACAGTTGCAACATTAGAAACCACTACCCCGACATCTAGCGGTATCCCGGCTTCCGGTATAGAGCGGCCGGTCACTTCATATACTGTCACCTGCTCATCACCAGCCGGATAAAAATTTTTCAAATAAAATAATTTTACTTTTGAATCAAGCTGACTTATCCTATCTTTTAAAATTTTAATTTCCTTAGTGTATTTTTCTTTTATCGCAATAACAAGGTGTTTTGCCTCTAAACTTTCTCCTATTTTTTCCATTCCTTTGATCATCTCTTCAGATTTAATACTAATAAGATATTTATCTGTGTTTAATAAAGGTTCGCATTCTGCTGCATTTATAATGAAATATTCCACCTTAGTATTTAATTTAACATGTGTCGGAAAACCAGCCCCACCGGCTCCGACAACGCCAGCTTCATATATCTTTTGTAATAAATCCATATTTTAAACACCTCTTTTTCTAATCATCTTCTAGCTCAACGTCATCAATAATTCCAACTATCGTTGCATCTATTGGTAGGCGCTCTTTATTGACCGCTCGACTAGCCGAACTCCCCTTTACGACAAGCACTTTATCTCCTATTCCAGCGCCTATTATATCGGTTGCAACCAAGGATGGCAGATCTATTTGGCTATATTCATCGAGGGGCTTAACGACTAATAGTTTGAATCCCTTTAGCGCTTCATCTTTTCTTGTCGCCCAAACATTTCCGACTACTTTGCCTATTATCATAAATAGTACCTCCCTTTGTCTTTATTCTTTTAGGATCTTGATATTGTTTGTTCGTATATAATCGTTTGCTAAGGGAGTTATTATCGCATTCTTTCTTATCCTTATTGTATTGCCAACTTTTCTATGCCTCTTCTCTAATAATGATTCTGTAATTATTTTATGATCGATAGGGTCATCTTCGACTAGGACCTTTTTATTTTTTCCATAAATCAAGTCAATATCGTTTTCATCGATAAAACGTATGCCGTAAGAAATAATGGTTTTTTCATAATTTTCAATCATCTTATAGAAATTTTCATTTGAACTGGTTTTGTATTTACGGTATCCTATGCCATCGTTTAAAACGGAAACATTCTTATTTTTTAAGATGCATTCTATAATGAGAGACGTTATCGCATCCTCTGCTTTACCGATCCCTATACTAACCAATTGATTGAGTGTCAAAGAAGTTATGATCATGTGTTTGTAGTCTTCAGTATTTAATTTCTCTAGCTCACACTCATCTTGGTAAACGAGTTTAAATTGATCTGATTTTATTTCTTTTTTATCTTCTTTTTCACGGATTACCAGGATCTCATCTTTTTTTTCTCCAACGCCCTTTAGATTTTTGACGACTTCTTTTGTTAAGTAATCAATTAGCTTTTCCATCCTTATCTTGTCTAATTCCAAAACATCCACATCCTTTATGCTTAGCACTTTCTCCTTTATGCTAAAATTTCACCCCTTGTATCTTTTGTTAGATTGCAGGCATTGGCCTCATCAAAATCCAAATGCATATTTAAACGATAGTTTTCATTTACTCTTACCAAGACATTTTCAAAGATAACTGGCCGATTGCTCAGGACTCTTACCGAAACGATTTGTTTATCCTTAAGATCAAATTGTTGCGCTAGATCGGGTGTCATATGGATATGGCGCTTTGCTATGATTGCCGCTTCTTTAACTTCGATTATGTTCTTTCCGGCAGAAATAAATATATCTGCACTTTGATTGGTATCTCCTGAATATCTTAGGGGTGCCTTGATGCCTAGGATTATACTATCTGTTTTTGACATCTCAACTTGAGTCTTGTCTCTTTCGGGTCCTAAAACAGCAACGTTTTTTATGAGTCCTTTAGGGCCTATGATCGTGATTCTTTCTTCACTTAAAAACTCTCCAGGTTGTGATAATTCTCTTTTCGGTGTCAATTTATAACCTTGTCCAAATAATTTTTCGACATCTTCCTTGCATAAATGTGCATGTTTTGCTGATGCTTCTATCGGTATTAATTTCTTTTCGTTTTGGACATCCATTTCTTTCAAAACACTAATAATTATATCTTTTATCTTTGACTGGTCCAAAAAAACCACCTCCTCATTTAACTATAGTAGCCCGCTAAATACCGACACATCATGACATAGACGGCACTACTTAAGCGGTTTAACGCTTTTATGATGTCATCTCTTTTTAAAGCGATCGAGACGATTTCAACCTCCCGGACATTGCTTCTGACGGCATTTAAGCCGATCAGTAAGTCACCCATTTTGTAGTTTGGCAAAATATGATCTACCCCTAAATGCGCTTTGGGATTATGAGAGATCTCTCTTATTTCTTCTTCTTGCATCGCAAAAAAACTAAATTCTTCTATTTTTTCATTAATCACTTCCGCTTTTAGGATATTCCTAATAAAATTTAACAGCTCTTCTAAATCATCTACAAGTTTATTGTTTTTGCTTTTATAAGCTCTTACTTGAAGCTCAAGTATTCTTGATTGTAAACTGTCAATCTTACCTCTAAAGACAATATTTTGATGGTCCTTAAAGACCAATTCATTACCGTATAGTTGCGTCATATTTTCAGGTTTTTTTTCTAAATAACCGCCCGTATACTTACATTTAAATTTGGGATTAAACACTTTTTTTTCTTTATCTTTGCTTACTCCACTCTCATTTTCTTTTTCTGATTTAAAGACTAAATCTATTTTATTGGAATTTAAAAATTCTTTTGCTGAAGGCGTCAAGATCGTATCGGTTTCAACAACTAAATGATTCATTTTGTTTTGCTTGTATTCTGCTCTAAGCTGGGCTTCAGTCAAAACTTTCATAATATCACTTCCTTTTCAGGAATAAGTCAGACCTTCTAAAAGGCCTGACTACACCCCTATCTTGCTAACTATTCATCGGTATTGGGTAGGATTGTTTCAACTTCATCGTGCGGCCTTGGAATAACATGTACTGATACTAATTGTCCAACACGATCAGCTGCCGCCGCTCCGGCGTCGGTAGCCGCTTTAACAGCTCCGACATCACCTCTAACCATTACGGTTACAAAGCCACCCCCGATATGTTCTTTTCCAATCAGGGTCACATTTGCGGCCTTGACCATTGCATCTGCCGCTTCAATTGAACCAACTAACCCTTTTGTTTCGATCATTCCTAAGGCATTTTGAGTTTTCATTTTTATTCCTCCATTTAATTTTACTTAACGTTTTTTAGCTGCTCCATTATTAATTTAGTTATTTTTTCAAGGTCTAGACCACTATCTGCGTTTGCATTGTCAAACTCTTCACTTAAATCTTCTGGCTCTTTTACACCATAGGCCAATCTTCTGATATCGATTAAATTTAGTGGACCGACATTGTCTGAAGTCGCACTCCCCCCCGCTGCACCACAACCAAGTGTCATTGCTGGCGGTAAATTAGTCGTTGCACCTACTGCTCCTTGTGATGATGGCGTATTTACCAACACTCTAGAAGCCGGTTTTTTAAGGGCAAATTCTCTAATGACGCCTTCATCATTTGAGTGAATGGCTAAAGTGTGGCCGATTCCGCCATAATTTAATATTTCAATGCACCGGTCACAAGCAATCATCCAGTCTTCTTCTGAGTAAAAGGAAAGGAGCGGTGATAACTTTTCTCTGGAAAAAGGATAGGCGATCCCGACATTCCTTTCTTCGGCGATTAAAACCCTTGTCTCTTCTGGCACCTTTATCCCTGCCATCAGTGCGATCTCTTTTGCCGACCTCCCGGCAATTTTTGCATTAAAACTTCCATTTGCTTTTTGAATTACATTTTCTACTTTTTCTTTTTCACCGTCATTTAAAAAATAACCTCCTTGTTTTATAAACGATTCTTGTACTTGATTTTTTATGATATTTTCGGTCACAATCGCTTGCTCTGATGCACACACCG
>CAZWEU010000053.1:0-8276 GCA_964632785.1 uncultured Lachnospiraceae bacterium | reverse complement strand
CTGTGTTACTTCTCCAGGGTCTCCTTTGTCACCCTTGTTTCCTTTAGGACCACGCAATGCTTCAAGTTGTTGGGGTGTAAAATCACCATAAACAAAAGAATCACCTTTATCTCCTTTTGGTCCTGCTTCACCTTGTATACCTTGAAGTCCTCTTTCACCTTGTTCTCCTTTATCACCTTTAAGACCTTGTAAACCTCTTTCTCCTTGTAGTCCAGTATCACCTTTTAATCCTTGAATACCTTGTGGTCCAATCTCACCTTTGTCTCCTTTATCACCTTTAGGACCTTGTTCACCTTGAATACCTTGTTCTCCTTTATCACCTTTAGGACCTTGTTCACCTTGAATACCTCGTGGACCAGACGGACCTCTTTCTATAGTTACCACATCAATAGTGTCTTGATTAACTATAACAGTATATTCTTTATTCATTACTTAGTCACCTCCGGAGAGATGCGTACCTTTCCTTCTAGCAACCTAACGACATAATCATCCTGAACCATTTCCAAATCATACACACAATCCTGTACTTTAATCTTAGCAGTATCTTCAGCAGATATATATATCTTAATCATACCGTTAAACATATCCAATGTTACTCCACCATTACTATCATCTAGGTTAGCAGCAACTTGTCCATTATGGTCCTTATATCTGATTTGCATTCTTCCAGAGTAACCAGTTAGATTTGCATCGTTATTACCTTCCTTCCACTTAACACCCATGGAGAAAGTAGAGCCTTGATTTATTGTAAAATCATATCTCCCAGCCATAAACATTCACCCCTATTTAAGCAACTCTATTAAATCAGCTTTTCTCATATTTGATGTAAATTCAATATCTTTATCTTCAAGAAAACCCTTTAATTCTTTAACAGTAAAATCAGTATAATCTATTTCTTCTTCTTCAACCTCCTCAACTTCTTCAATATCCTCTTCTTTAAACTCTTCAACTTCCTGCTTCAGAGTTAACAAATCAGTTACAATGTTAATAAGAACATCCAGTCTAGCATTAATACCATAAAGATAGTCTTCATTTGAGTTCAAAGGTTGCATATCTTTTAAATCTTTCATATTTTCATCTCCTCGTATAAGAAAAGGATGGAGTATCAATACTCCACCCCTTTAAGGTTGTTTATTTAATTAGCATCAAATACAATTAAAGTAACAACATCACCAGCAGTTATTGCTGTAGCAGCTACTTTAACAACTCCATCAGCATAAGTTATAGCAAGTCCAGCAGAGTTTACTACACCAGTTGTTGCAGCTCTGATTTGAGCTATCATACCAGTAGGAGCACCACTCTCTAAATTAGCTACAGTTATAGGAATTTTAACATAATCATTTGTAGCATCAGCTGCAACTGCAACATAGGTGTATTTTTCCATTGAAACAAATTGTCCCATATTGTTCATCTCCTATATTTTTACTATTAAGCAGTTATTCCAGTCGAACCAACAAGTCCTCTCCAATCACTAACTCCATAAGAATATCTCATATATCCTCTATACTTAGCAACGAAGTTATCAAACTCTTCTTTCCATTTAAACTCAGGTTTAGTTCTCCAGAAGAAGTTCATCTCATGTCTTGATCCGTCTTGTAAGAACCAAGCTGTATCGCTACCACCAGCCGCCGCACTTAAGTAGTCAAGTACAACAACTTCAATTCCATAAGAGTTAAGGAATTTGTTAGTGTCATTTAAATCTCCACCAGCTATTTGAGTAGACTTCAATATTCTAATTGCAGTATCTTCTAATGCTGGAGGTACTATAAGTTTAGTAGCTTTCATTTGAATAAGATTACCAGCTTCATCTAATGTCTCTCTCATTAGCTTTAAAGCAAGTTTAAGATTGCCTTCTGTTAAAGCACCTGTTGCTAAGTTACTTGAAGTAGAAGTTGAGTCTAGTAATGGATGTGTAGCTGAAAACAATGCTTTACCATCATATATTACATTATCAGGAGTTCCAGGTACAGTTTCAACAAAAGCAGTGTTAAGTAATGATAGTGCATCTTTCTCTACCTTAGCTCTACCACTTCTAGCCATAGCTTTAGGAAGCTTCTCCATTTGTCTATATTGATCATCATCATACATTTCTCTTGTAACCATAAATCCTTGTGTAAATGCATTATGAACATAAAGTCTATCTAAACCTGGACTTAAAGTAGTATAAGCAACTTCATCAAATTGTGAAGTTCTTTCAGTCCAGTCACCAAATGCTCCCATTCCCCAGTCATGTTCTTGTGCTTTTGTTGAAGATCCAACATTATACACTCTAGAGAATTGTTCAGGAATCTCATCATATGTTTCAAAAAATATCTTTCTCAACCCTGGTTCTAACAACTTACCAAAGTTTTCTCCATCTTCCCTATCACTGTCAGTATAACTATGTGTATTACCAGCTACTGGTTGGACAGGTATTGCAAATGTTTGTAACCCTAACCATATCTTGTTTTCCATAATTGCACCTCTTATCTTTTATTTGACATCACGCCACTTAACATATTCTTCCTTTGTAAGACCCATACCTTGAGCTACTTTTAATTCGCCACTTGATATTTTAACCTCATCAGGAATGACTGGCTTGGTATCTACTTGAGAAGATATTATAGTAGATGTGTCTTTTCTTTCTTTTTCTATTTCAGCAAGTACCTCTTTACGAATAGATTCTTTCATCTCATCAAAGTCAGCAGATTGACTAACATGTGGCTTTGAAAGAAGATAAGCATCTTCTAAATCAACAATACCCTTTTCCTGAGCTGTTTCAAGAACTACTCTAATATCAAAATCTGAATACTTAGCTGTTAATGTATCTATTTCTTTTTCTAACATCATATCGTATACTTTGTTTTCCAACTCTCTAACCCTAACACTTGCTGGATCAAGACCTTCAGGTACTCCATGAGTAGACCTTATTTCATCTAGCTTTTGTGGATTAGTTTTTAAACTTTCATAAAAATTAAGTGCCTCTTCTGCTTCTTTTCTCTGTCTTGATAACTCTTGTGTTTTTTTAGTATAATCAGATTGTCTTAAATAACCATTCTTCAACTCATCTAAGCCTAATTCTTGACCGTCTATTTCTATTTTTATAGGTTCTTCTTCAACGGTCTCCTCTATTTCTTCTTCTGGATTAGTTTCTTCTTCAATAGGTTTCTCTTCTACAGTGTCTTCAGGTTGGTTAGACTCTTCTAACTCCTGAGCTTTTAAAGCTCTGTATTGTTCAATATTCATTATATAATTCCCCCTTAGAATCCCGTTAAGGGTTGTTCTACTTTAGAATATCCATTAAGTTTGGATGTTTTTCAAGTAATAATCCCAATTCATCATCGTCCATCATTGAAATGCCTTCTAATATATCATCAGGAAGGTCAGGCATAATATCTCCACTAGTACCACCCTCTTCAACAGGTGGAGTTCCATAAAGTTTTTCCGAATCAGTATAGCCTTTATTATAAAATTCACTTTCAATCTTTGCCATACGTTTCGACTCCTCTTCTTCGGCAACCATTTTACCATACTCTTCTTGAAGTTGCAAAATTTGGTTTGCAAGTTCTTCTAAGCCTACAGTTAACTCCTCAATAAGAGCAAATTGTTCCTCATCTGCCTTGTCTCCTTCTTCAGCAACTTGTTGTAATAATTGTTGCATTTCTTCCATGGCTTGACCTAATTCCTCTATAGATTGTTGTATTTCTTGTAGAGATGATTCATTTTCAGACATACGCTTAAGAAGTGGTGCTTTAATTTCTTCTGGAAGATACTCAACTACACTCTCTCTATCTACAAGTGTTTGTCCATCAGGCATTTGAGTTTGTGCCAACCTAATCATTAAATCCAACATAGCTCCTCGATTAACTGGCATAGTACTTCCAGCTATAACTCTAATGTCATAATCATATTCTAACACTTGCTTTGTAAACATTTTTAAATCATAAGTGCCATCTTGTCTTGTAACCTTAAGCCACTTATCATCTTTCCAATATTGCTTCATACGTGAAGTCCAAAGCTCTGCTATTTTACCAAGACTATCTTCAAGTAGTTTTACCTTAAGCCTTATCCTAACTTGACCAGCCTCTTGAAGTGCTAATATACCTTGAGCTGTGTACACACCTGAAGAGTTTTCACCACGAATTGTATTATGAACGCCACTTATCATTTCTATATCTGATTTAAAAGTTTCAACAGTATCTCTAACATAAGAAGGCATTGCAGGTGGTGTATCTCTTCTAACCTCAGAGCCAGGATTCTTTCTAATAACAAGTCCAGGCCTAGCAGTTATTTTACCAATACCTATACCAGAGTTTTTATCAATTATCCAAGGAACATTAGCTGTAGTTTTAGCATTATCTACAATTGAGTTATTTAATTCATTCATATATTTTTGAGGTGACAAAAGTTGTGATACTTCACCCTCTCCCCAAAACTTACCAGGAACATCATAATCCTTTATAAGTACAAATGGAAACTTACCATCTTTATAAGGATTCTCTTTATCGTCTAGTACAATGCCCAACTCAGGACAAAGTGTAAGGACCCTACCTTTTGGATAAGCTGGTTTAGACTTCTTCACATCACCATCAATCTCATCAATCATTTCATAATCCTTAGTCCGCACTTCAAGAACTAAAACTTGATTATCAATATGAGCATTTAAATCATTATCGTGTACCAACTCTCCAAAGTTAATTCCACCACCATGAAGCTTTTCAGCTTTAGAAGGGAAGATACGTTTTAAAAACTCTACATTCTTATATGATGCGTAAATAAGGTACTCAGCATCATCAACCGAAGTAGCTAAAGGATCTGGAAAAAGATTAAAAGGACTAACCGCAATAGCCTCTACAGATTTTTTAGTAGCATTCCAAGGAATAAAAAACACACTTGTACCAATTACCAGAGTATTAATTAACTCCCTATATAACTTAGCGTTCATGCCTTCTCTATCCCATTCGTAAGAAAGTGCTTCTTGTAAGTCATTAGCAAAAGACATACCTTCAGGCTGCCTAGGCATTGATTGAAACTTAGGATCATTGTCTAACATTATAGGCCTAATAGTTTCTACTATTGCAAAGATATAATTACTAACTTGATTTGATCTGTAATCAGGTGCCTTATCATTCTTGAAGTAATCACCCTTGTACGCGTCAAGATAGGTAAGCCAATCTTTTACATATTCATTTTTATATATCATTGCATTTTTGAATTTAAAATTCCATTCACTACATAGCTTTGCTTCGTTTTGCTCTTTACTATACTTATCTTTTGTAGCCAACTTAACACCACCTCCATTATTCAGCAACTTCTACTGATATTTTGTCATCATCAAACATATCATCTACAACTTCTCCTCTATAATTACCCCTTTCGTCAATAGGTATTTCAGGTATATAGTCCCCTCCCCTATTTTCTAACATAAGTTGAAGCATTATACCCATAGCCATAACAGTATCGTCATGACAACCAGGTTGAGCATTAGTAGATCCATTATCTTCAATTACATAGGTAAAGCACTCTCCAATTATCAAATCAGAATAAATACCTAAATACCTCTCCCTTATAAACTCTTGCAACTTATCTATCATATAAGGTTTAGTAGCAGAAGTTGTGGACCAACCCATCTTCATGGTTTGCTTCTCAGTGATTTTATCATATGATTTGGTAAAGAACAAGTTCCAGTATTCTTCACGCTTAATAGTGGTTAAAGTTGTAAGTCCATGGTTATTGTTTTCTACTCCAAGATAAGCATTATTATAATACTTAGCAAGCTTTATTAACTCGTCACCAAACATATCTGGATCTATATGACCATGCCACATAGCTACCACATCAAAAGTATCATCACAGCCTACAATTCCACAAGAATAATCTCCCTCTATAAGACCTTCTGCAACATCAGCACCCACAGAATACGCTAAACCCTCTTTAGGTTCATTCCATATACTTATATAACCAGAAGCATCTTCTCTAAAGAATATCTTTCCACCTTCATCAACTAAATATCCACGAATAGGTTCTTTAGTAGCTGTTTGATATTTACGTAAAGAGGCAATAGAAAACTTAGGCCTACCAGAAGAAATAAATGCCTCTTCAGCTGTAGATGGATATTCCTGCATAAAAAGTATCTCATCGCCTTCACACTTGTTTTCTATAGTATATTTTCTCCACCACATCTGCTCCCAAGTAAGATCAAATTTATTCATTAATTCTTTTTCGTAAGTACTTATAGTATTACCTGATTGATCTCTAGATGTTAAATTAACTTCTTTTATAAATTGTTCTTTTTGTGCCGAAGAACGAAAAGGCCTACTATAACCACTGTCTGTAAACCAAGGTAGAAATATAGGTATAAAATCATTCTCTCCTTTGATGGCTTTCTGCCACAAGCTGTGAAAATATCCACCAACTCCATTGGCTGTAGATTCTAACACTACAAGTGTATTAGGTTCATCAGGAACAGACTGCAATAACCCCAGCATAGTTGTCTTTGCATCAGGAAAGAAAGCTACTTCTGATGCGTGTAAATTATGTATAGTTGCAGATCTTCCTACCTCACCACTACCAGCAGTTGCTATAGTAATCTTAGATCTTAACCCTGGATTAAAATGCTTCTTATCATCATTATTTTCAGGGTTTTCAAAAGAAAGTATCTTACCGTTATTATACTTTTTCATAGGTCTTATAACATCAGGCAAATTTTCATAAAATAACTTAGACATGTTAAACAAGTTCTGTGATGCTGGTTCTTCATGGGCAACTATAAGACTATTTTTAAAAGGATTGTTTACAGTATCTTGAAATATTAACCCTTCAAACAAAGTACTTAAGCCCATCTGTCTAGCTTTAAGAACTATAAACCTTAATAAATTACCATTTTCTTCAGCCTCTTTCATCTTATCCATTACAACTATCTGAGCATCATTCAAAAGAAATGGTACAAGTTGAGACTTCTTATTTCTGATTTGTAAGAAATTCTCAATGTACCATTGTCTATCTTCACGTAGTTTTTTATAAAACACTTCTTCTTTTTTAGTCATTACATTCATCGTCATCATGCACCTCATAATCATCAATATCTATAACATTATTAATAAGCCTTTTAAGCTTTTGTTCATACGTTGTAACAGTTTTGTCAACTTTAATTTCTTGCTTAGGCTTATGACCACCTCTATCTAAAACATCTCTAACAGCCTGGAAAGCAACTCCGTCTATTGGAGAATCTATAAGTTTAGAAAGTTTATTAACACTTTTCAATGTTAAAGCATTAAGTTGAACAGTAACTATATCGTGAGTACTCTTTTCCATATCAGCAATAAGTGTTTTTACATCCCCTCTCTTTAACCAGTTACCAAGAGTATTCGGATGAAGGTCCAACAACTCACCAAGCTTAACTAAAGTATAATTACCAGTCATGTATAAATGAACAAATCTCTGCATCTTAGGAGTTAAATCTGTAATAGATACTGAAGATATTTCATCATCTATAATATCGTCTTCTTCTCCACTATTAAGGCTCAACATTCCAATCACCATCCACTTCTCCACGTCTATAAGTATTATACTTACCTTGCATCATCTTCTCAAATACATTATCTAAATCTTGAGCACAAGAACACTCCATAATATCATCATACTCATCAAAGCATATAATATTATTCAAATACAGTACATCGGTAAAAAACTTAATAATTATTTTACCATCCATGTTCTATCTTCACCACCTATTAATTAGCATATTCATCCCTATCTAATAGTGAAGCATCTATTTTCTCATGGTTTAAGTTATAAACCCCTCCTGCATAAGCAGTTGTATCCTCATTTATAATCCTCTGTATTTCAAACTTATCTGTTATTACTTCAAACTCATTAACCATATTTAATTCTTGCTTTAACTTATTATTCCTCTCATCTAACTCTTTATCACGATTTGCTTTAATAACCTTATAACTATCTTCATTTTCTGCATTAAAAAAAGCTTCTCCGTCACCATCACGTAGAAGTAAATACAGTTCCTCTAATATTAAATTAGTCCGATCAACAAAGGTATAAGTTTTATAAGTAAGATAAATCATAGGTAAGATATAAAGAATAATACAAGCTAAAAACATATAAAATATTGTATACATATAACCTCTCTCTCTCCTTCTTCTTCTGTTACACTCACGAACTTCAAATAATGTTTACGAATGTTTATTAACGTTATAACGGAGTTACTTAAATTATATTGTATTTGATTTGTATATGTTTTAATAACTTATTATTTATTATTGTTAGTTTATCTGAATTTC
>CAZWEU010000052.1:0-8376 GCA_964632785.1 uncultured Lachnospiraceae bacterium | reverse complement strand
ATTCGGGTAAGATTTTTAACTTTTACCCTAACACTATTTTACAAGGAGGATAAAATATTATAAAAGCAGGTGAAGGATATGCCAGAACTACCAGAAGTCGAAACCGTTCGTAAAACACTAAAAAACTTTATCATTGGAAAAGAGATCAAAGAGGTTGTGGTTCATTACGACAAAATTGTCACCGGGGACACGGCTGCTTTTATAAGAACTTTAATGGGTCAAAGGATTTGCGACATCGATCGGATGGGAAAATTTCTAATTTTTATTCTCGATCAAGATGTCTTTATATCTCACTTACGGATGGAGGGCAAGTATAATATTGTCGATGCTTCAAAACCCCTTAATAAGCATGAACACCTTAGCTTTGTCTTTACTGATGGCAGTCAATTACGTTATCAAGATACCCGTAAATTTGGCCGTTTAGAATTGAAGAACAAAGAAAGTTATCGTCAGGACTTACCCCTTAGCAAGCTTGGCCCGGAACCATGGGACGCTGACCCGAAAGAGATTTATGCAAAAATCCATAAAAGTAGTCTACCGATTAAAAGTCTATTACTGAATCAAGGGATTATGGCCGGAATTGGCAATATTTATGCCAATGAAATCTGTTTTCAAATGAAGATGGATCCGACCACACCCGGAAAACGCCTTAGTAAAAAGCGGGTGGCTGAGTTAATCGAAGTATCAGAAGAGATCTTGCAACAAGCCATTGCCCAGGGGGGGACAACGATTCATTCCTTTGATGCCAATGGCATCACCGGCTTGTTTCAAGTCCATTTGCAAGTCCACACCCAAAAGAATTGCTCGGTCTGCCATGGTCCAATTACTAAGAAAAAACTTGGTGGTCGAGGCACCTATTATTGTCCTCTTTGCCAGAAAAAGAGGGGGTAAGAAACTGTCAAGAAAGTTATAGTGTTATGAATAAAAAGCCGACTAATTTTGAAGATTAGTCGGCTTTTTAAATTTCTTTAAAAAAATAAACCCCTTAAAATAAGAGGTTTGCTTTAAATTTAGGGTATTAGATTTGGTGGAGGCGGTGGGAATCGAACCCACGTCCGAAAGTTTATTCACAGAAGACTCTCCGAGTGCAGTCATTGCTTATTTTCTCGTCTCCGCCCTACTCCAATGACAAAGGAGGGAAGAGACCAGCCTCTTAATCGTTAGGGATGCGAGGCACTATCCAAAACGGTTCCCTGCTTCAATGAACGTCTGAACCCAAAGCCACAGGTTGAATTGGGAGACGTGCGGCAATTATGTTGCCGCGTCAGTTTTAGAGCAACTTTAGTGCGTGATTACGCAGCTAAAGCCATTCCGTAACTTCTGTTTGTTTTTGCGTTTATATTTTTTTGCTGCTTTTTACGATGATCAACACATCGACTCGCTACCCAAGCTTCAAAACCCCCGTCGAAACCAGTGCGCCCCCTCATTTTAGCCATCGCGGCGGATGCTTTTTTGGATCCGTCGATTGGCATCGCGCTCAGCTATGCTGTGGCGCTTGTCATATAATTTTTTACCCTTGGCTAGGGCCAGTTCCATCTTTACCTTATTATCTTTAAAATAAAGGGAAAGTGGGACCAAGGTATAGCCCTCTCGCTTCTTCAGCCCAATGATTCGCCTAATTTGCTGCTTATGTAGTAAGAGCTTGCGAATGCGTAAGGGATCTTTATTATAAATATTGCCCTGCTCATAAGGATTGATATGCATCTGGTAGATAAAAACCTCACCATTTAAAACGTCGGCATAGCTTTCTTTCAGACTGACCTTGCCTTGCCGGATCGATTTAACTTCGGTTCCATATAAAACCAGACCAACCTCATAGGTATCTTCGATGAAAAAATCATGACGCGCTTTTTTATTTTTAGCAATCATTTTTATGTTTTCGGCCATAATAATCTCCTTTCATCTAGGCTGGTCTTTAATTATACCATGATTCCCTTAATTAGTCAAAATTTGAAAATCAATTTCACTGTGTTCAACATCGGCACGAATAGCCCGGACCTTGACGGGCTCACCCAAGCGATAGATATTTTTTGTTCGTTCGCCGACGTATTGGTGCAAGTCCGGATCGAGGACATAGTAATCATCATTCAAGTCTTGCAGCTTAACCAGGCCTTCGATGGTATTTGGGAGGGCAATGAAGATACCAAAATTGGTGATACCACTAATTCGCCCGTCAAAAGTCTCACCGATATGCTTGGTCATGTACTCCGTCATTTTTAATTTGGTAATATCGGATTCAATCGACTCGGCTTGGCGTTCTGTTTTGGAACTATGGGCAGCAATGCCATCAAGGTGTTTTTTTAAGAATTCTCTGGACTCATCATTGATCTTGTCCCTTAGGGTTAAGGATAAATAGCGGTGGACCATTAAATCAGGATAGCGACGAATTGGTGACGTGAAGTGGGTATAATGCTTTGCACCCAGGGCATAATGGCCCAGAAGGTGTCCTTCATAGACGGCTTGTTGCATGGTTCGCAGCATTAGCAAGGTAATCACCCGTTCTTGGTCGCTTCCTTCAATGTCTTTTAGTAATTTTTGAAAGTCATTGCCGGTCGGTACTTTTTTACGACTGCCACCGAGTTTAAAGCCAAAACGATTGATGAAATCGCGAAAGGCCTCCAATTTTTCAGGATGGGGCTCAGGGTGGTTTCTAAAGATAAAGGGCAGGTCAAGCTTTGATAAATGCTCGGCAATGGTTTCATTACAGACCAGCATAAACTCTTCGATCATACGGTGGGAATTAAGGCGTTCATCGATCGTTACATCAATAGGAAAGCCTTGATCATTTAAGATGATGGTGGCCTCCGGGAAATCAAAATTAATGGCCCCACGAGCAAGGCGTCTTGAATCATGGAGGATTTGACGAAGGTCATCCATCAATTTTAAATCCTCTTCAAAAGGCTTAATAGCCTGGGCTTCTTTCCTATCGTCATGATTTAATAAGGCATTGACCTGGTCATAAGTCATTCGTGACTTGGAGCAAATGACTGATTTAAAGATGTCATAATTTTTTACAATTCCTTTTTTCGTAATCTCCATTTCACAGCTAAAGGTTAAGCGGTCTTCACCTGGCATTAAGCTGCAAATTTTATTGGATAGGCGAACAGGAAGCATGGGGACGACGCGGTCGACAACATAAACGGAGTTTCCCCGTTCGCGTGCTGACTCATCTAAAGCTGACCCTTGTTTGACATAGTAACTGACATCGGCGATATGAACGCCTAAGAGAAAATGGCCATTGTCGAGTTTCTTGATGGAGACGGCATCATCGAAATCTTTAGCGTCTTTGCCATCAATTGTGAAGATTCGCTCTTTCCTTAGGTCGCGTCTTTTCTTGAGCATTTGATCAGTCACTTTTTCAGAAAGGTATTTTACCTCATCGGAAACCTCTTGACTAAAATCCATGGGAATATCGTAACTTTTGATAATCGACAAGATGTCAATCCCGGGAGCATCAGCTTTTCCCAGAACTTCAATAATTTTCCCTTCCGGATTCTTACCTTTACTGGGCCAATCGATGATCTCAATAACGACCTTATCGCCTGTTTTAGCCTTGGATTTTTTTTGATTGGCGATAAAGATATCTTTGCCCACATGAATATTGTCGGGAACAACAAATCCGAAACCATCACTTTTTTGATATTGACCGACCAGGCGTTTATGACCGCGCTCAAGAATTTCAACGACTTCGCCTTCTTTTCGATCTTGGTCGGCTTTTTTCAAGAGCCGAATGGCCACACGGTCTTTGTCGAGCGCACCGTTTAGGTTAGATGCGGCGATAAAGACATCATTACTAAAAATTGAATCTTCGGGAATTAAAAAGGCAAAACCTTTTTGATGTCCTTGGAGGACGCCGATGATCTTAGGCTGTTTATTCTTTTTATATTGACCATCTTCATTTTTATTCACTCTATCTTTAACTTCCATTTCTTTTAAAATACGCGACAACATTTGCCGATCTTTCTTTTTTTTAAGTCCGATAAAGTCAGACAACTCATCAAAAGTCATTTGATTGTATTTTTCATCATTCATCAAACGCCTGACAATTTTTTTTAATTCCTTTGTTTTCATTTATTCCCCTATCCTTTTTCGTAATTCATAAACCAAGTTCATTATTTCAATCGGACTCATTTCATCCATCTTAAGACCGCGAAGGGTTAAAAGAGCCTGCTCTTCTTCGGGTGTGATGGTGTTGGCTATTTCAAAAAAATCTAGCTGGTTGGCCTTTGGCTCTTCAAAAGAGAGTGACGAGCTGCTTAGGAGTTCATTGCGGTAGGTATCTTCACCTGATTCTAAATGACTTAAAATCTCTTGGGCCCTTAGGGTGACAGGTGGTGGAAAACCGGCTAGCTTGGCAACTTCGATCCCATAGCTCTGGTCGGCTGGGCCAGGCCTAATTTTTCTTAAAAAGACAACGCCGTCAGGGGTTTCTTTTAATTGGATGCTAAAATTTTTAATCCCCGATTTTATATTTTCCAGCTCGGTTAATTCATGGTAGTGGGTGGCAAATAGTGTTTTTGCTCCAATTGTCTTGTGATCGTAGAGATGTTCAACCACGGCCCAAGCGATGGAGATCCCGTCAAAGGTTGATGTACCCCGGCCAATCTCGTCTAAAATGATCAAGCTTCGAGAAGTGGCATTTTTAAGGATATTGGCGACTTCGGTCATTTCAACCATAAAGGTGCTTTGACCACTGGCTAAGTCATCACTAGCCCCAACTCGGGTAAAAATCCGGTCAATAATGCCAATCTTAGCCGCTTCTGCCGGGACAAAAGACCCAATTTGAGCCATCAGGACAATCAAGGCGACCTGTCTGATAAAAGTTGATTTTCCAGCCATATTAGGGCCAGTGATTAAGATGATTCGCTGCTTTTCATTGTCGAGAAAACAATCGTTAGTGATAAAATATTGCTTGCCGATCATATTTTCAACGACCGGATGACGTCCATTTTGAATGTCTAAGATGGCGTCATCGCTAAGTTCAGGGCAAACATAATCATTAGCAAGGGCAACGATTGCCAGTGAGTAAAGGGCGTCTAGTTGGGCCACCTCACTGGCTTTTGTTTGAATGCGCATGATTTGACTAAGGAGTTTCTTGCGAATCTCTTGAAAGATCTGGGTCTCACAGACCACTAAACTGTCTTGGGCACCTAAAATTTGATCTTCCATCTCCTTTAGTTCGGGAGTGAAATAGCGTTCGGCATTGGACAAGGTTTGCTTTCTGATATAGCGTTCAGGAACCTGGTCTAAATTACTTTTAGTCACTTCGATAAAATAGCCAAAGATCCGATTGTACTTAACTTTTAAATTTTTAATTCCAGTCTTTTCTTTTTCTTGAATTTCTAAATCCCGTAGCCAATCGTGACCTTTTTCACTGGCTTGACGGTAACGATCGATTTTCTCATTAAAGCCGCTTTTAATGACATAGCCGTCCTTGATCACAAGTGGGGCATTATCATCGATCGCCGAATCAATAAAGGACCAAAGGTCGTCAAGCAGATCGGTACTGGTGAAAATCCCCGAAAAATCAGCATTTTCAAAGGTCTTAAGCAGGGCATCAATATTGGGAAGAGCCCCGAGCGATTGTTTTAAGGCTAAGAGATCCTTTGGTGTGGCTGAACCAAAGGCAATTTTCCCACAAAGGCGTTCAAAATCATAAACTTTACTTAAGATTTTTTTAAAGGTTTTTAGCTTTTCAGGATGGTCATAAAAAGCGCTGACAGTATTTTGTCTTTTTTTAATCGCCTTTACTTTTAAGAGAGGGGTTTCAAGCCAGCGTCGAAGTACCCGTCCGCCCATGGCTGTAATGGTCTGGTCGAGAACCCCCAGCAAACTGCCTTTTTTTTCGAGGGCTCGAAGTGTTTGGGTCAGTTCTAAGTTTCGACGGGTCGACAGATCAAGGAGCATATAATCCTGACTTTCATAATAATTAAGGGATTTAATATGGTCTAGAGCCCGCATTTGGGTATGATCAAGATAGGTGAGAAGGGCTCCCGCTGCCGAAATTGCATGGCAGCGATTTTCAAGGTCTAGGGCTCCGAGGGCGAAGACCTTAAATTGATCAAGAATTCGCTTTTCACCTTTTGAGAGATTAAAATATTTTTCTGGATAGAGGTTAGTCATAATGCCAAAGCAGGATTCAATCCGCTTTATAAGGCTTGAGTCTTCGAATAAATGAGGGTTTAAGATAATCTCAGAAGGCATTAAGCGACCAATCTCATCAAAGAGCTGGGACATTAAGGTGTCTTTATTTTTTTCATGAATTTCAGTGACGAAAAAATCACCGGTTGAGATATCGAGACTGGCGATTCCTAACGTTTCTTCTTTAAAATAAAGAGCCATCAGGTAATTGTTCCTTTTTGATTCAAGGAGTTTTCCCTCAGAAATGGTGCCAGGAGAAATGATACGGACAATTTCTCGCTTAACAATTCCCTTAGCATCTTTGGGATCTTCAACCTGCTCGCAGATGGCCACTTTATAACCTTTTTCAATGAGTCGAACAATATAATTTTGGGCGGCATGGTAGGGGACACCGCACATGGGGGCTTTTTCTTCTAGGCCACAATTGCGTCCCGTTAAAGCGATTTCTAATTCTCGCGATGCTGTGATGGCATCGTCGAAAAAGAGTTCATAAAAGTCGCCCAATCGAAAAAACAAAAGAGCATCGGGGACTTCTTCATGAATCTTAAGGTATTGAACCATCATGGGCGTGAGAGTTGACATCTAAGACCCCCCTACGATTTCACCATCTAAACTAAAGGATTTCACACCGGTTATTTTGACTTTAACAATCGAACCGATTTTATCGTGGTGACCTGAAAAATTAACGAGTTTTCCCGTTTCGGTTCGCCCACTTAAGCGTTCGGGATTACTGCGACTAGGTTCTTCAACTAAAACATCAACGACTTTATTTTCATAGCGAAGATTACAATCATAACTAATGGGATGAAGGAGGTCAAGGCAACGGTTTAACCGTTCATGCTTAATCTCATCAGGAACCTGATCAGCCATGGTGGCAGCAGGGGTACCACTACGGATGGAATAGAGAAAGGTAAAGGCTGAATCGAAATGACAAGCTTGGATTAATTTGAGGGTTTCCTGGAAATCTTCTTCTGTTTCGCCAGGAAAGCCGATAATCAAATCGGTTGTGATGGCTACATTCGGAATTAATTCGCGTATTTTAGCCACGCGATTGAGGATGTCTTCTTGAGTGTATTTGCGGTTCATGGCCTTTAGTAGGCGAGTACTGCCAGATTGAATCGGAAGATGGATATAATTACAGATCTTATCACAGTCGGCAATGGCCTGAATAACATCAAGGGTTAAGTCCTTGGGGTGGGAGGTCATAAAGCGAATCCGCTTTATGCCTTCAATGGTGTTGAGGCGACGCAAAAGTGCGGCAAAACTAATGGCTTCCTGAAGATCATTACCATAGGAATTAACATTTTGCCCCAGCAAGGTGATTTCCAGGCAGCCATTTTTTGAAAGAGTAAGGACTTCATCAAAAATGTTATCAGGATCCCGACTTAATTCCCGTCCTCTGGTATAGGGAACGATGCAGTAGGTACAAAAGTTATTACAGCCATTCATAATCGTGACGTAGGCTTTAAAAAGAAATTTTCGCTCAACCGGAAGGTTTTCGACAATTGTTTGGGAGTCTTCCCAAATGTCAACAATCTTACGGCCATTTTTCAAAAAATTAGTGAGCATTTCCGGTAGCTGATGAAAATTATGGGTTCCAAAAATAAGATCGACCTGGGGATAGGTGCTTTTAATTTTCGCAACGATCTCAGGCTGTTGCATCATACAACCACAGACAGCTAGAATAAGATTAGGGTTTTTCTTCTTAACTGTTTTAAAGAATCCGATATTTCCGAAAACCCGTTGATCAGCATTTTCGCGAACGCTACAAGTGTTTAGGATAATGAAACCGGCTTTTAATTCGTCACTTTCTTCACGGTAACCCATATTTTTTAAGAGGCCTGCCATTTTTTCTGAGTCATTTTCATTCATTTGACAGCCAAAGGTCATAATCTTGAAGGTGCGTTGGTGGTCATCGATTAGACGTACTCTATTTTTCTTCTTGCTCATTGTGTTTTTATTTCTCCTGTTGATTCTTTTATAGGTTTCTTTTTATTATAACCTAAATACCTAAAAAAAACAGGCCTTCTAGAAAAATGAATAATTATAATTAAGAATTAAGCTTTTAGAATAATCATTTAAAAGTCGTATTTGACCGATCATTACAGAATCAACTGTTTTTATTCGCTTATTCGCTTATTTGCTTTTGGTTGGGGTAATTAATAGAGTAGCCATTATT
This sequence comes from uncultured Lachnospiraceae bacterium, assembly GCA_964632785.1. Classification (GTDB taxonomy): domain Bacteria; phylum Bacillota; class Clostridia; order Eubacteriales; family Eubacteriaceae; genus Acetobacterium. Next base: position 56 of record CAZWEU010000052.1, on the reverse strand, counting down.
TTAAAAAGTCTAGTGGTAATATGTCAAGACAATAATAATTAATAATTTAAAGAAAT
>CAZWEU010000051.1:0-8622 GCA_964632785.1 uncultured Lachnospiraceae bacterium | reverse complement strand
GAAAAATAGGGGCACGAAAAGCAAATGCAATCTCCAAGCTTAGTGTTTTTTGCCTTGCTAGGGTTGACCAATCATCGATTAAGGACATCCGTATAGCTTTGGGCGCAATGGGGCCGATCGTTATTAGAAGTCGAGCCATTGAAAAAGATTTGATTGGTCTTAAAAAAGAACAAGTGCCAACTGTTATCGATGGTGTTTTACAAGCTTATGGAAAGATCATTAGCCCGATCAGTGATGTCCGATCAACAAAAGATTATCGACGAGATGTGGCATTAGGTGTTCTAAGAGAATTAATCGAGAAAGAGCTAATTATATAGAAGATAAAGTAACCATACCGGCTAAGGATTTTCATCTTAAAATTAGCTTGATTTAACAATTTAGAAGTGATAATCTTAAAGAATCAATCGCTAGAAGAAAAGATTCTAGATTGATATGTGTAAATAAGCTTTAGAAAAAATAGAAAGAGAAGGAGAGATGTTGTAAGTAAAAAAATAATCGTTATTGGCGCTGGAATTGGTGGTCTTTCGGCAGCTGTTCGCCTGCAAAATGCTGGATACCAAGTGGAAATTTACGAGAAGGAGTCGATGCCCGGCGGAAAAATGCATCAGATTAAAGCCGAAGGTCACACCTTTGATGTAGGACCAACTTTAGTCATGATGCCTTCGATATTTCGGGAAATATTTGAAGAAGCGGGCCGTGACCCCGATGATTATATTCCCATGCAACGTTTAGACCCCATGTACGAGGTTTATTTCAAGGATACGCCTTATCGTCATTACAAGCTAAACACCGATCTTGTTAATTTAATGGGAATGGCGGAATCAAAGGGACCGGAAAATGCCCGTGGTTTTCTTAACTACCTCAGCGAGATGTATGAACGCTATCAAGTGGCCCTTGATCATTTTATCACCCGTCCCTTTCGAAAAGCATCAGATATTTATAATCCCTTTATGATCAAGCAAGCTTTAAAGTTAAAGACCTTTGACACGGCTGAGAATATGATGGCATCCTTTATGCCGGATAAAGATTTACAGCAAATGCTCAGTTTTCAAACCCTCTATATTGGGGTCTCGCCGAAAAATGGTCCATCGCTTTATAATATCATCCCGATGATTGAACTCCTCTATGGGATTTCGTTTATAAAAGGGGGTATGCATACGCTAGCTGAGCAGTTGGTTCGTCTATTTGAAGAATTAGGGGGTGTCATCCATTATAATGCGAGTGTCGATAAGATCTTGACCAAGGATCAAAAGGTAAGAGGTGTTTTGGTTAATGGTAAAGAAGTTGAGGCCCCCTTTGTGGTCTGTAATGCTGATTTTCCATATGCCATGAAAGAGCTGATCGATGACCGAAAGGTAATGGGTAAATTTACCCCTGAGAAAATTGATGCCATGGATTATTCTTGTTCATGTTTGGTCTTTTATTGGGGGGGTGAGGGTAAGGTTCCCGATCTTGCCGCCCATGTCTTTGTTATTTCAGAGGATCTAGATGATAACTTAAATAGTATTTTTGATGGGCGAAAAATCAAAGATCCATCGATTTATTTACATATTCCAAGCCAAGTCGATCCGGATATGGCCCCGGAGGGGAAATCAAGTTTCTATGCCTTATTGCCGGTATCGGAACTGGTGACTTCGCAGTACGAATGGAATGATGAAACAGTTGCCTATTACAAAGAAAAAACCCTCGACAGTCTTTCCGAAATACCGGGTTTAGGCGATTTAAGAGAGCGAATCACGGTCGAACGGACTTATACACCAAAAGATTTTGAAAGAAATTTTAATGCTTACCGAGGAGCGACCTTTGGCTTGCAGCCAACCTTAGCCCAAAGCAATCATTGGCGTCCGCAAGCAAAATCGATGCATTGTGAGGGACTATACTTTACCGGTAGCAGTACCCATCCTGGCGCCGGTGTGCCGATTGTGCTTCAAAGTGGAAAAATATGTGCCGAAGAGCTGCTTCTTGATGAAGGGGTAGTGGTAGAAAAAAAATCTGAATAAAAAAAGAAGCTGTAACCTGAGAGCGATTAATCAAAATCGATGGGGAACAGTTTCTTTTTTACGGCATTAGAGATAAGAAAAAATGAGTATTATTTTTTGCTTGGTTTTGAGATAAACCACCAGTCTTTATAATTGACATCTTTATTATCTTTCATTGTTTGGAGACGCTCTTGAGATGCGGCCTCAGTTTTAGCCGGTGGAATAATGACATCATCACCAAGCAAAGCATTGTTTGGCCAGTTTTCTGGCATTGCAACACCATTTTCGTCAGAATATTGTAGGGCTTTGATAATTCTGATGATTTCATTAACGCTACGGCCAGCTTCTTGTGGATAATACATCATCGTTCTTAAGTTGCCTTTAGGATCGACGATAAATGTTGCCCGGACGGTATCTGTTCCCTTGGCTTCATGGATCATCCCCAGTTTAATAGCGACGCGACCGAGTGAATCGGCGATGATGGGGAAGGGGATTTCTTGGTCCATATTTTCTTTAATCCATTCGGTCCACTTTAAGTGAGCAAAGACAGCATCAACTGAAAGACCAATTAATTGGGTATTGATCGCTTGAAATTGATCATTGGCTGCAGCAAGTCCGACAAACTCTGTCGTACAAACGGGAGTAAAATCAGCCGGATGACTAAATAAGACAAACCACTTGCCCTTTAAGTCACCTGGTAAAACCATTTCACCATGTGTTGTCGTTACTTTTAATTCCGGTAATTGGGCTCCTAATACTGGTAAACCTACATTCTCTTCCATTTTGTCCTCCTTGAAAAATTATTGTTGTTTAGAATGATTATATTATACAACATTTAAATTGAAAGCCAACCCTAACACAAACAAAGTAAATAAAACTTTTCATATCTTATTTTCTATAGTATGATAAAAAAAGAAGACTTAAAACGAGGTCATTTCCCATGAAAGGAAAAAATAAAAATGATAACAATTGAAAGCAAGGCTGAAATACTCTCTATCTTGGAGATGCCCAAAGAAGACTACTTAAAGACGATCGCAATCCATGCCAAAGAGGTCCATAGTGAGAATAATCATGATATCTTACGAGCAACGGCCATGCTGGGCTATGACAATGTTTGTAAGAACCAATGTTTATATTGCGGTATGCGGGCCGCTAATACAGCCATTAAACGCTATCGCCTGGATAAAGAAGAGATTATTTCTTTAGCGTCAGCGGCAGCAGATAGCGGCTTTAAACGGCTGTTTTTAATTTCCGGTGAAGATCCTAAGTATGGCTTTGAAAATATTCTCTATGCCATTGAAAAGGTAAAGGCTTTAGGTCTTTATATCAGCCTTGCCTCAGGAGAATTTTCAAAAGCCCAATATCAGGAGCTTTATGCCGCTGGTAGTGACGAATATGTTTTAAAATTTGAAATGGGCCAAGAAGCCGTTTTTAATCGTCTAAATCCATCGACAACTTTTAAAGACCGGATGCAAGCGATCGAGTGGATCAAAGAAAGTGGCATGAAACTAGCATCAGGCAATATCGTTGATTATCCCGGTCAAACAAATGCCGATCTGGCTGAGGATATACTACTGATGAAAGATCTTGACATCAGTTGGGCCCCGGTTATCCCCTATCTTCCCGCCAAAGGAACACCCCTCCAAGCTGAAGGAGGACGCGGGAGTCTGGAAAAGAACCTGAAGGAAATTTCGATTTTGCGCATCATGATGCCTCATATTAATATTACCGCCCAGCAGCCGGGCAAAGACCTGAGCAAGGGCTTTGCTGATCCTGACGGCAACCTTAATGCTCTTAATGTTGGGGCAAATATGCTCTTTGCCGATATATTACCGACCGATTATGTCGATAAATTTAGTGTTGTCGATAATCGAATAACGCTTGGTTTAGAACATATTAAAAGAATGGCTGACTTATCGGGCATGACACTTAGCTTTTAAGGCATATATTTAAAAAGTCATCTTAAAGGATGTAAGCAAAAGATTCTGATGACGGTTTCACGATAAAAATTAATTACTGTTACCAATAAAGAGACGGGTCTGCCGTCTTTTTATTGGTTTTTTATTTGGTGTTTTTATTTTCTTAAATCAATATAAAGACGCAATCAGCGGTGTCATGCTTGGAGATTCCTATCTTTAATTAAAACAAGGAGAAGCTAAAAAAATGATTTACTTAAGTGGTCAATATATATTAGAATAGTATTGACTAACCTAGTCAATGGTTGGTAGAGAGGAAAAGGTGATTAAAAATGGAGGATTTACTAATAAAGGTCGATGCTGAGAAAAGGGATAAAATAATCAATAGTGCCCTTAAAGAATTTACCACCAATACATTTCAAAAAGCGTCTACCAATATAATCGTTGAAGATGCCGGGATATCGAAAGGTCTCTTGTTTCATTATTTTGGGTCCAAAGAAAAACTGTACAAATATCTGGAATATTTTTCAATTGAGGTCATCACTGAAAAGATCGTTGAAGAATTAGATTGGCAGCAAAAGGATATCTTTTTGCGATTGAAAGAAATATCGATGATTAAATTTAAAGTATTTCAAAAATATCCATATTTAGCTGACTTTTCCCTTAAAGTATTTCAAGATAAAAGTGTCGAGGAAATAAAGCATATCAATTCTAATTTTCCCCTTGAACTTTATAGTCAAATCTATACTCACAAGATTGATTATGGTCTTTTTAAAGATCATATAGATGTAAAAAAGGCGATCAATATCATTCAATGGACTTTAGAAAAATATAGTGATGAATTTAGAAGACGGATAAAAGATGGCAGTATGAAATTTGATTATAAAGCCATTGAAGAAGAAATATATGTCTATATCGACATGCTAAAAGGCTGTTTCTATAAATAAGTCTTAAGCTGTAAGAGTCTATTTGGTGAAAGAATGATTTTATAATAAAGGGAGTATTATGATGATCTCAGTAAAAAATTTATCTCATTCCTATAGTAACGATGATAAACTAGCGGTAAAAAATATTAGTTTTGAAGTGGAAAATGGTGAGACGTTTGGTTTTCTAGGGCCTTCGGGGGCAGGGAAATCAACGGTGCAAAATATTTTAACCGGCCTCCTTAAACAACAATCGGGTGTTGTGACGGTGGACGGTTATGACTTGAAGAAAGTAAAAAATGAACGCTTTAACAAGATTGGGGTATCCTTTGAGCAATCCAATGTTTATAGTAAGCTAACCGCCTTAGAAAACCTCAAGTATTACGCCGACCTTTTTGATGTGCCAACCAGAGATCCACATGAACTTTTAAAATTAGTCGGTCTTGATGGGCGAGAAAAGGATCGAGCTGGTGAGTTTTCAAAAGGAATGAAGCACCGTCTCACTTTTGCTAGATCAATGCTTAACAATCCCGACTTATGGTTTCTTGATGAACCAACGACCGGACTTGACCCGACCATTGCGGCAACGATCAAGGACCTTATCCAAGAGGGAAAGGCTAAAGGGACAACCTCTTTTTTGACCACTCATAATATGTATATAGCCGATGAATTATGTGACCGGGTTGCTTTTATTATCGATGGTGAGATTAAGCTCATTGACACACCCAAAAATTTAAAGCAAGAATATGGTCAAAAGTTGATCGATATTGAGTATGCTAAAGAAGGACAGATTTATAAAGAGACCCTAAAGACCATTGATGACCATGATCGCCAGAAGATTGCCAAGATTGTGACCTCCTATGATATCCAAACCATGCACTCCAAAGAAGCGACCTTAGAGGAGATCTTTATTCAAGTGACGGGAAGGGGGCTTATTTAAATGAAATTGTTTAACACCTATTTAAAAGAAATGAAGATTGCCTCTCGTGGCTTATATTTTTATATCGAGATTCTCGTTGCTATCATTCTCCTTTTGGTCATAATATTTGTGGTGAATCCTAGTCCCGATAGTAAGAGTGTTGAATACCTCTATAATGATATGCCAAAAGAAGTACTTGACGATCTGGTCAATCAAGATATTGCCCAAGGTAAGGCCAAGTTGGCTGCAGATAAAGAATTTGAATTAAAGCCCGTCGCCTTTGATCTTAAGAACAATGACACGGGACAAGTTGTCTCCTATGATTTTAAAGAGAAAAAGACGGTGACGGCCAAGACTTTGCTTAGAATCGATGAAGAGACCGGAAAAATAAAAACGACGGCTTATTCATTTGATAATGAAGACGACATTCTACGATTAGCCCTAAGCAAAGGAGATATTGCGGCCACGACGACGGTTAATGATCAGGGCGAGTTTTCCTATCGCTATTTTCTGCAGGGCTATGAGACCGACCGCTTTTCCAATATTCTCTATCTCCTGCACACCTATTCACAGGATGAAATGGAAGCCCAGCGGGATTTACAGGTGATTAATGAGATTGGTGAAAATAAGGTCCGGATGAACAATCAAGAAGCCATGGTGCCGATATTTGTCGTCTTTGCTGGAGCATTAATGGGAATTTTCATCATTATGGCCTATATTTTCCTGGATAAAGACGAAGGCGTGATTAAAGCTTTTGCCGTCACACCCTCATCGGTGTGGAAGTATTTACTAAGTAAGATCTTTGTGGTGATGACAACCGTGGTGATCTCGTCATCCATCATTGTTATTCCGATTATGCAGCTAAAGCCAAATTACTTATTGTTTTATCCGTTTTTATTGCTTTCATCATTTGCTTTTTCTGCCCTTGGTTTATTAGTCGCCAGTTTCTTTGACTCGATTAGCAAAGCCTTTGGCGTTTTATATCTGATGATGATTGCCCTAATGTTACCGGGTTTTTCCTATTACATTAGTAGTTTTGATCCACTGTGGTTAAGGATTTTTCCGACCTACCCCATGTTAGAAGTGATGAAGGATATCCTCATGGGCCAAGCGGATATAGCCTATGTGATGATTTATTCATTGGTATTTTTGCTGGCTGGCATTGTCTTACTCGCCCTAGCCAATATCCGATTTAAAAAATCATTGACCCTGTAAGGAGGCACTGAGATGATAAAAAAAATAATTAGAATTTTTCGTAAAGATGTAAAAATTGCCACAAGAGATGCGATCTTAATCTATATTATTGTTATACCGATTCTTTTGGCAGTCGGGATAATGCTCTTTGCACCGGGCGTGACCGATAGTGCCGTGACCTTGGCCATGCTTAAAAGTGATACTATGGCCCATCGCGACTACATGAAAAATTATGTAAAAGTAGAAGAATTTGACAGCCGACAAGAGCTTGAACGCCGGGTTAATAAACGCGACGATGTGGTTGGGATCGTGCCCCTCGGACAGGCCTATGAAATTCTCCTTGAAGGGAATGAAGACCAACAAACGATTGATACGGCAGTGGCCATGAATACCTTTTATGAACTTGGTGCGACAAGAGAAAATACGACCGCCGAAATATTGGATTTTGGTAAAACAGTTCCCCCACTAAAAACACAATTGACCAATATGTTAATTCTACTAATGATTATGTTATCGGGCATGATTATTGCCCTAGGTATTGTTGAGGAAAAAACAGATAGTACCATCAGTGCCATGAATGTAAGCCCGGTCAGTCAAAATGCTTTTATCATCGGCAAAAGTTTATTAGGTGGGATTGTTGCCATGGCAAGCATTATCGTCGCCTTGGTCATTCTGGGTTATTATGATATCAACTGGGTCATGATTATTCTGGTTGGCTTTACCTCGATGATCTTGACCTTTGTGGTTGGTTTTATTCAAGGACTTTCCTCAACTGATGTTATTGGTGCAGCCGGTGGCGTAAAAATAATGATGCTACCAATCGCAGCGGCCATTGCCGTTTATGAATTAGTGGCTGATAAGTGGCAATGGACCATGTACTGGAATCCCTTTTACTGGGCCTACAAAGCCAATGATGAAATTTTATCAAAAACAGCCGATTGGGCCACCGTTTTGTTTTCAGTGGCAGCGGTAACGGTTCTGTCCTTAGTCGTTTATCTGATCGCCATGCCGAGGATTCGCAAAGGCTTGAGTTGATTTTGAAAAGGAGGAATAGATTATGAATGGATTTGCACTACTAGGGATTTTAGCACTTATTTATGCAGGGATGGTGTTTTTTATAACTTTTAAAAAACCAAAAAAGATTTGGAATATGGGTAAAATCAAAGCATTTGAAAAAGTTCTTGGAGAAAAAGGGACAGTAATCTTTTTCTATGGCTTTGGATTATTGGCTGCAGCACTAGGTATCTGGCTACTGACTAAATAATATAAGAAGGAGAAATACCGATGGCTATAATCGAAACGAAAAAGCTGACAAAGTATTATGGAAAATCTTTAGGGATCAAAGATGTCAATTTAAATGTAAAAGAAGGTGAGATATTTGGCTTTATCGGTCCAAATGGGGCGGGAAAGTCAACGACAATCAGGTTGTTACTAAGTCTGATCTATCCGACATCAGGTCAGGCTAAGTTATTTGGTAAAGATGCGATCAAATGTGGCCCGGAAGTTAGAAAAAAGATTGGCTACCTTCCTTCGGAAATTTTTTACTATGATAAAATGAAAGTGATTGATCTCTTAAATTATTCAGCCAGTTTTTATGATAAAGATTGTAGCAAAAGAATCATAGAATTGGCCGATGTTATGGAACTTGATTTAAAGAGACGGATTGAAGACCTATCTTATGGCAACAAGAA
>CAZWEU010000050.1:0-8784 GCA_964632785.1 uncultured Lachnospiraceae bacterium | reverse complement strand
AAGCCGCATAATTTAAAACATTATCCGTAAGTCCGGATTTTAGGGTTCACATCAGTGCGGCTTGTTTTTTTAAGCCTAATTTTCATTTAAATGGCGTGATTTTTAAAAAGATACTGCTAATTTTTTGAAAAAATGGTACAATAAAGAAGCGTGTAGCTATTTAACAAAGACTTAGAAAAAATCTGATTCGAGCAAAAACCGACTAATATAGGAGGCCAAAGAATGCTTAAGAGTTTTATCCATACCGGGGATTTTCATTTAGGGCGTCCCTTTAGCTTTCAGCAACAAGGAAATTACTATGGCAAGTCACGACGAAAAGAATTATGGGCGGCCTTCGATGAGCTAATTGCTGAGGCCAAGGAAAAAGAAATTGAGTTAATCGTCGTGGCGGGGGATCTTTTTGATTCCTTCAATATCTTAACCATGGATATCAAAAGAGTGGTCGAGGCCTTTGCTAGCCTTAGCCATACCTGGGTTGTCATGGTAACCGGCAATCACGATTATTACGGAGACGAGTCGCCCTATGGCAAGGTCCGTTGGCCGGATAATGTCTATGTTTTTAAGGAAGACCAATTCAGGTCTGTTTATATTCAGGATTTAAATACCGAAATTTACGGCTATTCCTGGCTAAAAAACACCTATCGGGAATTTCCCCAAGCCTCCTTTGACCGCCTTAACCTAAATCCTGATCGCTATAATATGCTCTTGATGCACGGTGAGGTCGCCAGCCAAAGTGACTATCTGCCAATCGATTTGCGCCTGCTGGAAAGCAAAGGTTTTAATGCCGTCTGCCTGGGCCACATCCACAAGCCGGGCATTACCGCGAGTGGGATCGCCTACTGTGGGTCACCAATTCCCCTGCATTTTGGCGAGACCGGCAACCATGGCTTTTTTAGTGCGACGGTCGATAAAGATCCGACGACCGGCCTTTATCAGACCAATCATTTTTTTAGGACGATCGACTCCCGGCGCTTTGAAAATTTAGAGATTGAATTAAGTCCCGAGGATTCCTATGCCGATATCTTAGAAAAAGCCTTGACGGTCGATAGCAAGGAAGACCGGATGCGGCATTTTTACCGGCTTAATTTTATCGGTTTTATCGATCCGGAGATTCATATGGACTTAATTTTAGATGATTTAGAGGAAGAATTTTACTATCTGGAGACCGATAGCTCACAGCTTGAACTGGACATCGACCTGGACCAATTGCGCCTGGAGAACAAGGGCAATGCCATCGGCCGCTTTTTAGACAGGCTTGAGGCGATCGAAGATGAAAAGATTAAAGAGCGGGCCATTCTTTACAGTATCGAAGCGATGATCAGCGAGGGGGTTTTAGAATGAATATAAAGGCACTACGGATCAAGGCCTTTGGTAAATTTCAAGATAAGATTGTCACCCTAAAACCCGGCCTGAATATTGTCTATGGCGATAATGAAGCCGGCAAAACGACCATGCAGGCCTTTATTCAGGGGATGTTTTTTGGTTTTTATAAGCCCTATCGAAAAAAGAAAACCTATTCCGATGATTATGAAAAATACATGCCCTGGGGCCAATTTGACTACAGTGGCATCCTCGTTTATGACATGGATGGTCAGGAACTTCGCCTGGAGCGCAATTTTTTGCGGGGCAAAGACAATTTGGCCATCTTTAACAATGCCAGCGGGGCCGAGGTCACTGATGACTACCCCTACGATGGGGTGATTCGCCAGCACCTGCCATTAGGCCATTTAGGAATCACACCGGGCATTTATAACAGTGTTGTCAACCTTAAGCAAGTGGGTCATGATTTTGACCCCCGTTTTAAAGAAGAAATCCGCGACTCCTATTTTGACATGCAAAATAGCGGCGGCATGGACATCAATTTAAGCAAGGTTGAAGCCCATCTCCAGGCCCGAAAAAAGAAAGTCGGTCGGGCCAAGCTCAGTAAGTCAAAATTAGGACTGGCCATTGGTAAGAAAGAAGAATTAAGCCAGGCCCTTAAAGAGGCTGAAATTGCCTATGACAAGGTTGCCTATAATCAGAAACGGATCGCTGCCTACCAAAAACGCCTAAAAAAGGCCGAAATTGAAAATGACTACCTGATTCAAGAAACGGTGGTCAAGCATAAGCGTGACTTACTAAAATCCTATGAAAAAATTGGCCAGTTAGAAAAAGAAAATCAGCAGATTAGCGAGCGCATTGAGGCTTTGGGTGATAAAGAAGACTATAATCAAGAAACGTTAGAAAACCTAAGAACGACGCGGGGGCAAATTGACCGCTTAACCGATCAAATGGATTACATTGAAAAAGAAATTAACGACCTGGTCGGCCAGCAAAAAATTGTTCGCCACAAGGAAGAGCAAAAAAGACTCCTCCTGGAAGGAAAGAGTTTAGAGCAAATTGTCGCCGATTACGAGACCTTTAATGACCAACGCCTTAAAACCGAAGAGGGTTTGCAGAAGAAAAAGTTGGCCATCAGCGCCGCTTCAATCGCCCTGGCCATTTTAGGCTTAGTCTTAATCGGAGCCGACTTACTTAATTTTTTCCCGGCTGAGTCACTTTTTGAGCGAATTACGTTTTTTGTCGGGGCGGGCCTCGTTCTGATTGGGATGATTGGCTCCTCTTACGGCCTTATCACCGGCGCCAAGCTGCGCAAAAACCGCTACTACCTATCACTGAGTCCCGACCAAGAAGACATCCTTGATAAATACCGGATTGAGGACCCCAATGAATTTGAAGAGGTCTATAAAAATGCCACCCGGATCAAGCGGGATCTAGAACAATTTTCCAACGAGAGTAAACTCTTATCGGTCCAACTGTCTCGCCATCAAGCCGGCTTTGACGTCTTATTCGAGCAAAAACGGGGGATCAATCGCGAGCTTGAGGCTAAGTTTAGCAAGTTTAAGGTCAGTTCGGTCGAAGAGTATGACAAAAACTGCCGGATTGCCCGTGAGATCCATGACTTAAAAGAAGAACTTAAAAGTAATGAGGACCTGATTAGCCATTTTCGAGAAAACGTCCAAGCAGCCGAAGCAGAGCGTGTCTCCAAGGCTTGGGAAAAAAGCAACCCCATGGCCGATGAACTCTTGGCCATTGGCAAGGAAATTGCCGCCTTAGAAGGGGAGAACGCGGTTTTAAATGAAGGGGTTGACCTACCGGTTGAACTTAAAGAACGGCTTGAGGCCCTGGATGGCCAAATTGCCGCCTATCAGCTGGAAGTCGCCGCCTGTGACGCTGCCTTAGAAGCCTTGGCGGCTCTTCACCAAAGCCACCACCAGGCAGCGGCCCCGGTTTTAAATGATCAAATCGCTGCCGCCTTAAAGCAGGTCACCCAGCGCTACCAAGGGGTTAAAATTGACGACGCCATGACCCTAAAAGTCGAAGATCCCGACAGTGGCGACCTAAGAGAGGCCGACCAACTCTCGGCCGGGACAAAGGACCAAGTTCATTTTGCCTTTCGTTACGGCATGGGCAATTTAATTACCCATGAGATGCCCTTTATCTTAGACGAACCCTTTGCCCGCTACGATGAAAAAAGAAAGCGCCAAGCCCTAGGCCTGTTAGCTAATTTAAGTGACCAGCGGCAAATTATCATCTTTACCTGTAGTCGCGATGAAGAAAAAATTCTGGCGGCATTAAATAAAAGCTACCACCGAATCGATTTATAAAAAAGAGGAGACTTATGAAACTATCTGAAATCCAACGATTGCTTGAGGCCGAGTGCTTATCGGGCCATGAGTATTTAGAAACTGAGGTCCTTTACGGTTTTGGCAGTGATTTAATGAGTGATGTCCTTTATTATGCCAAAGAAGACACGGTTTTACTCACCGGCCTAGTCAATAAACAGATCCTTAACACGGCTGAGATGGCCAATATGCACAGCATTATTTTGGTCCGCAATAAGGTGCCCGGCCCGGAATTTGTCGAACTGGCCCAAGAGATGAATATTTTACTCCTGACCACCCGTTTTATTTTATTTGAGTCCTGCGGGATTCTCCATGAAAAAGGACTAAAAGGAGCCCAAAGACGATGAGCTATATACTGAAGTTTGACGTAAAAAAAGGAGATTTTGAAGCAGCCGGTGATGCCTCACGAAAAATAAAAAGAACTCTCCGCCAGCTTGGAGTCGATAATAAGACTATTCGTCACGTCTCAATTGCCGGTTACGAAGGCGAGATGAATGTCGCCATTCACTCCGATGGCGGTGAGATTATTTTGAGAGTGAATAATGACGAGTTGGTCCTGGTGATAAAAGACCATGGTCCGGGCATTGCCAATCTCGATTTAGCCATGGAAGAAGGCTTCTCGACAGCTGGGGCTGAGGTTCGGGAAATGGGTTTTGGGGCCGGCATGGGCTTGCCCAATATGCGCCACAATGCCGATGGCTTTGAGATTCGCTCAAAACTTGGTGAGGGCACCCACATTGAAATGACCTTTAAAATCTAAGACCATACTTATAGAAGGAGGACGTCAGTGGAAAAACTTTTGCACTCTGTTTATCTGGACAAAGAAAAATGTTTAGGCTGTACAACCTGTTTAAGGACCTGTCCGACCGGAGCCATCCGGGTGCGAGAGGGCAAGGCGATTATCTTGGAATCCAAGTGCATCGATTGTGGCGAGTGCATTCGCGTGTGTCCCCACCACGCCAAGCTGGCCAAGACCGATCCTCTTGAAGCCATTAAAGACTATAAATACACGGTGGCCATTCCGGCTCCGGCCATTCTTGGTCAATTTAAGACCAAGTATTCGATCACTCAAATCTTATCGGCCATTAAGGCCTTAGGCTTTGATCAGGTGGCGGAAGTGGCCTATGGGGCCGAGGTCGTTGGTCGGGCCCTGCAATACGAATTTGAAGATGGGGACTATCCAAGGCCCCTGATCTCATCGGCCTGTCCGGCCGTCATGAAACTCATCCAGGTCCGCTTTCCCGAGCTGACCAAAAACATTTGCCGGCTACGGTCGCCAATGGCTTTAACAGCCCGGCTAGTGCGGGAAAAATTACGGGAAACGACAACTTATAAGGATGAGGAAGTCGGGATTTTCTTTTTGACCCCCTGTGCGGCCAAGGCGACCATGGTCAATAACCCCGGGGCCATCGAATACGACCCCGACGGCCATATCAATGGGGCCATTGCTTTTAATCGAATCTACGGTCAGATTCACTACCATTTAAAGCGGTGTGACCTGGATGAAAACCTCTTCACGTCAACGCCGGAAGGTTTTTCTTGGGCCGTTAGTGGCGGGGAGAGTGACTATCTTAAGCATAAAAACGTCCTCCATGTCGATGGTGTTCAAAATGTCATCAATGTTCTGGAGGAAATTGAACGTGGCAAGCTGGAAACAATCGATTTTTTTGAAGGCCTGGCCTGTATTGGCGGCTGTGTCGGCGGTTGCTTAACAGTCGAGAATAATTATGTGGCTAAGATGTATATCCAAGAGCGGGCTAAGAAAATTAGAAATAAGGTCCAAAACCCCATGGCTGAACACCATGTCAAGGACCTTTACCTGACCGGTAACATGCACATTAGGTGTGACATCTTGCCCCGCAACCCGGCCCCCCTAGACCGGGACATGGGCCGGGCCATTCAAAAGATGAATGAAATCGCAGAAATTGAAGACCGCCTGCCCAGCCTCGATTGTGGCTCGTGCGGGGCCCCAAGTTGCCGGGCCCTGGCAGAGGATATCGTGATTGGCAAGGCCAAGGAAATTGATTGTATCTTTGTCTTGAAAGACCGCCTGCTGGAGTTATCCCAGGTGACCAATGAATTATTACAATTATCCCAACCAACCGGAAAAATGAGTGAAGCAAAAGGAGAAGACGATGAAGGTTAAGGATTTAGTGGAGCAAACGGGCTTTATTTGTTTAAACCCCGATGTTGGCTTAGAAAAAGAGATCAGCAGTGGCTATGTCGGAGACCTGCTCAGCTGGGTTATGGCTAACGCCAAAGACGGCTGTGCCTGGGTGACCATCCAAACCCATGTTAATATTGTCGCCGTGGCGACCCTGCTGGAGATGACCTGCATCATCATCCCGGAAGGGGCAAAACTTGAGGAGGCCGCCCTCAAACGGGCAAATTTAGAAGAATTGCCGATTTTAGAAAGCGACCTAAGTGCCTATGAGGTCTGCCGGGTCTTGGCCCAAGCCGGGGTATAATGAAAAAAATAGCCGTCGACCTCCACATCCATTCAGCCCTGTCGCCATGTGGTGAGGCGGAAATGACGCCTAATAATATCGTTAACATGGCGATTATTAAGGGGCTTGATTATATCGCTGTGACCGACCATAATTCGGCCAAAAATCTACCGGCCGTGATGAAGGTGGCGGCCGCCGCCGGCGACGGGATCTCGGTCCTACCGGGCATCGAGGTGACGACCAAGGAAGAAGCCCATATTCTGGCTTATTTTGATAATTTGGAAGCGGCCCTGGCCCTGGGTGAGATCCTTTATCAGCGCTTGCCGGCGACCCTCAACCAAAAAGAAATTTTTGGCCCCCAGTTGATCTTAAATGAAGAAGATGATATTATCGGGGAGGTTGATAAGCTTTTAATTTCGGCCACCGACATCGGGATCGATGAATTAGAAGAAATTGTTAAAGACTTAAAGGGGGTGATTGTTCCGGCCCACGTTGATCGCAATACCTATAGCATTGTCGCATCCCTAGGCTTTGTCCCACCGAATTTAGACATTCACACCTGTGAAGTGTCCAAGCGCCAGACGATTGAGAACATTAAAAGAAAGCCGTGGTTTTTAAAGGACTATGCCTTTATTCAAAGTTCCGATGCCCATCAACTAGAAGATATCGCCGAGCGGGAGTATTTTGTGGAGATCGATGATATGCAAAAAAGAACCCTGCTTAACTATTTAGGGGGCAGGGACTAAAATAAAAAAGGCGAGATATTCCACTTTTCAGCATTTTTTTTAAGGATTACCTAAAAAGAATAAAATTTATTATTATAATGTTCACAATCAAGAAAGAATTATGTTATACTATAGTAGAAAAACGGCAATACAAAATTGCAACATGAATGAGGAGGTTTTAAATTGGCAGAATATGTACCAGTTGAAAATTTGGATGTAGTAAGAGAGATCGTCGCTAAATATGAAGATGTTCGCGGTCCCTTGATGATGATCCTACAAGACGCACAAAACACCTACGGCTACTTACCCCTGGATGTTCAGGCAACCATCGCTGAGGAACTCAATATTCCCTTAACCGAAGTTTATGGGGTGGTAACCTTTTATTCGCAGTTTTCCTTAACCCCCAAGGGGAAATATCAAGTTGGGGTATGTCTGGGAACGGCTTGTTATGTCCGGGGGGCCCAAGAGATTCTTGACAAGGTCAACTCAATTTTAGGAACAAAGACCGGTGAGACCACCGAAGACGGAAAATTCACCATTGAAGCAACCCGTTGCGTTGGCGCCTGTGGTTTGGCACCGGTAATGCTGATTAACGAAGATGTCTATGGCCGCTTAAATGTCAAAGAGGTTCCGGGAATCATGGAAAAATACTAATACATGAAAGAATTATCCCTTCACATACTCGATATTACCCAGAATTCCGTCTTGGCTCAGGCGACCCTGGTGTCTTTGTTCATTTGTGAATCAGACCGGGAAAACACCCTTAGCATTGCCATCGATGATAATGGCACCGGCGTTTCAAAGGATCAACAAGAAGCGATCCTCGATCCTTTTGTGACCTCGCGCACGACCAGAAAAGTTGGCCTTGGTTTACCGCTTTTTAAGGCGGCGGCCGAACAATGTCAGGGATCGTTTAAAATTGAATCCGAGCTGGGAGTGGGAACAAAAATTATGGCTGTCTTTGAAAAAGACCACATCGATCGAGTCCCACTAGGGAATATGGCCGATACCATTATGACCATGGTAATGTCCTTTGGAGCGGTTGATTTATTTTATGAACATAGCTACAATGAAAAGTCCTTTACCTTTGATACTCGTGAGGTAAAAGAAGTCCTTGAATGTGACAGTCTCAATGAAGCAGAGATTCTCGCCTGGATTAGAGCAACAATCAACGAGGAATTAGAAACGATAATGGAGGAATAAAAATGGCAAAGTCATTAGCTGAATTAAAAGCAATTCGTGAAAAAAAATTCAATGAGTTAAATCTACGAAAAGGAAAAGACGGCTACCGTGTTGTTGTCGGAATGGCCACCTGTGGAATCGCCGCCGGGGCGCGTCCGGTTATGGTTAAATTAATGGAAGAAGTGGCCGCCAAGAAACTTGTCGATGTGACTGTAGCCCAAACCGGCTGTATCGGATCATGTCGTTTAGAGCCTATGGTCGAAGTCTACGATAGTGAGGACCAAAAAGTCACTTATGTCCACATGACCCCGGAAAAAGTCACCCGCGTGGTCGATGAACATTTAACAAACGGTAAAGTGGTTGAAGAATACACCATGACGATAGTGGATGGAAAAATTGTTGACACCACTACGAAAGTTTAAGACGAAGGAGAGAAAAGCAATATGGCATATAAACGTTCGCAAGTACTAATTTGTGGTGGGACCGGTTGTGTATCTTCAGGTGCTCAGAAATTAGAAACAAGATTTAAAAAAGAACTGGTTAAACATGGTATCCTAGATGAAATTGAAGTCATTATCACCGGCTGTTTTGGCCTTTGTGAACTGGGCCCGGTGGTCATTGTCTACCCGGAAGGGACCTTTTATTCACGGGTGGAAGTCGCCGATATCGAGGAATTGGTTGAAGAACACTTGGTTAAAGGTCGGCCCCTAGATCGCCTGATTTATACGGAAAAAGGCGATGGCCACCATCCCTTATCAATTAATG
>CAZWEU010000049.1:0-8894 GCA_964632785.1 uncultured Lachnospiraceae bacterium | reverse complement strand
AAATAAATATGTTTAGATCCATAGATAATGGTTCTAAACATATTATACGAGGAGGTTTGATATGAAAAAAGTAAGAGTCAAACTTCGGTCGGATGGTTCTTTTCAAGAAGTACCCATAACAAGTGAAGATAAACCCAAGATCGAAGAGCAGGTGAAAAAGAGCTGGCAGAATTTGGTAAATTTAATTGCGGCCTTTACTAAGGTTCGAGCCGGTTTAATTATGGAAATTACTGAAAAAGCCATGCAAGTTTTTTTGATGAGTGAAAATGAGTCGAATCCTTATCAGGTCGGCGGCAACGATTATCTTTGTCATGGCCTTTATTGTGAAACAGTGATCGGTACTGATGATGAGCTATCAGTTGTCGACGCTAGACAATTAGAAGCGTGGAAGGATAATCCGGATGTTGATATCGATATGATTTCCTATTTTGGACTTCCCCTTAAATGGCCAGATGGTGAATTTTTTGGAACCATCTGTGTTTTAGATGATCAAGCAATGACTTTAAGTGATGATCAAAAACTATTACTCAGAGAGTTTAAAGCATCGATTGAAAAAGATTTAGCATTACTGCTTATAAAAAAATAAAACGATCTGTTTTAAAGGATCCCAGATGAAATAAAGTCACACGATAATAAAATGCGTGCTTTTATTTTAGCATCAAGAAATGGTATTAATGATAAAAAGGAGAAAAATTATGAATGTCATTGTTTTTTTAGCCACCGGATTTGAAGAAGTAGAAGCTTTAACGGTAGTTGATTATTTAAGAAGAGTTAAAAATATGACGGTCAATACAATGGCGATTGGCAATAGTCTTGAGGTCTTAGGTGCTCATGATATCCAAGTAAAAGCCGATCGGCACATTGATGATCTTTTAAAGCTCGATTTGTATGAGGCCGTCATCATTCCTGGAGGAATGCCGGGGGCGGCGAATCTAAGAGATGATCAGCGGGTCATAGAAATAATTAAAGAAATGAATGAAGCGGGGAAATTAATCGCTGCCATCTGTGCCGGCCCGATCGTTTTAGAAAAAGCCAAGGTCATTGATGGGAAAAAGATAACCTCTTATCCCGGAATGGAAAAAGAGTTTCCCAATTCAAGTTATCAAACAGATGCGGTGGTGAAAGATGGCAATATCATTACCTCACGCGGACCGGCAAAAGCAGTTGATTTTGTGTTTGAAATTGTGAACAATTTAGTGGGCCTAAAAGCAGTTGATGCGCTTCAAAAAGATATTCTGTATGATAAAAAATAAACGGAGAATGAAAGAGGGAAGCTTAAATTGACATTAAGTCAGAGCTGGAATACAAAAAAAATAAAAGATCCACTTATGAGAATAAAGAGCTTAAGGACTGGTTCAATGATGGATCAGTTCATTTTTAATTAGAAACGAGTATCTATGTTGATATGAAATCATTTAAACTGAGAGATTAGGATAGAAATAAGGAATATACTTGTTATTTTTGAGAAGGGGGAAAGTTGATTATATATTTGGATCGGTTATAATATGCTCTAGCATCATAATGTTATAAACACAAAATTTAAAGGAGTGATTGAATGCACGAACAAGATCAAATGGGAGTAGAGAAAATTTCAACTTTATTATTGAGATTTTCTCTGCCAGCCATAACCGGCATGCTTGTCAATGCCTTGTACAATGTCGTTGACAGTGTCTTTGTAGGGCGTGGTGTAGGAGATATGGCCCTTGCCGGCGTGACGGTGAGCCTGCCGATTATTATTATTCTGATGGCTTTTGTCATGTTAATTGCGATGGGAGCAACCTCACTGATCTCTATTCGTTTGGGTGAGCAAAACAAAGCGGAATCAGAACAGATTGTGGGCAATGCTTTGGGGCTGATTATTGTCTTAGGAGTCTTGCTAACAGTTGTCGGCTTAATCTTTTTGGAACCGCTATTAAGGCTATTTGGAGCCAGTGAGACGGTCCTCCCTTATGCGGTAGATTATATGAGAATCATCTTATTGGGGAGTGTCTTTATGGCAGTTGGGGTCGGGATGAACAACTTTATTCGGGCCGAAGGAAATCCTAAAATAGCCATGTACACGATGTTAATTGGAGCAGTTACCAATATTATCTTAGATTATATTTATATCTTTATCTTTCACTGGGGTGTTAAAGGAGCGGCATTGGCGACCATTACCTCTTATATGGTGACTAGCACCTGGGTTTTATATTATTTTTTAAGCGGGAAAAGTAAATTAAAATTGCGACTTAAAAATATGAAACCTCAAAAATTAATGGTCAAAGGCATTATGGTTATTGGCTTTCCAGCCTTTGCCATGCAGATTACGACGAGTGTGCAACAATTAATTCTCAACCGTAGTTTGGTTCATTATGGAGGCGATTTGGCTCTGGCAGCCATCGGTATCATCATGAGCATTGCTAATTTACTGGTTATGCCAATTCTGGGGATTAGTCAGGGGGCGCAACCGATTATTGGTTATAATTATGGAGCGAAAAAGTTTAAGCGGGTTAAAAAAACCTTAATGGCATCGATAGCGGCGGCCACAGGTATTTTAATTGTCGGCTTTATCCTAATCAAGCTTTGGCCGGCTCAATTAGTGGGAATTTTCAATGAAAACCCAGAATTAATTGACCTATCCGTTCATGCTATGTTAATTTTCTTCACCTTTTTGCCCTTGATTGGGGTGCAAATTATTGGTGGGAGTTATTTTCAAGCCATGGGTAAGCCAACACAATCAACCATTATTAGTCTGTCGCGACAAGTTTTGATCTTCATCCCATTGCTCCTTATTCTACCATCTTTTTGGGGTTTAGAAGGCGTCTGGCGAGCGGCTCCAGTTGCTGATATGGGGGCGTTTATTTTGACCAATATTTGGTTGCTTTATGAAATCAGAAAGTTGGATCAAATAGAAGAAATCGAAAAAGTAACCGAATGTAAAGAATGTGATTAGTAAAAAATAAAGATTAAAAGCTTGACAGGGATAATGACTAAAGTTATACTAAAAGAGTATCCATAGTTAGGATCATCTAACTACTGATACTCTTTTATGATTAATAAAATAAATGAAGATCAATAACAGAAAAGAGGAAAAACTTATGCATATTAATTGGGAAAGTCAGAAAGAATCATTTCCAGTCGTTGATGTCAGGCATCTGACCAGTAACTTTTTACCAATGGTCCTTCACAGGGCCCAAGCGGTCAATCAAAACGAAGGCCTTTGCGTCGTCCAAAGTTTTGAACCAAAGCCCTTGTACTCGGCATTAAAGGACTTAGGTTTTGAGCATCTCACGGAGAAGGTCTCAGACCATGAATATCGCGTTTATTTTTACCGCCTTGAAATGAAGACCATGACCTTTGAAAGTGGAGCCGATATGCCTTTTAAGCCGACGGCGATTGTCAATTATAAAGCCATTGACGATGTGCTAGCCAGCACTGTTGTTGATTTTTGGGAATTGATCTGGGAAAAAGAAGATGCGGCCATTGATTTAAAAACGAAGCTACTTTTATCGATGAGTAATGCCATTGGGGCCTCACGTTTTCGACAGGCAACGAGGGAGTTAATTAAAGCCTATTCTCTTGGGGTTACGATTGCAGAATTAGATGAACTTTTTTCACTTTTTGCTTGGAATCAAGGAATTGGTTATTTTTCATCGGAAATTGGCCCTTCTTCTGTGTTCGCAGTCTACAAATTGATTAAGAAAAGGGCCGCCGACGGGATTGATCGACGAACGACCTTAGACGAGGTGATGGAAAAATTTGGCGATAAGAATCCGGCCGTCAGCACCTTATACAAAAGTAAAGATAAGTCTTGTAAAAAATGTGATGAATAGAGGCTTAAGTGGTGTTTAGCTAAAATGCGACCGATTTCCTTCATTTAAAACAGCTAAAGCATCTGGAAAAGGCTTGAGGCTACGGGCTAGAATGCCCGTGACAGAGGCAATCAAAACGCCGTAATTAGTAATATAAACGCCTTTTTCTCGTGATTTTTCAACCCGGTAATGCATTTCTCGACGGTTAAGCATGCAGCCGCCACAATGGATGATGAGACTGTATGCCGCGATTTCTTTAGGATAGCAAGCACCAGCGGTCCAGTCATAATGAAGACCGTCACCGACGATTTGATTGATCCAGCGGGGAATTTTAACCTTGCCAATATCATCGTCTTGTCGGTGATGGGTGCAACCCTCAACAATCAGAATTCGATCACCCTTTGATAGGCTTTCAATTTGTTTGACTCCCCGGACCATTTCGCTAAGATCGGCTTTCTGCCTGGCAAATAAAATTGAAAAGGAGGTTAGAGGAATATCTGATGGTGTATCGGCAGCTACTTGTTTAAAGGCTTGAGAATCGGTGATGACGATGGTGGGAGGGGCTTTTAAAGATGCCAGTGTCTGTTTTAATTCAGTTTCTTTAGTAACCACCGCCATGGCGCCTAATTCTAAAATATCACGAATCGTTTGTTGTTGTGGCAAAATCAAGCGTCCTTTGGGCGCTGAAGAATCAATGGGTGTTACTAGAACAGCGATGTCGCCAGCTTTGATCAAGCTATCGACTAATGTTGGTTGGATATATTCAGTTCCGGAATGGGCGATGATTTGTTTTTTCACCTCTTCAATTCCTTTATTTTGGAAGGTGCTGACACAGACGAAAGGAAATCCGAGGGTCTCTTTAATTTCGGGATCATGCTTATCGCATTTATTAAAGACGACAATAAAATTGATTTTTCGGCTTTTTAGTTGGGCGATAAAATCTTCTTCAAATTGAGTGATACCGGCTTCATCAGTAACGACAATGACAAAATGACATTTACGTAGGACTTCATAAGATTTTTCGATGCGTTGTAAGCCCAGGGTACCGTTATCATCTAAACCAGCAGTATCAATAAAGACCACTGGCCCGATCGGGAGGATTTCCATGGCCTTGTAGACGGGGTCGGTCGTGGTACCCGGGACCGCGGAGATTAAAGCGGTGTTTTGTTTGGTAATGGCGTTGATCAATGATGATTTGCCAGCATTTCGGCGACCAAAAATGCCGATCGTAAAACGACTTGAGATTGGTGTTGCATTCATATCTTGCATAAGAACCTCTATTTCATATCCAGGTGATCCCCACGTGATAAATCGGGGATCATCTGGATGTTTTTAATTGTTTCGATTAATTCTGATAAATTTTCCGATGCTTCTAGGCCACTACAGAGCTTATGATCGTATAAGGCATAGTGATCGCGATAGCGCTTTGGCGTTAAGTTTGGCATGACGACATTAGCGCCAGCCAAGAAGCCTTTTTGCCGGGCGCTAGGATCAACCGTGTTAAGGGCTGTTGTCGAGGGAATCAAGGCCTTTGGAACCATCAGCCGGACCAAGGATAATAAAATAAGGGTGTTGTGAATCGAGGCTTGATGATAATTAGCAAAGGGCGTATCCTGGTGGGGGATAAAGGGACCAAGGCCAATCATATGGGGCTGAAGTTCACGTAGAAAAATGAGATCTTCGGCTAAAGTGTCGTAGCTTTGATAGGGCGAATCGACCATAAAACCAGCGCCAACCTGATAACCAATTTCTTTAAGCTGATATAAGCAGGCTTTTCGCTTTTCAAGGCTTAATACCGGTGGATGGAGCCTTTGATAATGAGCATTATTTGCGGTTTCATGGCGTAAAAGATAACGATCGGCGCCGGCATCATATAATTTTTGATATGATTGATGACTTAATTCACCAACGGAAAGGGTGAGGGCACAATCGGGAAAAGCTGTTTTGATGGCTGAAACAAGTGAACATAAGCGATTAACCGTGAAATAATAGTCTTCACCGCTTTGTAAGACAAAGGTGCGTAGGCCAAGTTGGTAGCCCTGCTGACAGCTTTCGAGAATTTCCGTGGCGGTCATCCGGTAGCGGACCGCTTTTTGGTTACTCTGACGAATGCCGCAGCAATAACAATCATTTTTACAATAGTTGCTAAATTCAATCAGTCCTCTAAAAAATATTTTACCTTGGTAAGGATTTATTTGGCGGGCCGCTAAGGCAAGATCATTGCTTTCTTTGGCGGTAGCCTGCTCACAAAAATATTGTATCAGGGTTGATAAATCTCTTTTATGGCGGCTAGAAAATTGGTCTAAAGAGCTAATCATTTTTACAAACGCAAATCGCGTTTGCCACTCTCGAGTTGGTCAAGGATGGTTAATGTCTGATCATAGATCGGTTGGCTTTTTAATCGGTCCAGATGTTCTTCAATCACTTTTTCACCGATCGTTTTGGTAGCGTCGGAGGCATAATCAAGCAGATACTCCTTAAGGGTAAAGATGGCATTGGGGATACAGTAGTTATGGACAAATTTTGCTTTGGCGACCTTCATAAATGCTTCACCAGTTCTGCCGGCGCGATAACAGGAAGTACAAAAGGAGGGGATATTACCCATTTGACAAACCTCTTTGACGACATCATCGAGGGAACGGGAATCACAAATTGAAAATTGTTCTTTATCGGGAAGGGTATTGGCTTCTTTTGATTTGGAATAGGAGCCAACGCCAATTCGGGTTCCGGCATCGATTTGGGAAACGCCTAAGGGAATGACTTCTTTACGGACATTGACCGATTCTCGGGCGGTGCAGATTAAGCCCGTATAAGGGACTGATAAGCGCAAAATGGCAATCAATTTTTTAAAATCATTGTCGCTGACCGCATATTTGGGGTTACTGGAAAAAGGTGTTCCGGTTGCCGGCGTGATTCGGGGAAAGGAGATGGTATGCGGGCCGACACCATTAAAGGTATCTTCAAGGTGGATGGTATGGTATAAAAGACCCATCACTTCAAAGCGCCAGTCGTAAAGACCGAATAGAACACCGAGGCCACAATCATCGACACCCGCTTGTTGGGCACGATCCATGGCATATAAACGCCAGCGATAATGGCCTTTAATGGTGCCGGCAGGATGGACATCACGATAGGTTTCATGATGATAGCTTTCTTGGAAGACTTGAAAGGTTCCGATTTCGGCTTCCTTTAGCTTTTTGAGTTCATCGACACGAAGAGGAGCGCAATTAATGTTAGCGCGACGAATTTCGCCGTGTTCGGTTTTTACTTGATAAACTTGTTTCACTGTCTGACACATAAAATCGACTTCAGTTTTCGGCGATTCACCGTAAACAAGAACGGTCCGTTTTTGACCTTCTTCAATCATGATCTCAACTTCATCGGCAATTTCATCCATCGTCAGGGTTTGGCGATGCATTTCCTTATTGCTACTACGGAAACCACAGTATTTACAATTATTGGCACATTCGTCACTGATATAAAGGGGGGCAAAGAAAACGATTCGATCACCATAGACTTCTTGTTTTAATTGGTAGGCCAGTTGATACATTTCTTGAATCGTTTCATCGTCATTATTTTGAATCAAGATGGCCGTTTCCTCAGGTTCCAACCGAATACATTGGGCTGCCTTTTTGAGGACTTGCCGGACTTCTTCTCGAGAAGGATTTTCATGTTTGTTTAATTGCGCCCAGATTTTATCATCATCAATAAAATCATGCTCAAGTTGATCGAGTGCTTCAAATTCATCGTGGTATTTTTCTAGAAAATTCATTCTTTAACAACCTTTCGACTAAATGTTTTTTTTGGTAATCATTGACTTGACTGTTACGCCTTTGATTCTTCCGATTTTACCGGTAAGAGCACTGATTTCATCATTAGTGCCATCCATAATTAAAGAGATCACCGATACATCGCGCTCTTTGTAGGGGAGTCCCATCCGTCCAATAATCAGGTTCGCATAGTCATGTAGTGCTTCATTTACCTGATTGACAGATGAAAGATCCTCAATCACAATACCAATTATTCCAATTCTTTTGTCCATTTTTTCTCCTTTACAAAAAAAGACTCCTGTTCCAAGACGGAAAAGGAGTACATGAATACAAGTGATCATTGATGACTCGACTTTCCGCTCAGACATAACTTTGCGGTTAGAAATAATTTTAGCCCGGCATTCCCAAGTGAAAAGTCACAAGCAAATACATTGCATATTTAATTAATTTTTATATTAGCATAAAAAATTGCTCATGTCAAGTAATTTATTTTCTATGCGTGAAAAAAACCAGCTTGGATCTCCCTTTTCGTTATCCAGTAAACACTCGTTATTCTTTTAGCTGGTAAAGCAAATAAAAGCAACCAAAATCAGTTTAGTTTTGGCTGCTTTTAAAAAGGAAAGGGTTTAGTATTTGATAAAACGATCCCCTGAAATACCACAAATTGAGCATTTGTCAGGTCGGGATTTTTCAATATTTCCACAAAGTGGACAGAGGTAGTAAAAAATTTCTTCCGTTTGATCAAGGTTTTTTAAGGCTTCTTGATAAAGCTTAGCGTGAACGGCTTCAGCTTTCATGGCATAGGTAAAGGATAGGGCGGCCGCTTTATGGCCTTCTTCTTTTGCGGTTGCTAAGAAATCGGGATACATTTCAGTCGCTTCATGGGTCTCACCAGCTACGGCATCGGTAAGATTTTCAGCTGTGCTATGAACTTTTCCAGCAACTTCAAAATGCTTAAGGGCATGGATGGTCTCGGCATCGGATGCGGCTCTAAATAATTTAGCGGCATTGATTTTACCATCTTTTTCAGCTTTCTTGGCATAGGCAGTATATTTTCGATTGGCCTCCGATTCACCGGCAAATGCTTCCATTAAATTGGCTAGTGTTTTTGATTCGTTCATTGTTTCCTCCATTAATTGTAGTATGAAATAGATTTATTATTAAACCATAATGACTATAAATAAGGTAACATAGGAAATAGATCTTGTCAATTTATTTTTTAAAAATAGAGTTGCTTTATTTTATGAGATCAATCATGATAAAATATAAATAGGGATTTAAGCAATCTGGTAGTATGTCAAGAAGTTATTTTTAAACAATTGAAAGAAGAGAT